>JAKMEW010000492.1 GCA_022425745.1 Rubripirellula sp.
CCCGGATAGTGCCCCAAGCCAGTTCTTTATCAATTCGAACGACACTCTCTTTCTCGATCGCCCGCGTTCACAGGATGGCTTTGGCTATGCAGTATTCGGTGTTGTCGTCGAAGGCAAAGAAATCGTCGATAAGATTGAGTCTGTTAAAACAGGGGCAAAAGCTGACCCGCGAGGCATCCCGATGCGCGACGTTCCCGTCGAACCGATTGTGATTGAGAAGGCAACAATCCTCGAGTAGCCCCCCCTTTCGGGCGACCTGGCCCAAAAAAAACAAATCAACCTGCGGGTGAGGGGTATCCCAAACTCACGCTTGGGGTATGGTGTTGCCTGAACTCATTCGCCGCCTCTTGACGATCCGCAGGTTTTAAGCGTATTTTCTGGGATCAGAATGCGTTTTGGCATGGCAGTTTCAAAGGGTCCAGAACGGACTCGCCCATATCGGTTGGAATGATTAGTGAATCGCGTCTAGAAATGATGCGAATCATTGGATTTTCTAATCGTTTGACTCGCAGGTACCCGGCAGATCGGGCCAATCGAGTTATGCGGGCAGACTGCGATGAGATAAAACGCCAGCGTAGCTTCAATTGGCAGAGCATCGCATTCGTAATGCGAGGGTTGTGGGTTCAAATCCCACCGCTGGCTTTTGAGGTCATTGAGTTGACGGCATGAACTGCCCAAAACGAGTTGACATCATACACAGTAAGGATGACGGCAGAACTTGTTCTTTGACGACTGATCAGAGACTTCGTTCACGTGATCCCAGGAACAAACATTTTAAAATTTTGCACTCTTTTCAGCCCAAAATAGGGCGGGAGACTCGTCTCAATGAGTGAAGTCGAACTCGACGTGCTCGACTTGAAGGAAATGGTTCTTGCGAACAACTCCTTCGGCCCATCGGATGTTACCGCGATTCGCAAAGCAGTCTCGGAAAACTATGGACATTTTGGCGAACTTCGAGACGCCGTCTTGGAGATGGAAGAAGACGAGTCGCTTAGCCCGGCCGGTCGATCCAAAATGGGTGTCTGCCAGTTTCTGCTAGGTCGATTCAGTGATGCCATTGAAACGCTGCGAAACGCCGACGGCAGTGCAATGGCATTCTTTTACCAAGGTGCAGGCCAGTTTGAACTTGGACGCTACGAACAGGCAATCACTGCCTACGAGCAAGCTCAAACATCTGGTTATGACAATGACCAGTGCAAAATCGGTATCGCGGAAGCCCACCGTTACGCGGGCCGAGTGGATCAAGCTCTAGCCTTGCTAGATGACATCTTCGGACCCACCGAACAAACTGCTAACTACATGTACCAGCGAGCCGCAACTGTTGCGGCAGTTGGTGGACGAATGGACGAAGCGATCGCGTTGTACCAACGGGCCGTGAACACCGATGAAAATCATGCAGGTGCTCTTTTCGGTCTCGCGTTGGAAAACGACCGCCTAGGTAATGACGAAGAATGCTTACGCTTGTACGAACAGGCTGCAAAAGCATTCCCAACCGGTATCGGCGTCTTGATCAACTTGGGCCTGATCTACGAAGACAACAATCAATTCGACAAGGCACAAATGTGCTACAAGCGAATCCTAGATTGCTATCCGGATCACCCGCGAACGCGTCTCTACATGAAGGACGCTGCCGCAACCGGCAACATGCTTTATGACGAAGAGGCACAGCGTCGAAACGATCGCTTGGCACAGACCTTGAACATGCCAGTGACGAATTTCGAACTCAGCGTACGAAGTCGAAATTGCCTGCAAAAAATGGGCATCGAAACCATTGGCGATCTCACGAGGACGTCCGAAGCGGAACTGCTAAGCAGCAAAAACTTTGGCGAAACCAGTCTGTTTGAGATCCGGGAGATTCTCTCCAGCAAAGGGCTTTCTCTCGGTCAATTTGCCCATGAGAAAAAGCAGAACGATCCACCGATCGACACCAGCCACATGACACCCGACGAACAAGCATTTCTTGACCGTCCAATTTCCGACCTCAACCTTTCAGTGCGGGCAAGGAAGTGCATGGCTCGCTTGCAGATCAACATCATTGGTGAACTGATTCGCAAGACCGGCGACGAAATGCTTGAGTGCAAGAACTTCGGTGTGACAAGCCTAAATGAAGTACGCGAAAAGCTTACGGATCTTGGACTTAAAATGCGTGGGGACTGATTCCCGGTAAACTCTCTAAACGGCTGCCCCGCAGGTAGCCCAATTGAGAGAGAGAACTGATCAGGTAACCCGAAATCGATCCGGTCTAGGAAAACGGCACGCGTGGCTACATGAGCCAATTTCAATTTGAATTACATCACCGCGATGCGTCCACAATGGCGCGTCGCGGTGTTTTTTTGACACCTCACGGTCCTGTGCAGACCCCGGGCTTCATGCCTGTCGGCACTCAGGGTACCGTCAAGGGACTCACGATCGATCAGGTCGCCGCCACTGGCGCGCACATGATCCTGGGAAACACTTACCATTTGGCGTTGAGACCGGGCCACCAAACGGTTCGAAAGCTTGGCGGGCTGCATGGCATGAGCGGCTGGGAAGGCCCGATCCTGACTGACAGTGGTGGTTTCCAGATCTTTAGCCTCGATTCCATCAATGAGGTCACCGAAGAAGCAGCAACATTTCGTAGTCACATCGACGGAGCCATCATCCGACTCACGCCGGAACACTCGATTGAAATTCAGGAGTCGCTCGGTAGTGATGTAGCCATGGTGCTGGATCACGTGGTTGCTCTACCTGCACCGGATGATCAAGTTGAGGCTGCGATGGCGAGGTCCATCCGTTGGGCAAAACGATGCTTAGAGGCGGCCAATCGACCTCAGCAAGCACTATTTGCAATCGTCCAAGGAGGGCTCAATGAAGCACTAAGGGTTCAGTGCGCGACGGAACTCGCTGCAATGAACTTTACTGGCTACGCCGTCGGGGGACTCAGTGTTGGCGAAGCACCTTCAGAGATGTATCGAATCACGGCTGCGACCACCCCCGCTTTGCCAGAACTCAAACCACGCTACCTGATGGGAGTGGGCCGTCCGGTCGACTTACTTGAGAGTGTCGCGAGAGGCATTGATCTATTCGACTGCGTGATGCCAACACGCAATGGCCGCAACGGCCTGGCATTCACCGATCAAGGTCCACTGAAACTTCGCAACGCGATACATCGTGAAGACACCAACCCGATTGACCCATCCTGCCCATGCTTGGCCTGTCGCCACAGCAGAGGATACCTGCGGCACCTATTCAATGCAGGTGAAATGCTGGGCCCAATCCTGCTCTCGCATCATAATTTGACGTACTACCAAAAGATCATGGCAGAAGCACGTTTAGCGATCGAGCAAAATCGATTTGAAACTTATCTACGTGAACGGAAAATCGGATGGGGTATGGAGTAAGAAACCGTTGAGCCCCGACCCACCAAATGGCTGCTCAATCTCTTAGACCGACTTCTCTGTGCGGGCTTTCTCAATCTCATCGAACGTGTAAAGACGACCGACACCCGCGCCGGGACAAACCTCACACGTCTCTTTCCAATCTTTCTTGGATTCTAGATTTGAATCCCAAAACGGCCAAGTACGACACTGGATCGGTCGAGACCGATAAACCGAACACTTTCGCGTTTCGGGATCAAGCAGAATACAATCGCCATCCGGATACTCGGTCAAACTTCGGTCCGTGCCGACTTGACGAACGAAACGCTGCTCGAACACATCGGCTGACAATTGCATCTCATCAGCCATCGCGTCGATTTCTTCTTGATCAACCCAAACAAATCCGGGCTCACCGCTGCAGCACTCACCGCATTGAGTGC
The DNA here is from genome assembly GCA_022425745.1 of Rubripirellula sp. Classification (GTDB taxonomy): domain Bacteria; phylum Planctomycetota; class Planctomycetia; order Pirellulales; family Pirellulaceae; genus Rubripirellula. Next base: position 3,797 of record JAKMEW010000492.1, read on the forward strand.
ACGTGAAAGACAAACCTTCAGCGTACCAAGGCTTCTTCTTTTCCGTCTTCCCTTTCCCTGAGCGATTCATTGAATTTGGGTCCCGAAATAGGTTGGAATAAACATCTAAGTCTCGGCGAACTACAGTAGCCTAAAAACGCCGAGATACGATCTTCACACGGACCGACTCGAACTTCAACTACCCGTCATCTCCTCAGCAACCTGCCTGACCGCATCAACCACATAACGAATGTCACTTTCCGTGGTCATCGCACTGGCACTGACTCTTAGGGTCCCGACCCCTTGCGTCCCAATACAAGAATGAATCAACGCCGCGCAGTGCAACCCGGAGCGAACTTCAATCCCGAATTCAGAGTCAAGAATTGCCGCGAAGTCAGAGGGTGGCAAACCATCAATCGCCACGCTAACCACTGGTAGTGGGCCTTCACCAGAATACACCTCTAAGCCTTCAATGGATCGCAAGCCATCCCTCAGCATCGTTGCGACCACTTGGTTCTGAGCCCGTCGGCTCTCAAGATCCATCAGGTCCGACAACGCAGCACACCAGCCCGCAATCGCGGGAACATTCAGATTGCCAGGCTCAAGCTTACCAGGCATCTCCTTTGGCATTTTCAGCGATTCACTTTGGCTTCCTGTGCCACCGAGAACCCACGGCTGAAAGTCCTCATGCAAGTTCGGTGCAACGTAAAGGAAAGCGGTTCCAAGAGGGCCACCGGAGCATTTATGCCCCGGAGCGGCAAGAAGATCGACACCGAGGTCCTTAACAGACACGGGAATCGCCCCAAAGGTTTGCGCGGCATCACATAACAGCAGCGTGGAAGTCTCCCGCAAGTGCCGCCCAACCTCAGATACTGGCTGCAGAGCCCCCGTCACATTACTCGCGTGAGTCAAAACTGCTAACCGAGTATCAGGGTGGATTGCCCCGATAAATGCCTCGGAATCCACATTCCCTTGTTGGCTGACAGGGACAACCGTCAAACGTAGCTTTCCCTTACTCACCAAATCATCCAATGGTCGCAAGACACTGTTATGCTCTGCAGCGGATACAACGACATGATCACCCTCGCGAATGATACCGTGAATTCCAACGTTAATTGCGGCTGTTCCATTCGCATGAAAACTCACGCAACTTGGAGTGGGTGCATCAATCAACGCGGCGATTTTCTTTCTCGTCAGATTGACCAACTGATCCGCTTCAACAGCCGACCGATACCCTCCTCGACCCGCTGCAACGCCGCAATCTCGCATGAAATCAATCATCGCATGCATCACCTTCTCGGACTTCGGCCAAGACGTTGCTGCGTGATCAAAGTAGAAACGGCGTTCGGAACTCATCTTGTTATCACATCCAATCTCATTGCATTCGATACCTGTATCTTGGCACTCAATTACTTAGTACTTTTTTGGTACTCGATTATTTTCTACTCGATGAACTAATTGGCTGAGGCATCCTCGTTTGGAAGAATTGATCCTTGACGGGGTTCGTCAGAATGAACCCAATGCCTCTGCCCGCGGTCGTCACATTCCTGCTTCCAGATAGGAACGTCTTCTTTTAAGCGATCCATGATCCAGGGCAACGCCGCAAAGGCCTCGGGGCGATGCCCGCTACAAACGCCCACCAGCACACTGACTTCTCCGACTGACACCTCCCCAAGGCGGTGGACCAACACAACAGCCGACAAAGAAAATCGCTGAGCAGCCTCGATTGCGATCTTCTGCATCTGGCGCATCGCCATTTCTTGGTGCGCCTGATAAAAGAGGGTCTCGGTGATTTTGCCCTCGGTCGTGCGTCTCGTTACCCCAAGAAACCAAGCGTGCGCCCCCACATCAGGGTTAGCCAAATCATCCTCATAGCGACCAAGTTGGATTGGCTCTTCAACAATTTCAACGGTAACACGGGTCTGAGACATACCAATTACAAGCCGGAATCATGATCACCAAAAAACAGAACGAGCGATGTACGCAGGCAATCTGCTACCCACCACTTACCGGCGGAATCAGTGCAAATTCACTCTGAATGACATCCACAAGAGTCTCACCAGAGACATATTCACAGTCAACTGCGAGTCGACAACTCGGCAGAAAATCCAACAGAGAAGGGCAGGATTGCCCCAAGCAATCAAGAACGCTTTGAGCCGTTATTTGCGTCGAATCGGGCTGGGCTTGCAACTCAAGCATGACGTGATCCGCTCCGGCACGCTCCCCCACCCCAGCAAACAAATCAATGCGAACTTTCACCAATCTTGATTCCACAACTCCCCCTTTTCTCCTGAAGATCAAACCTGATGACCACACCAGAACCATCACGCATTGCCGATGTCCGCTACGACGATAATTCAGATTCGACCTTGGGCATTCTCCCATAGGCATGGGCCACCAGTTTCAATGGATGCAACGTCTTACGATCGCTACCATGTTCGATTTGCATTTTGCACGAACTACATTCCGTTGTCGCAATGGAAACTCGAGCAGACCTCATCTTGGAAATTAGAGGCCATCCGATTCGAAGGCTGCTTCTGTAATTCTTTTTCTGCAGCCCCCACGTACCAGCCATGCCAGAACATCCAGCATCAATATTTTCAACTTCGATTCCCGGAATCAAAGAAAGCAATCTCGGAGCACTTCCCTGCGGATCTAGTACCCTTAGATGACAGGGCTGATGGTAAGCGACACGACACACCACTTCTGAAAAATCTAAATTCAATCGCCCTGATTCATGCAACTCCAAGAGATACTGACAAGCCTCAAATGAATTCGAAGCCACCAGATGAGCATCCTCATCATCAAGAAGATTCGGGTACTCATGCTTGAGACAGAGGAGCGCGGAAGGCTCGGTAGCGATGATTCGGTACCCTTGACGCACCGCATCGGCAAGCAGACGAACGTTTTTGCGAGCAATCTTACGAGCACTCCCGACATCACCACTATTCAACCGAGAAATCCCACTTGCTACCTGTGCCGAAGGAACATACAAGCCAATCCCGTTCTGCTGCAAAATCTCACCAAGGGCGCGACCAATTTCCGGATCAAAATAGTTGGCATAGACATCAACGAAGTAAGCAACCTTTAAATCACCTTGAGGCTGCGGACGGTTCCATCGCCTCGCAGCAGAGTAACGCAAGAAGGTTTTCGAAACGAGTTTGGGTAATTGGCGAACGGCAGAGAGGTCGAAGAGCCTTTCTGCGGCCCATCGTGCCAATGGGCTGCGCATCAAACGGTTTGAAATCCAGGGAAGAAGTGATAGCACGGACGCAATCGTATCGATGCGTCCAATCAACGCATCAGAAAGCGGCAAGCCATTGGTGGCGACGTACTGAGCCTTGAGTTCGCTAACGATCTTCGGTACATCAACCGAAGCAGGGCAATCAATTCGACACTGGTGACATTGAAAACAAAGATCAACCACCGACTTTGCTCGTTCATCAGTCAGGTCATCCACTTTCAACTGACCGCTCAATACCGCACGAAGTAAATTCGCCTTGGCTCGCGGTGTTGCTTCTTCGCGAGCGGTTGCCCGGAAGACCGGACATTGACGATCACTGGGTGATGTGGTGCGACATCGCGCGCAACCGTTGCAACTTCGAGTGACGTCCGTAATCATCTTGCCCGCAGGCCATTGCTGCAGCACCTGAAGCTGAGGTGTGGTGCGACCCACTTGCCGAGAATGAAGCTTGGTGTTGGCGTCAGCCTCGATCAATACTCGATCACCGGACACAATCTCAATGGTCGCAGTTGCCGGACGCAAGTTCTCATCCGGCTTTTGAAACTCAGCGGCAAACAGTTTCCCTGGATTCAAACGCATCGAGGGATCAAAGAGCCGCTTGACTTGCCCCATGGCTTGCCACAACTCTCCGTACTGCTTCGGTAACAAGTAAGAACGACTCAGCCCAGCCGGATGTTCAACACTAACCTCTCCACCGAAACGCCACACCACTTCCGCAATCTGTTCACTCAATGGCCTCAATCGATCCCGATCTCTGGGATCACCTAAATCTAAAAATGGACGCAAATGAACTTGCCCATGCCCAACATGCGCAAAAACGGTAGCCGTAACTTGGTTCGCTTTTAGGGTATCTTGAATCGCCGTGATCATGTCTGGCAGCTGCTCAGGCGCAACACAAAGATCCTCGGTAAAAGGAACCGGGACGGCATTACCTTTGACGCGTTGCAATCGCGGAATAACTCGCCTCGAAAGAGACCAATAACGATTTCGCTCCTCCTGATCCGTCGTCACGATTCCAGCAAACGCACCCTCGGTGCCTCCGGAGAGTGATTCCTGGACACGCCGCAGGCGGTCGGTCAAATCAGAGAGTGCTTCACCCTGCAACTCCAAAAGCAACATCGCCTCCGCTTCGCGTGGCAAAACGTTAGCGAATTCTTGACTCGTCTCGCGAGCGATCTGGAGTAACCTGCGATCCATCAGGTCGCAAGCAACCGGACCATGGCGAAGAGCTTTTACTCCTGATCGGGCAGCCGAATCGAGCCGATGAAAAAACAAAAGCACAACACCGCGGTGGGTCGGTATCAATTCGGTACGCAGCTTAGCATCGACCACAATGCCAAGCGTCCCTTGAGTGCCCACCATGAACTTTGCAAGATCAACGGTTCCATCAGGCGAAATGATCCCGTCAAAGCGGTACCCGCCCCGCGACTGCGTAGCGAGTCGTCGTGCATCAATAAGCGACTCAAACTGATGGTTAATTTCAATCAAGCCTCTCGCCAGCCGACCCGCTGTACCCGTCTCATCTGGTCGATGCTGGGACAACTCGACTAACTCTCCATCAACCGTCACGACCGAAATCGATTCAACAGTATCCCTAGCCGATCCACTGCGAAGATAATGACTCCCAGAAGCATTGGTAGATAAAACACCACCAATTGTCGTCACGCTTCGAGTCACCGGATCGGGGCCGTACCAGCGTCCTCGCCCACGGAGGGTTCGATTCAGTATCGAGAGCGTGGCTCCGCTCTGGACTCGCACCGTGGCTTGCTCGGTCAGCAGTTCGATCCGACGCATGGATTGAGAGAAATCGAGAATCAATCCTGCCCCCAAGGATTCCCCCGAGACTCCTGTCCCAGCCCCTCGAGGATGAAGAGAAATCCCATGCTCGGCGGCGTACTGAACCGTGGCAACGACGTCTTGGGGCGAACGAGGCCTGACAACGCCTGTAGGCTGAAGTTGATAGATACTGGCGTCAGACGCGTAGAGTTGCGTCATGACCGGATCGCAATACACCTCGCCCGAGATAATACCGCGAAGATCATCTTGTATGCGTTGCTTCTCGATGTCCATCACGCGTCAGACTGCACAAGGCCTTGATCTAATTGTTCACAGGCTCAAAGAAAGAAACGGGACGCTCTGCTTCGTGTGCTCGACTGCAACCCACCGCTCCGGTTGAGACCAGTCGTCTCACCGCGTGAGCTGGATGGCAAATCTGAGGTCACTCCACACGAGAGAGAACGCAAACCGCGAGCTGGAACTCATCAGGATCAATTCGATCCCCAACTTCTCAGCCCCAAGACTCGCTATCTTGTCCTAAAGCCAACCAGCCCTGTTTTCTCAAAACGCCTCGTCACTAGTTTAGCCGGTGTGACCGCCCCTTCGCTATGAGTGGCAGTAACGGCTACGAGGCATTAGACGCATTTAAACGTATTACTAGTCCCAAGCTGAGACTTTCGTCACTCAAAAAAGAAACATTTGCACGACACGTTCGCATCCGCACGGCTCTCTTGAAGCAATCTACAAATCGAATCGGTAGGCTAGCTCGCGCGATCAATTAACCCAAGCACTTCAGCTCTCGACTTGGGATCATCACGAAAGATGCCTCTCATCGCACTCGTCAGGCACATACTCCCGGGCTTCCGCACACCACGCATGGTCATGCAGCTGTGCGTCGACTCAACAACCACAGCAACTCCGCGAGCCGACAAACGATCTTCGATCAGGTCGGCAACCGTTTGTGTCAAACGTTCCTGTACTTGCGGACGCCTAGCAACTTCTTCGACAACACGCGCTAATTTGCTGAGCCCAACAACCTTGCCGCTTGGCAAATAAGCGATGTGCGCTTTACCCGTGAAAGGCAGAAGATGATGCTCGCACATGCTGCAAAACGAGATATCGCTGACTAAGACGATCTCGTCATAATCTTCATCGAAGACTTTCTTCAGATGGCGACCGGGGTCGCTTTTCAGGCCTGCGAACATCTCCGCATACATCCGAGCAACGCGAGCTGGCGTTTCCAGTAAACCGTTCCGCTCAGGATCTTCTCCAACGGCAGAGAGGATCGACCGAACCGCCGACTCGATTCTCGCTAAGTCAACGCCATCATTAGTTGGAGCATTCCGATCCACAAAGAACCCATTCTCAGACGTACGAGAACGACTTTCTTGATGTGTCTGTGCTGGTTTTTCAGTGGTATTACTCACACTATTTTCCGACGAAGCAGTGGGTCGAGAAGAATCCGCAATCATGATGAAACCAATCAGGGGCTGAAATGAACGTCATCCATCAACCCTGACCACGGGACATGGTACCAAGAAATGGGGTGCGACGACATCTCGCCCATCGAACCCACATCGAAAGGTTAGAAACCTGTCAAGAAGGCGGAAATATCCCGATCCCAAGGCAACACACACGGCTTGCCACCATTAACTTCTCCCCTGAGATCACCCTTTTTGCCAGCTAATGAGCCGACTTTGCGTCGATCAGTGCAATTGAACTGTGCGAATCCACTTGGGCGAATCCACTTGGGCGAATCCACCCTTGGGAAAGCACAATGAATCACTCCGCTGACCAGCGAAGACAGAGTAATTTCTGGTCACCTCGAACAAGCATCCGATCTCCGACGATCACCGGAGCTGACCAACACGGAAACTGCAGCGAAGGACGCTCTCCGTTGGAAACAGACAGGTCATATTCTGCGACGATCTCCATCTTTGCGTTGTTCGCCTTGATTACTTCAAGCCGGCCGCGCTCCTCCATCACAATCAGGTGATTTCCCCATCGCGTCACGCTTGATCGCGTTCGACGCGGATCGACCCACTGGACTTCGCCAGTTGAAAAACGAACGCATCGGAAGTCGCTATCGGGTGCGTTCCTGCCGCTGCAACCGTAAAGGTAATCCCCCAACCTCACCGGTGTTGACCAATGCGATCGCATCGCCTTTTCCCTGCTTCGGCGATCGTCTTGCCAAACGACTTTCGCTGAAGAATCCGTCACACTTAATAACACGCTCCCCACTTGGTAGCACTCGCTAATCAGGACTTTATCTTCGCTGACCAACGGCATCATTGCGTTGACACTTTCAAGAATCGACGCCCGATGATCGAAACGCCATAACTGTCGTCCGGAAGCTGCATCGACGGCGAGGAGTCCATTTCTGGCGAAAACAAGAATGACTTTCCTTTGACCGATCTGCATCAAACGAGGACTGCTGTAGCTGGCAAGATCTTCGCCAACTCTCCAGCGTTCTTGACCGCTTTTGAGATCAAACGCAACCACTGCAGAACCGTTTGAGGCGACTCGATCCAATTGCCCTGGAGGTAATTCTTGATCCTCAGCGGGACTTCCCCCAGCCATCACAACCACAAGGTCATCGACGACCATTGGAGCCGCTCCGACGCCAAAGAAGTTCTGCACAACCCCATATTTCTGATTGACATCGACGCCCCACAACTTGGCACCGGTAGCTGCATCTCTGCAAATCAAATTCCCCGCGACTCCATAAGTAATCACCTTGCCCTGGACAATGAGCGGGCTACTACGCGGCCCCGCCTCATAACCATAAAGATCTTGATATTGGATCGGATAAGCGGCATCCCAGATCAACTTCCCGGTTTGAAGATCCAAGCATCTCAGTCGCTCCTGACCGGCAGAGTAGCGAGTTCCTCCCACTGAATCGCTCTGGTAAACACGTCCTTCCGAAACAGAAGCAATCCCGTACCCGTCACCAAGACTGACCTGCCACTGAAACGCAGGCTCCTTGGACCAAAGAATCGACTCACCGCCAGTGTTTACCGCCCCATCGTAATTCACCCCCAAAAAACGAGGCCAATCCGACGATTCGAGCGATGGAACCTGCCCTGTCGCGTGATTGCAGGACCAAACAGAGGCAACGGCAAAAAACATGTAAATGAACCATGCCGCATTCTTCCGTCGCTTCATTGACTTGAACACCCTGAATGGGAAACCGCTAACAAAACAGCTCATCACAGCACTCCAACAAAAGCAAAGCGTCTGGCATTGATTGGCCCAACTTGCGGGGAACACTTCTATTGGCGACGCTCTATGACTCGATCATCATACCCTCATCGCCCCGA
>JAKMEW010000495.1 GCA_022425745.1 Rubripirellula sp.
AAGGGACCTATTTCGCAAAGCTAATGCTGAAGCGAGGTGATGGATCCTTGGTGGAAATTGATGCGAGGCCGAGTGACGCGATCGCTGTGGCGGTTACCTTTAGCCCGTCTTTACCAATTTTTGTTGATGAAGAGGTGTTTGAATTGGCGGCAAATAAGTCGTGAGATGGCGTTGTGAACACATTCGGTTCGGTGTTCAGGGTAATGGCTTAGTGGTTAGTTCCGCCTGTTTAAGCGTGGTGTTGGAAAGCGTGGTGTTGGGAAGCGTGGTGCTTTGAGATTCAGGAGATGGGGATCGAGGAAATGGAGATTCTGCACACGCCCGCCGATGCCCGGAGTTACGTCCTGAAGCGACAACGAGAGGGCGAGAGCGTGGCGGTTGTGCCAACCATGGGGGCTCTGCATGACGGCCATCTTTCGTTGGTCGAGATTGGAAAACGAGAATGTGACCGGGTTGCTGCGACCATCTTTGTGAACCCCACGCAGTTCACGCCCCATGAAGACCTGGATCAGTACCCGCGTACGCTCGAGCAAGATCTCCAGAGACTTGAGTCACTCGGAACCGATGCGGTGTTTGTACCCGAGGTGTACGCAATGTATCCCGATGGGTGTTCAACTTCGATTGTCCCGCCGCGAGTTGCAAATCGGCTTGAAGGACAACATCGCCCCGAACACTTTGGTGGCGTTTGCACCATCGTTTTGAAGCTCTTTCAATGTCTGCCTTGCGACGTGGCGGTGTTCGGTCGAAAGGACTATCAGCAGTGGCGTGTGATCGAGTCGATGGTTGCCGATTTGAATCTTCCGGTAAAGGTCGTTGCGGGTGAGATCGTTCGTGATCCCGACGGACTGGCGATGAGTAGCCGGAATCGATACCTAAGTGATGCCGAACGCCAATCGGCTTTGGCGATCCCTCGGGCACTCGAGCATCTCGCAAGTCAAGTCAGGCAGGGCGAGAAAGACATTGCGCTGCTTCAGACGAATTTGCTCAGAAGTCTTGACGGTGGTGGAATTGCGGATTCAGAAGGTGTTGACTCAGTTGACTACGCGGTCATCGTTGATGCGGAATCCCTCGAGCCGATTTCAGAGTTAGATCGCTCCGCGGTCGCTTTGATCGCTGCTAGGGTTGGGGCGACGCGATTGATCGACAACCGCTTGATCGAACTTTGATGTGTGCTTGCTTTATGCAGTTATCGTGCCGGCAGGTAGAGTTTGGCTTGGGTGCGTCATGAAGATTGGTTCCAGCTTTTAAGAGGAAAAGATGATTCAGCGTATTCTGGTGACCGGCGGCGCGGGTTTTCTTGGTTCACATCTGTGTGAGCGTCTGGTGGATGACGGTCATGATGTGATTTGTTTAGATAATTTTTTCACCAGTCAGAAATCAAACGTTTCGCATCTGCTTGGCCGGCCTAACTTTGAGCTGCTGCGTCACGACGTTACGCTGCCGATCTTTCTTGAAGTGGATCAGATCTACAATCTCGCCTGCCCTGCTGCGCCGGGTCACTATCAGTACAACCCCATTAAGACAATCAAGACAAGCGTGATGGGGGCAATCAATCTTTTGGGGATGGCCAAACGCTGTGGGGCTCGGATACTTCAGGCGAGTACCAGCGAAGTCTATGGTGATCCCGAAGTTCATCCCCAAGTGGAAAGCTATCGCGGAAGCGTTAATCCAATCGGTATCCGCGCTTGCTATGACGAGGGGAAACGCGTCGCTGAGACTTTGTTTATGGATTATCACCGTAGTAACGGTGTGGACATTCGCATCATTCGGATTTTTAATACCTACGGGCCTAGGATGCATCCCTTCGATGGTCGAGTGGTTTCGAACTTCATTCGCCAGGCATTGAATCATGAACCGATTACCATCTTTGGTGAAGGGACCCAGACACGTTCATTTTGTTACCGGGATGATTTGGTCTCTGGGATGATCTCGATGATGAATGTTGGTAGTGGTTTTGTGGGGCCAGTGAATATTGGCAACCCGATTGAGTTCACCATTCGTGAGTTGGCCGAGACCGTGATTGACCTTTCTGGATCACGTAGTGAGTTGGTGTTCGAACCATTGCCCTCGGATGACCCCACGCGGAGACGACCTGATATTTCACTTGCCAAGGAGAAGCTCGACTGGGAGCCGAAGATGATGTTGAGGGAGGGACTCGCCAAAACAATCGATTGGTTTCAAAGTATCCAATTGAGCGATTACCGACCGCCCACGCCGAATTACAAATAATAGGGCGGGCAACGCGGAGCGTGATGCCTTGGTTGGTTGCTCACTGAGTGAGTCGAGCGTTGGATCGCCAGTGATGTGAACGTCCGATGAGTTGCTCAAGGTCCGCGAAGAAACCCGGGTAGGTCTTGGCGGTGCATGAAGGGTTTCGGATTTGGACATCAGGGAGACGCAAACCAGCTAGCGAAAGGCTCATCGCCATCCGATGATCTTGGTATGTATCGAGCGTGTTGCCATGAAGCGTTGTGGTGTTTGCCTCAATCGTGAGTCCGTCTTCGTGTTCGGTGACGCAGGCACCGAGTTTTCGGAGTTCGCAGGCGAGGTCTCCGATGCGATCGGTTTCTTTGAAACGATTGTGTGCAACCCCACGGATGCGAGTCGGGCCTTCGGCGAAAAGAGCGACCACGGCAAGCGTTTGGACGGTGTCACTGATGTGATTCATGTCGACGTCGATACCGTTTTTGGCGCGTCCCGAAATTGTCATGCTGTTTGGGCCAACTTCGAGGGTGCAGCCCATTTGCTGAAGCACGTTGCAGAAACCTACATCACCTTGCATTGCCGATGGCGTTAAACCAACGACTTCAACCGAACCTCCGGTGATTGCTGCGGCTGCCCAGAAGTAGCTTGCGGCGGAGGCGTCTGGTTCGATCGCGTAGGGAATGCCGTTGTAACCTGACATCGTTACTTCAACCGTCAGGTCCTGGTTGATATCGCCATCAGAGATCTCAACCTCTGCTCCGAACGACCTCATGACCGAGGCAGTCATCTCGACGTACGGTCTAGAGACCAATTCGCCTGTTACTTGGATCCGAATCGTATCGCTGGCTGAATCGCTGCCCGCGTTTTCTTGTGTCTTGGCGACCAGCGGTGCAGCCATCATTAATCCGCTCAGGTACTGACTACTCACATTGCCGGCAACTTGAAGGCTCTGGTTTTTCCATCCATTTGATCGAATCAGAACCGGAGGGCAGCGGTTCTCTGACTCGGTGGTGATTGAGCCATCAATGCCTTCATCAATCGCTTGGGCAAGATCGCCAATTGGACGCTCATGCATTCGTGGCAAACCACTCAGGCGATAATTTCCGCCCATCGCGGACAATGCTGCTGTCAGAAAGCGAACGCTCGTTCCGCTGTTGGCGATGTAGAGCTCGATAGGATCTCCGTTCGTATCACGGACGACATCATCTTGTGTCGCTTCCTGTGAGAGATTTTGTGGCCGACCCGAAAGTTCAACTGTCGTTCCTGCGTCGGAAACGGTCGCTTGAATACCGAGTTTACTGAGGGAGTCGAGCATGACTTCGGTATCTTCGCTAACCAACGCACCGGTAAGTTTTGTGGTGCCACGGGCCAACGCTCCGCAAATCAGGGCACGATTGGTCAGACTCTTGCTACCGGGCGGCTGAATGACCCCGCTGACCTCGCCCCCTGGGATCACCGAAACAGTCGATTGTTGATCTGATGACGTCCCAGATTCAGTTTGATGAGCCATCGGGTTACTTTGTGAGCTTGAGGAATTGTCCTGCACGGAGGAGCTGAAGGATGGGGAGCTGGATGATGGGTCGCGTTGGCTCGTAGATTGTGGGGCTATCTCTTGCGAGTTTCTACGATGGCGACCGGCGGGGTCCTCCGAATCGCTGCGACGCCCTAATGGTGCTTGCTAGCGTGGCGTTTGGAAAGCCCAAACTGAAGATTGCTCGGTTGGTCGAAAGAAATGGAGTCGGTGAAACCAGCGGCGGGCACGCTCGCCGGCAGGCATCAGCATAATCGCTACCATCGTTAAATCTTGCCTAATGTTTCGCTCGTCACTGAGTCGATATAGACGATGTGTTGCCACCGGTGGGAAGCCGACCTGCTAATTGCTAGCGAGAGTAAGTCATGAAATCTATCCGTTCCACAGCTTTGGCCTTTTTTCTTGCGGGGGCCCTGCTGCTGCCCATGCTGGGATGTCGAATCTGTTTGGATACTCATGACCTCGACTATCCGACCTATGGCGGGGCATGGCAACGCACGACACAAGATTCCGGACGGGTTGGTAGTCTTTTTGACCCAGCAGGCGGCAAGGTAGCCTCGCTCGCAGATCG
>JAKMEW010000501.1 GCA_022425745.1 Rubripirellula sp.
AGCTTACGGACTGGACAACCCAGTCACGGCTGACTTTGGCAAACGCTGCTTGCTAGCGAGACGACTATGCGAACGCGGGACCCGTTTTGTGCAGGTCTGGAGTGGTCCTCAGGGAGCGACGGAGAACTGGGACAACCATGGGAGCATTCCCAAAGAATTACCACCGATCGCTGCTAGTGTCGATCAACCCATCGCCGCGTTGATAGGAGATCTGAAGCGTCGTGGCCTCTTTGATGACACCCTGTTGATTTGGACCACCGAATTCGGACGCACACCATTCGCCCAAGGTGGCGAAGGACGCGACCATAATGGTGGTGCGTTTGTGACGTGGATGGCGGGTGCTGGAATCAAGGCGGGTACTGCTTACGGACAAAGTGATCCATGGGGTTACAAGACGGCCGAAGGCACCACCTATTGTTATGATCTGCACGCAACAATCCTCCATTTGATGGGCATTGATCACGAGAGACTGACTTACCGTCAGAATGGAATCGATCGCCGCCTGACAGATGTGCATGGTCACGTGGTGCACGACATCCTTGCTTAAGAACTCGCGCCAATTCAGCAATATCGACTTCGGCAATGAATGAAAGAACGATGAAAGTAAGCTTCGCGTTATCCGACCTTAAATTGGCACCGACACACTTAGCTTGGTGCATCGGGACGCTGTTGAACCCAACTCGATTCACCCTCACCGTAATCTTTGCGTTGAATACCTTGTCGTTGTCCGCAAACGAGACTCGTCCCAACATCATCCTGCTGCTGGCAGATGACCTTGGTTATGGTGACCTGGGTTGTTACGGCAACGAAAACATCAGCACCCCCGTGCTCGATCAGCTTGCAAGCCAGGGAGTTAGGCTCACCCATCACTATTCAAATGGTCCCGAATGCACGCCGACCAGGGTCGCACTGTTGACCGGCAAATACCAACAATGGGTCGGAGGTCTTGAGTGCGCCATCGGCACAGGTAATGTCGGACGTTACGACGACGCAGTTCGCTTGCGGCAGCAGGATGATCTTGGGTTGCCAACCAACCGGTCGACGCTGATCCGCCATCTGAAGAGTGCTGGTTACCGCACCGCGATTTTTGGCAAATGGCATTTGGGTTACGAGCCAAAGTTCAACCCACAAAGTCATGGCTTTGACGAGACCTTTTACTGTATCGGCGGAGGGATGGATTATTTTCATTACCTCGATAATCGGGCGGGTTACAACCTTTTCCAAGATGGACACCCCGTGAGCGGAGAAGGTTACTTCACCGACATGATCACGGATCGGGCGATCGACTTCATCAAGCGACAAACCAAGAATCAGCCGTTCTTTCTGTACGTACCCTACACCTGCCCACATTTTCCATTTCAAGGACCAAACGATCGACAGAAAGATCCACTGCCGCTTGACTCACCTCTTTGGGTGCAAAACTCGGCACCTGCAGAGGTCTACCGTGCGATGATTGAGCATATGGATCGACGAATTGGTGATCTCTTGGCGACATTGAAGGAGGCACGGGAAATACAATCGGAAACATTAGTCATTTTCGCAAGTGATAACGGAGGATCACGAAGCGCGAGGAATGATCCGTATCGCGGCATCAAAGGTGAAACCTACGAAGGCGGGATACGAGTCCCAGCCATCCTGCACTGGCCCGGACGATTACCTCAGGGGCAAGTTAGCACGCAGCCGAGTTTGACGTTTGATTTTTCTGCATCTATTGCGAGGCTTGCAGTGCTCGATGCGGACGCCCGCAGTCACTACGAGGGCATCGACATCGTTTCAAATTTATGTGAAGGAAGACCTGATCAGCAACGCACTCTTTTCTGGCGGAAGCCTCGAGGCGAAACGGTTTGGATGGGGGTTCGAGATGGCAACTGGAAACTGGTAGCGAAGAGTGAAGGCGACTCGAACAGCATCGAACTTTTCCACCTCGAGAAAGATCCTCGCGAAAGTATCGATCTCGCGAGTGAACATCCGCAGGTTCTCGAACGGCTTTGGAGTCTCTACCAAGAATGGGAGCAGCGGACGCGTGCAAATCGACGCGTCCAGCCGGTGACCCAGACAAACTAAATCCGCCTAGTTCGGGGGCGGCGTTAACGGATCTCGTCAGTAACCGAATTAGCGACCTGCGTTGATCAACTCTCTCGCTCCGTCGGCTTCGAGAGCGGCTGCGAGTTCGCTCGCCAGTTCAGCCGCAGCGGCTAGATAATCTTCTCCGATTTGGATACTGCCCGCATGGTCAACACGTTGCTTGCCGTCACCAGAGAGCACCGTTGCCTTGAGAGATAGAGTTTGACCGTTGACCTCGCCGAGAGCCGCGATCGGAGCGAGGCAGCCGCCATGTAGAGCTGCTAAGAGGGTCCTTTCAGCGTGAACCGCGGCATGAGCTTGAGGATGATCCAGCTGCTGGCAAGCGTGAAAAGCACGTTCATCATCGGATCGGACCTCGATTCCCAACGCACCCTGCCCAGGTGCCGGTAACATAATCCCCAAAGGTAGAAGGCTCCGCTCGAGGTCGTTCAATCCAAGACGTAGGATCCCCGCCTCAGCGAGAATGATTGCGTCATATTCACCGGCTTTGAGCTTTTCGAGACGAGTTTGCACATTGCCCCTGATGTTCTCGATTTTCAGGTCCGGACGCTGATTTAGAAGCTGTGCCCCCCGACGCTTACTCCCTGTTCCGATGATTGCATTCTGCGGCAACTGCTCAAGTGTCCAACCCGCAGTAGAAACGAGAGCGTCTTCAATCGTCTCGCGTTCAGGCACCGCCGCCAAAACTAGGGACGGGTTGACCTCCGTCGGGAGGTCTTTCAGCGAGTGAACTGCAATGTCCGCTTCTTGTTGCAGGAGAGCCTGCTGAATTCGCTTGGTAAACACCCCAACTTGCCGCGTTCCATCAATTGGACGCATGTCGGTATCGCCGACGCTAACCATCGGTATCAGCTCAGCGGTCTCTCCGCTCTCCCCCAGCAGTCGCTGAACATGCTCAGCCTGCCACAAAGCTAGCAAACTCTTCCGGGTGGCAATGCGTAATGAACTCATGACGGTCACAGTAAAACGGAGAAAGGACACGGAGAAAGGACACGGTGCAAGGATGCGGTGCAAGGACACGGTGCAAGGACACGGTGCAAGGATGCGTTCGAACGTCACACCAACGTTCTATTTGGACTCATCGGCATGTCGTGAAAGTTACTTGGAACAACTCCGGTGCGGAATCGCAAAATGCAGTTCAGACGGTGCTCATCCATTAGTCTCGACTAATCGAGAATATTTTTTTATTCACGGTGCCGTTGCAAACCCTTGATCGTGGTTTTCGGTGAAATTTTCGACAATCCTTGTCATTTCGTTAGATTGAAGTGGGCTGAGCAGTGTTACAGCCGTACGATTAGGAGGACGAAGGACGGTGCACGGACGAACGCTCCTTGTTGATCGTTTTCTTTGAAGCCTAACTCGGTTTTACAGTGGGGTACGCAGGCGATCAACGATCGATTGCCGAGCGGGAAGGATTACCAGCGACCGTGGCCAAATCAACGGACAATTATCCCTATCAGGATGAACCAACCCGTGACTTCCTTGAGGATGAGACGGGCGAATTTATTGTTTCCACTGGGAATCGAGCCGATGAGGCAGAGATTCCTGTCCAAATTGGCGATTACAAGATCCTCGATCGTGTGGGCGCCGGCGGCATGGGACAGGTTTTCCTTGCCGAGCATACGCGGATGCAACGCGTGGTGGCCTTGAAAATGCTGCCGATTGATCGGATGCAAGATCCACGGGCTATCGAGAGGTTTTATGAGGAGATTCGCGCGGCTTCTCGTCTGCTTCATCCCAATATTGTCACCGCATTCGATGCGGGTGAGTCCGAAGGGGTTCACTATTTGGCGATGGAATACATCGACGGTGCAACGCTCTCTCAGGCGGTCGCTGAGCAGGGTCCAATGTCCGTTGCAAGCGCCGCGAGCATCATTCGCCAGGCGGCCACAGGGTTACTCCATGCACATCGATCCGGAATCATTCACCGTGATGTAAAGCCAAGCAACTTGATGAAATCGAGCGACGGCACCGTCAAGGTTCTTGATCTGGGCCTCGCACAGTTCAGCACCTCCAACCTGCTGCAGAAGACGGCTGGTAAAACCGAGGAGGAATCGCCAGCAGCCAAGAAAAAGTTAGTAGGTACGCTTGCCTACATGTCTCCAGAGCAATTGGAAGATCCTGACAAGGCGGATGCGAGGAGTGACATCTATTCGCTCGGTGCAACACTTTACTTTCTACTCACCGGTCGTCCTCCGTTTGTGGGAGATAACATCGAGCAGGTCTACGGGCATCGTCACGGAACGATTCCCGACCTAATGGATTCTCGTAACGATGTCGACTTGCGTCTGAATAATATTTTTCAGCGGATGCTGGCCAAAAGCCCCGCCGAGCGATACACGTCGCTCGACGAGATTGTTGATGACCTAGCTGATTATTGTTCCGCCGAGGAGACTCCGCTGTGGTTAGCCGAATTTTCTCCACGATCTGTACCGCCATCATCAGGTCCGGTGATGCGTCAAACGGCGAGAGTCTTCTCAATAGATCTCGGGATGCATTATTCGGCTACCGCGGAATCAACTCCCGATGGGCATGTCAAGGCGATGCTCGCGGGAGAGACTGGAACACCATTTTTCCGGATGGCACTCTCGAGTACTCCCGGTGGGCAGATCGCCTACGGTGTTCACGCCATGGAGCGTCGTCAGGACGACCCAACGCATTTGTTCCACTGCGTGCCATTGTATATCGGAAAGAACCAGGTTGATCGATCACTCACTGGAAAACAGTGCCCGCCCGAGGTTTTGTTGGCATTGCTTATTCGACGAATAACGCGGAACGCTTGGGGAGGGCGAACGCCACCGCGGTCAACCGCAATCACGGTCCCCTGCAGTTACGATCAATTGCACCGCCGTAGTATCCTAACTGCGGCGCATCTCGCGGGGCTAACCGGTGTACGACTGGTGGATCGATCCTTAGCCGGCGCGAAGTCCGTCTTCATGGCTAGCGAGGACGAGACACTCAACGAAGAGGAGGGAAACTCAATCATTGAACAAAGCCCTCCTTTGTTATTCCTTGGTCTTACGGGGCAAGCATTCGAAGCGGCCATTTTGCAGCGTGAGGCCGGTCGCCTTCAACAACTTGCAACCGGTGGTCACTGGCATACTGGCAGTTTGGCTTGGGTTCATCACCTGGTGGACTTCGCGGCCAAGCAATTCATCTCTGAACATAAAGTCGACCCTCGTAAACACGGAATATCCGCGGCGAGTTTGCAGGTAGCATGTGAGAAAGCGGTAAACTCGATGCTTCTGCTTCCAGAGGTGCGGGTTACCGTCAAGCATGGCAATGGAACACTTTCTGTCGCGGTGGCTCGAGAGCAATGGTTGGCGCAGTGTGAGCGACTGCTTCTTCAAATTGAGGACTTGATTGAACGCGTCATCCGACGCTCGGCGGTTGAAATAGGCTCGCTAAGTCAAGTTGTCCTGCACGGTGCCATCCTACAAATCCCGCAAGTCCGCAAACGCTTACTGAAGAAGTTTCCCGAAAAGATCACAATCAAAACCATTGATCGTAGCGATGTTGCAAAAGGCGCAGCTGCTGTCTTGGATTCGGAGCTACCTGGTAGGAGTGCTTTCAGGCAGCCACCGAGAGGTATCAGTAGCCAAACCATCGGCATCGTGGTTGAAGACGTTCGACGAAGGCGCCGCATCCTGCCAATCATTCCTGCTGGATCCGCTCTCCCGGCTCGTACCAACCGAAAACTCAGGGTGGGTCGAGACCGCGAACATATGACGCTTTCAGTCGTGGAATCTTCGGGTGTTCACGGACAGGACTGGCACGCACTGGGTCGCTACGAGTTCAAGATCGACAACCCGAACTACCGGTCACGGACGATCGGCTTTGAAGTCGATGTCAATGGACTCCTGCAGGTCCGTGCTCAGGATCCTAGGAAAACAGGCAGTGTGAAACTGGCAAGCTTGCCTGAGTCTCCATTGACAGATGAGTTGATTAGCGATTGGAAAGCTTGGATGGACTCGGTGCGTTAGCAAACAAGCTATATGAGAGCCTAACGAGCCGTATCTCTCTGCAATTCTCGAATCTTCTCGATCAACTTCTCTAGAG
>JAKMEW010000541.1 GCA_022425745.1 Rubripirellula sp.
CAGCGAGTCAGCAAGGATTTCAACATCTTCGTCAGCATGAATTCGTGACTGTGTATCCACCCATGTTTGCGTTCGAAGCGAGAACCACCCACTGCCACCGCGGCGATAAAAGTTGGCATGAGAGTGAATATCGACATTGTCATGATTGGCACCGATGACCAGTTCATCCGATGCGTGCAAGACAGAATTGTCCCCGATTGTGACATAGGTATCGTCGTAGAAACGACTGGTTGCCGTCGCTTTCTTCGTCATCAGACCAGCACCACGAACCTCTGAATAAGCCGAAGCAGTGGCATCCCTCACCGCGGCGTCGAGCGTGATCGATCGCGCGCTAAGATAAGACGAAGCAAGATCAATACTGGTGGTCGATCGATCATCCTGAGTACCAATTCGCACACCAAGATTTTTTCGATCATTCACTAATTTCGAATCATCATCCCCTGCGGTGTTGGCTTTCATCTCACCGCCGACACCACCCGCTTTGGCCTTGGAGACCATTTCGTCATCGAATGAACTGTGCGACTCGATCTTAATTTGATTTCCCGCCGACAAGCGAGCAAAGTCATCCAACAGAACCTCAGTGGTGTATTGATGATTGACTCGTGACCATGAATTTTGCAGCGGGATAGCGCCACCACCTTCAGTAACAGCTTGGGCTGACAATTTATCTTCATTGGTCGCTTTAATATTCAGATCGATATCAGCATGAATGCTACCCAGCACTTCGACTTGACTCGTCTCGGTGGCCTCGATGCTGGCGAGAGAGTTACCGCTTTCGACGAGGATTCCAACAAAGGTATTGTCCACGTAGGAATCTGCGTTGGCATGAGAGCGCGAGTTCACATAAACCGTCTCACCCTGCAGTCGCGCTCCTGTTTCAATAATGACACCGACATCAGGTTCACTAACGGACAGCGCGCGAGGCACACCAACACCGACAAAGCCGCCACCACCACCGCTGGTGATCGCTTTGGCTTCACCATGATTGAGTTCGAGGTTGAACGGCGGACGCCACCCCTCGCTAACAAAAGCGAAGCTCTGATCGCCGGAACCAGTCTCGGTCAGATCCACAATTAACTTGTGACGCCCTTGACCAGCATCCGTTAAGTCAACCCCCTCTGTCCCAAGAGTGCTTCCTGAACCAATGGTTCCCGAGTAACCGTTATCGCTGGTATCACTTCCGGACACTGTAATGGACGTTTCGTCGTCCCAATCCTGAAAGGTAGCCGCAAGCCGGAATGAGTCTTCGTTAATTGCAATCACATAATACGATTGGCCCTCCCGCAACCCTTCGATCGGCTGCTGTTCGGCTGGGATGAGGTAATGGTTAACTGCGGACGATTTATTTTCGCCATTAATCGCAATTGGTTCACCACTCAAGGAACTCGAAAGCTGGTACGCCCCTTCGCCTGCCGCCTCCACATAATAGGCTTCACCCGCTTCAAGTCCGTCAATCAATTGATTGGCAGTAGCACCAATCCAAGCAAAACGTCTCGCAACCTCATTCGCTTTGCCCTGTTTATCGTCGCTATCGATGATTGCCAAATGGCCACCACGAGCTTCCGCATCTTCCTTCGCCTCAGACCAAGTGAATAGCCCGGTAACAATCGAGTATTCACCATCCACCTCAAGTAGATACCCGGTCAATTCATACGTCGCGGAGAGATCGTTCCACGTGCCGTCACTACGAAGATGAGCGTAATCCTCTTGGTTCTGGTAATTGTCTGGCTGGTTCGCGGCCCAGTTCTGGTAACCACTCATTTCAACCCACTTGAAAGTTCCCTCGTGTCCCTGATCGGTTCCGCCAATCCAAACACTGTCACCGCCAAGTTGCGATTCAGCGAGACTCTGATCGCTGCTGTCATGAATCGCAGCAAGCTGGCCCCCACGGGATTTCGCGTCTTCGAACGCTTTTTGCCATGTGAAGCTACCGTTGATTAACTCAAACGCATCATCTTTCTCGAGAAGGTACCCTTGTAAAACAGCATCTCCATTCAAGTCGTTCCACTTACCCTTATAAGCTGGGTCAGCGTACATCTGAATGTAGTTTTCGCTGCCGTTGTAGTTATTGGGTTCACCCGCATACCAATTGGTGTAGGTCAACTCGGTCTGCATCGGAGCTAATGAAGTCCCAGCAGGTGATGCCTCGTCCCCAACCCACATCCAATCGAACTCGCTCTGTTCGTCACTTGCGCCAATCCAGAGTTGTAATCCGGAGGAAGATGCTTCCAGCACCGCAAGTGCAGCAGCGCTCTCTTCTTCTGAACGAATCGTCGCGAGCCATCCACCCTGCTTTGCTGCATCCGCTCTGGCCTCTTCGTAAGTGCCGATGAACGGAATGAACGTAAACTGCTTTGACTCCACCAGCCATGGATGCGTTTGATCGTCACTGACATCGTTCCAATTACCTGAACTTGCATACATCAGCAACTGGGTTTCACGATTAATCAGCCCGGTATCATTTGGCTCTCCGTCAGCCCAGAAACTTTGGTAACCATTTTTCTCGTCTCCCTTACTCTTCCCATCCCAGAATTCTTTACCGCTCTCTTCATCAGGACTCAAATCAGTCCAATACCAATGACTTCGATCGTCCGCGTCGGAGCCTCCCAAGTAGACATTCTCTTCACCGATTGCCTCCTTTGCGGCTTCCCACTCATCTTCACTAATGATGGTCGCCGGCCAAACGCCGATCCAACCATCTACGGCTTCACTAAATCTGTCGCCTTTGGTTGCAAATGGCGACACCTGAAATTGCGGGCGTTCCAGGATGTAACCACCTATCGTTTCCGTCGATAAATAGTTATTCCAGGTCCCATCGTCCACCATCACCGCACTGAACTGGGTGTCAATTTGATTGGGAGCGTTATGACCCCAGTTTTCATACGGCGGATCGTGTTGCGATGTCGTTCCTTGCGGCCAAAACGGCTGATCGCTGGTCTCTTCGTAATCGTTGGGCAACCAATACCACTGCGCATTGGTAGCGTTTGCTGCGTACACAACCTGCTGACCGGCAGTTAATAGAGCGGCTTGCTGATCGGGGTTGTCGATATCGAACGTTACATTCTCATCATGCGGCGTCACCGTCTCAGCATCAGCATCCACATCCAACGCATTGAACTGCAACGGCTTGGCGGCGCGATAAGTCACGACTTGTCCGTCGGTAAAACCATGACCTGCGATGTTGAAGATACTGACCCCGTCACCGTCGCTTGTAATCGCAGCGCCATCGAAATCAACCGGCGCGACCGGCAATTGATCTGGGTGTTCCAGTTTCAGTACGTTCTCCGAGAGGTCAATCTCTCGAACCAGATATGTTTCGCCGTCGCCTAAACCGCCGATCGGAATCACTCCAGCGTCATAAATCACTTGGGTCGCCGAGGCAAAGTTAGTGAAGGCTCCATTGACCGCCTCACCATACAAACCACCCTGCCAGAACACGTCCCCAGTGTCATTCCAAACCCAAGTTCCTTCTTCATTAAAATCGTTACCGCCAAGCCAAGCTTCGGTGACTTCGTTATCGATCATCAATTGTTTGATCGCGTCATTTTCCGTCCGGGTGAGCGGTTGTGCTAAAACACGACCGGCGTTCTTCGCGTCCGCAACTGCTGCTTGGAACGTCCATCCGGTATCTCCCGTGGATGATGCAAATTTAAATTCACCGGAAGTAGCATCGGTGTAGATGTAAGCCGGTAATTCATCCATTGTCGGCATGTCGAACCAGTATCCGGATGCTGCGATCGCCAACGCATCCTCACCAAATTCGCTACCATCATTTGGCTGAGCACCGTAGAGGTAATGTGGGTTCTTGAACTGCAATTCATTCTTCAGCAGATCAACTGCATCACTACTGGGAGATGCCACAACGTAGTAGTTCAATGTTTCTTCGCCTGTCTTGGCGACCCAATTTCCCGAGGCACGCCCATTCGAGTTTTCGATTGCGGCAAAGTCCATGCCTTCGATGGTGGAATCAGGTTTGCCGTCAGACCAGTTCGAATAGGCGTCCACGGTCTGTGCGTCTCTCCAGAAAACCAAACCCTCCGAACCTGGTATCTCCCAAACCCAAGTACCGTTGACTGCCTGATCCGTTCCACCGATCCAAGCTTCCTGTCCCTCCGGTAGCAGCGAAAGCACGTCGTTGTTCTCCGCCTCGCTTGTCAGCGAAGCCAGCCGGCCACCGGCCGCCTCTGCAAGTTCAGCCGCCTGAGACCATGTAATCGGTGTGTCTGATTGATAGACGGATAACTCACTTCCGGTCACCAGCACACTACCGAGACGAATAATGGTGGCATCGCGAGGAATAGCGCGATAGATCTCCCCGGGCGTCAAACCGCCAACCGGATAAGAATTTGATGCTCCATTGGAGACGTACTGGATCGCATCCCCATACCCCAGACCGTGCTCTTCATTGAATTCGATCGTATTTGCATCCAACCCACCCGCGTTCGCACTGACCCCGCTAGCCGCGTCAAAGACAGACTCCTTTGGTCGCTCCATCAACCGGCCGCCAACTGCATCAACCTCAAGCACCCCGCCACTATCGATGGAGGCGTTACCGATCGTTACATCGACCGTCGGCGCGACAGTTGCAAATGAATCACTGGCTGAGACGGTAACAACACCAACGTTGATTTCCGTTTGCCGATCGTCGGACTCCTCAGGTCCCAAAAGCGCCTTAGCATCGCTAATCGATTCGGCACGGACGACGACTTGAGTGAGGCCTTCGATGTTGGTGTGGTCACCAACTTCAGTTCTGACCAGCGGTTTCGCTTCGGAGTAAATATTGGCAACGTTGATGGATAGTCCACCTCCATCACCACCGATCATCTTGGTACTCGCCGTATCATTGGCGAGCGAGTTGGCGATAACCTTTGCGGCGTTCAGCGATGAACTCTCGATATTCGCAGTGACTTCAGGCGAGGCCCAGACCTTCTGAGACACAACATCCACAGCAACGAGGCCGACAGCCCCTGATATTACCGTCGCTGTCACCTCAGCATCAGAAATCGCATCCACCAAGATGCCACCCAGCGGCGCATTGACCTGACTTCCCTCTGTGATGCCGGCTTGAACCGATGCACCGCATTCATCCTCATCATCACACTCCTCGTCGCCTCGGTAGATCCCGTCAATATTCGTCGCTGTGTCGGATCCACCTATCGCAAGGGTAACCGCAACGGTTGTCGCATGGGGCGTTAGTTCCGAACTACCAAGTGCGTTGACAACAACGTCCTGTAGGTCAGAAGTGACCGACGATTCTGAAATAACAGCACTAACATCGTTCTGATTCACAACGAGGGATTTGGAGACGGCGACGCTGAGTCCGCCAAGGCCTGCAGCCGCCGAGATTGCACTGGTGTCGGTTTCCAAGCTGGTTTCATCGTGTGCAAAAACTGTAATCCCATCATCAGATCGAACTACCGCGTGACCTATACTGGCGGAAACATCAAGATCACTGTGGGACTCCGCCGCACTACCGGCGCCTGAGCCAGAGCCTCCAATCCCGATGGCTACTGCGGCTGCAATCGATGGTGCATTCGCATAGGCTGACGCCTGCGGTTGACCATTGACAGTGCGTTGCTTGAGTTCGGCTAGCACATCGATCGAGCCTCCGACGGAGACGGAGGTCTCACCCGCCTCTTGACGGCCGATGGACGCTGAAAGATCGCCGTCGATCGTGTTGGTTGCCTTGGACACCGCGACACCAACAGAAACAGCCACTTCGCCGCCCGAGCCTGCAATGTCCAGAGCGAATGTCTTGGCGGAGTGCTGAGGTACACTTTCGGCGATCACCGAAAGATCGCCACCACCAATCGTCATCTCGGCACCAGCCACTTCCGAGGTCACATCGCTAGTCACCGTGTTGTCCGAAATTGCACTGGCAGCATTTAGTTCGACGCTCACTCCCTCACTGGCCGCGACGTCAACTGCAACCGAATAATTTTGGGAATCAAGGAGACTTTCATCCAAAGCAAGGATCGATGCATTTCCATGTAAATCAACAATCGCTTGGTTGCTCTCCACTACCTCACTCGCGGCGTCGCTCTTTGCTACAACCCCCGCGTAAATCTCATTGTCAAGCCAGTTGCGACTGGTCGAATATGGGATCTCGACAGACACGGCCAACCCTGACTCGCTAACGGTTACTCCGAACTGCCCAGCCACCGCCAAAGCGGAAACACTGGATTCATCGACCGCGTAAATTCTAAGTTGGTCTTCCGTCACATCGGTCTGGGCAAGCTCAATCTGACCGCCTTCAATAAAAGCCTTCGTCTCACCTTCCAGCACGGTGATCGCAAACGTCCCTAGAAAGCCAAGGGAGACGGCTGTATTGGTGGAAACGTTCAGCGAGCTACTCGTTCCCACCGATCGGATGCCTCCCGCGGAAGTCGCATCCAGAATGACCGAACTAGCCTCCAAAATATCTGATCTAGAAATGGTGGCATGGGAGTCGACTGCAATGAGGTTGGCGGTGTAAGAGATGCCTACCGACGCACTCCCTAAAGTGGGACTCAGAGAGACCGAGAGATCAATGTCATGCACCTGTGAGATCACAGACGTCTCGCTGTATTCCTCATCTCCATCGCGTTCAAATGCTATTGCAATCGCGTCGATGCCGACGTCATAAAGAATTCCGAATGCATCCTCGGCAACTTGAATGAAGCTACGTCGAATACCGGATTCATTTCGGATGCCAACCGCCGTACGTTTCCCCTTATGGTCACGCTTGTTATCGATCGTACCAACCGAATTGACGGCAAACGCACCGACCCCGTCAACGGAGGCAAAAGTAAGTCCACTGCTAC
Source organism: Rubripirellula sp. (assembly GCA_022425745.1). Classification (GTDB taxonomy): domain Bacteria; phylum Planctomycetota; class Planctomycetia; order Pirellulales; family Pirellulaceae; genus Rubripirellula. The sequence goes on from JAKMEW010000541.1 coordinate 6,804, forward strand.
CAAAAATCACGCCAAGACTAACTGCTACGGAAACCGCTTTGAGGCGTGGCGCGAACTCGCTGACCAATTCGATGTCGCCGCTTGCCTCCAAAACATCGACGCCCACCAGCATCGCTTCACTGAAACTGTCCTCACGAATTTCATTGAGACCGAAGGCGAGGCCGATGGCAACACTGACCGATGCGCCCGATTGATGGATTGAGATAAAACCCTCGCCAGCGATTGCTTTGATGTCAGACTGGTTTTTGCTCTCAGCGGTGATTTCGCCCACATCATGCAGAGTCACTCGTCCCGTCCCACCTTGCTCCGGATCGCGACCGATGGTCGCACGCGATCTGCTTGAGAACCGGTTAATTGCAATCGACCCGACCGTTTGCACATCAACTGCTTTCACACCAAAACCGAGCGACGGAGTATTTGGAAACTCCCCGGATCCGGCGATTGACCAGGCTTCAATGTCTGGTTTTTGCAATGCCTGAATTTCAACCACATCGGTCCATAAAGAGACACCCGGTTGGATGTTCGCTAGCGTTTCAATGGTGATGTCATTGACTGCGGGTGAGACACCGATACCAACCCCTACCGTGGCCGATCCAAAACTAAAGGTGGCAGCGCCGCTGCTGGCATTGATTGACCGATCATTCGTAGATTTCAGTTCGAGGTCGATCGCGTGCTCACCTTCGATGTGATAAGAACCATGTTGCAGTGGCTGCAGATAAGCATGCGCGCGATCGATCATGGGATTGGATGCCCACGAAAAGGCCGCATTCAACGCAAACTCCGGCTTGTTCAGCTGAGAGATCCCCAGGGCCACCGCAACCGCCAGCACATCTCCGTAGCTTGCGGTTTCAATCGCAAGCGACCCCATGTGCCACTCACCTTCGGCCTGCCCCTCGGCAATGATTGCTGCCCCACCAACCGTTGCTTGGGTGGTTAATTCAAGCTCGTTCACCGCGACAGCGGCGGTCATTGCCACCGCCGCGGTTTCACTACTGCTCCCATTCCAGGAAATGGCCGTTGCACCAGCAATCGTTAAGAAATCGGTCGAATTGTGTGCGGCTACCTCGACTGCCTCATGCACCGATAGCTCTCCGTGCAAATCGATCCTTGCCAGCGTCTCGTCGGTGGCGACATTTACGGCCGCGTCACCGGAAATCCCGAAGTGATTTTTTTTGCTGATCCCAACGGGGTTGTTTTCTTTGCTGAATGATCCGGTAGCTCGGTTTCCGCCGTTGCTGATAGCACCAACCACCGACACGGTGGTCAACTGACCCAGGTTTTCACTCTCAACCACCAAATCGGCAACGCTGATTTCTGATTCCTCAGCGGTGTAAAGATTT
>JAKMEW010000005.1 GCA_022425745.1 Rubripirellula sp.
GATCACGACCTTGATGTTCCGTGGCGGGGCAGATGATGACGCGTTGGTGAACTATGCAGGCGGGTCTCTCGGCACGCTTAATTTTGGTGGAGATGAAGGGCTAGATGTACTTCAGAATAATGGTACCGTCACAGCGTTGTCCTTTGGCGGGGGTGCCGACGATGACACGCTGATCAATAATGGAACGGTTACTGGAACGCTGGTATTTGGTGGCGATCAACAGTTTTCCGTGACGGACGAGCTGGAGCAAATCACCACTGCCTCAGATGACGGGGCGGATACCTTAGCCAACTATGGGACGTTGGGCGGGCTGAACTTCACCGGCGGTGCTGACGATGACATCCTGCTTAATTCTGCAACAGCGACTGTGGGAAGTCTTGTGTTCAGCGGGGACAGTGGTGCCGATATTCTGCAGAACCTCGGGACGGTCACGACGCTTTCCTTTACCGGTGGAGCGGATGACGACTTGCTTATCAACGAAGGCGCCGGAATTACGGAGTTGACTTTCAGTGGAGATGCCGGGGCAGACATCTTACGTAACGAAGGTGCGTCCATTGCGACCCTAACCTTCTCCGGTGGTGCAGACGACGATTTGCTTCTCAATACCGCTTCGAGTGTCACGACCCTGAGCTTCAACGGTGGTGCAGATGACGACGTGCTCCAAAACACAGGGGACTCGCTCACGACACTTTCGTTCACCGGCGACGAGGGTCTCGACGTACTGCTCAATACCGGTTCTGGTATCAGCACGCTCACATTTGGTGGGGGAGCCGACGATGATGTTCTCCGAAGTACCGGTACCAATGTGGGAGTCATTATTTTCGGTGGAGACATTGATTCTGATACGGGTGAGCCGATAGCGGATACCAACTCCGGAAACGATACGCTTATTGTTAGTGGTAGTGGAACCGGGGCATCGGATTCGCGAATTCTATTCACCGGGGATGATGGCGTTGATGCCTTCCAGAATGACGCGACAGGGTTCACATCGATCATCTTCAATGGCGGTGCGGATGACGATGTCTTCCTCAATAACGCGAGTTCGATTGGTGGATTGGTATTCAACGGCGGTGCTGATGATGATGTTCTGGAGAACAACGGCAGTTCACTCACTTCGCTAGTCTTCGCGGGCGACGACGGTGCCGATACGCTGTACAACACTGGCGACTCGGTGGCTGGCCTGACCTTTACCGGCGGCGCTGACGCTGACATTTTGCTCAACACTGGCGATTCGGTTAGCGGGATTATTTTCAGTGGTGATGCTGGCGCGGACATCTTCTCCAACACTGGTTCAGAGTTAAGCACCCTGACGTTTACCGGCGGCGCTGATAACGACATCTTTCTCAATACGGGTGCCAGCATCTCGGGGATCACGTTCACTGGTGATGACGGGGCAGATCTGTTTTGGAATAAGTACACGGGGCTCAATGCCTCATCGCTGACGTTCAGCGGGGACGCGGGGGCCGACATTCTTGTCAACGACGCGGGAGGTGTCAGCGATCTTGTGTTCACCGGTGGCGCCGATGACGATGCATTTCAAAATAGTGGAGTCAGTCTTTCAGGATTGGTTTTCACTGGTGGGGCAGACGACGATACGCTGCTCAATACCTCAACTGGGTCGATTCTCACGTTAAGTTTTGGTGGTGATGCGGGTGACGATATCCTGCAAACCCTTGGTGCCGTGACAACGCTTACATTCGGTGGTGGTGCCGATGATGACACTCTGACCACGCAGGGTACGGTCGAGACTTTGGTGTTCATGGGTGACGGAGAGTTGTCTGGGGGGACATTAGTTCAGATCTCCTCCGCGAGCGATGACGGTGTGGATACCCTCCTGAATGAGGCGACGGTGACGACACTGACGTTCACCGGTGGCGCAGATGACGATGTTTTTGTGAACAACAACATTGTCAATTCTCTGACGTTCAGTGGCGGTGCGGATGATGACACCATTCAGAATAATGCTCTCGTGACCACCTTAGTGTTTACCGGTGGTGCAGATGATGACATGCTGATTAACAATGCGAGCGGCATGCCTTCGATCAGTTTCAGCGGGGATGATGGTGCCGACACGTTGGTGAATAATGGTAATTCGATCACAGCATTGACGTTTGAGGGTGGTGCCGACGAAGATGTCTTGCGTGTTCACGGGACGGGTATCGGTGATATTACCTTCACGGGTGGTGCCGATGCGGCGGGGGATACCTTCCATTTTTCTGGTACGGCAGCAATCGGAAGTTCCATCACATTTGATAGTGGACCTGGTGACGATGTCTTTGCCTGGCGTGGGACGGCTGACGGTGCAACGTTCACTGCCGGCGCCGGTAATGACACCTCCATCGTGCAAGGCAGTGGTTCGTTGACCTTGGCGGGTGGCGATGGAAATGATTCGTATCTGTTTGAAGCCGATCCCAGTGCTTCGGTGACCGTCGTTGAGACCTATTCAGGATCAGATGACAGCAGCAGTGACACTCTCGATTTTAGTTCGTTCACTGGTGGTGCACTCACTATCGATTTGCGTTCAACGTCGGCCCAGGCGTTGTCAAGTAATCTGAGTATTACTCTGAGTGATGCGCGGGGGATTGAGAATGTCACTGGGACACCAGAGGCGGATACGATTTACGGAAACTTGCAGAACAACACCATTCTCGGCGCTGAATACAGTGACGGGTACTCGGGTACGACCGCTGGCGACCGCGGTGTGACTCAGTGGGTCTTGCTCGATTTTGATACCTACACCGATTCCACCGAGCATGTCTACACGACCGAGGAGCGTGATCAGATCACTTCGAGGGTCGAGTCAATCTACCGCGGATCGGATACCGACTCGCCGGTATTTGATGTGCGCGTCGTTCAGACACGGGGTGAGATTCCTGTAGCTGATGGTCAGTTCGTTACGATTTCTTTCAACGATACACCGGCATTCGGTCGACCCGGCGGTTTAGCAAGTGAGATTGATCCCGGTAACCTGAATCTCGGTGGCACGGCAGTCGTTCAGGTGAATGGTCTTCTAGGTGGAACGATCACCTCGGACGATACTTATGAAGGTGGTGACATAGGAGGCGATAAGGGGACGCTGCTTCGGTCGATCAGCGACGACCCGGTAGGCGTGGCGAAGCCGGATTCAACGAGCGAAAACTTTGTGCTTCTATCGTCCAAAATCGCCGCTCATGAACTCGCACACCTCATGGGTTTACGGCATCAAGATAGTTTCGGACCCATTGGGCTAGGCATCCATGATCCCCCGGGTGTTGAAGGCTACAATCCGGTTTATCCCGGACCTGTGGCCGCAGTGGAAACCTTCGACCATCTATTAGGGTCTGGGGCGTCCGTCGGAACGGATCGTTTCAATGATCTTCGTGACTTATTCTTCAGTGAACGTAGCGCGATGAAACTCGCGTTTGCGACGGCTGATACCGCTGACGTCTTTACCACCGAGTCTTCATCGTCCCATGGGAGTTCGTCAACCTCGCAGGAACTTCCGCTGCGGACGGTTGACGTTCCGAACACTTTGAGTTCGGGACTGAACTCGTCGAAGGTTTTCTATGTCCAGATGCAATCGGTCGAGGGAGCGATCGAGTTGGACCCTGCAACTGGTAAGTCAGAGAGTGACTGGTATCACTTCAGTGGCACCGCTGGTGATGTGATGAATATCGAGTTGTATTCCAATTCTCTCATCCGCTACGGGACGGGCAACGACAATTACATCGATTCGATTCTTCGCGTTTGGTACGATGTGGATGGAACGCTAACTTTGGTGCCATGGTTTGGTGGTGAGGCGGTCAACGACGATGTGTTTGAGCCGACCGATAGTGCATTGGTCGATTTGATTTTGCCGACCGATGGAACGTATTACATCGAAGTGGATACGTTCAAGAGGGACCCGAGCAGTGCTGTGTTCGATGAAACGGATGCATCGAGTCCTTTGAACCCAAGTAACCCGAGCAATTACCTTGCTTATCCGGAACTGCTCGAGCGTTTTCTCTCAACCAGAGATGATACCGATATTGGGAACTACCAACTCGTAGTTTCTCGATTCGACCGCAGCAGCGCGAGTGACGGGGTTGATACCATTTTGGGCTACGGGGGTACTGATACGATCGACGCGGGTGATGGAGATGATTACTCTTTGAGCGTCACGGTCGGTAGCGACAGTACAAGCGTCGAGGGCGCTGCATTCAGTCGTGGTATCTCTCTGGTGGATCGCGGAGCGGTTGACTGGACTGGCAGTAGCGTGAACTTTGGAGACGGAACGGGTGACGTCGATGTCGATGTTGCGAGCGACAAAACAGCATCTCTTTCTCACACATTCACCGATAGCGGTGTTTACACCGTCTCAGTGACAATCCGTGACGATATCGGTCAGTCGGTCACCGAAACGTTCGATGTGACCGTGAGTAACGTGGCGCCGACCGTTGACACCTTGACTGGGGCCACCACACCCGACGAGTCGACTACCGAGACATATTCGTTTACCGCATCAGATGATGGTACAGACACCTTTAGTGTGGTGGAGATCAGTGGTGGCGACCTCGGGACGGTTTCGAATATCAATCTCGACGCATCAACCGGCAGCGGGACATTCGATGTCACCTTCGGGGAAGTCACCAGTGGCTCCTCCTCAACGACAACACTCTCGGTAAAGCTTCAAGATAGCGACGGTGCTGAGAGTAACGCTTTGACTTTGGATGTCGCCGTGCAAAACGTCGGCACTGGACCGTCTGACATTGCGTTATCCGCTTCGTCGATCACAGAGAATTCTGCCTCGGGCACCGAAATCGGAACGCTCTCCACGACCACGGGCAATGGTGAAACCACGTTCACGTATTCGCTAGTGGCGGGTACCGGTGACACGGATAACGAGCTGTTCAGTATTTCGGGCGACAAGCTATTATCGGCCGCGAGTTTCGATTACGAAGCGGTGGCGACTCGTTCGGTGCGAATCCGAACTTCTGATTCGTCTGGTAACACGTATGATGAAGCATTCACGATCACGATCACAAATATCGCAGACGAGACCGCTCCGACGAGTGAGATTGCCGCTTTGCCTGCAAATGCAACTTCAACCAACTTGTCGCTCGACGCATCTGGCGTTGACTTGGGGGACTCCGCGTCGGGTATCGCTTCCTATGCACTTTATTATTCGACTGGCGCGGCTTATGTCCAGTTCGCCACGCTGACACCGGACAATACCTCCGCAGCATTCGAGGCAACTCCAAATACCATTTACTGGTTCCGGAGCTTGGCAACTGATGAGACTGGCAACATTGAGGAAAAGTCATCCTTTGATACTTTTACAATCGTCGGAGACTTGGTTTCACCAACAAGTCAAATAGATTCCGTCGCATCTGATGAGAATGGACTTTTGTCGCTAAGTATTAGCGGTGTAAAGGCTTCGGGAACACCGCTTGCAACCTTTGACGTTTACATGAGTATCGACGGGGGAGCCTACGAGAAGGTAGTGGCAGTGAATTCTGTCAAAGTCAGCGATGGCGTGTTTTCCGGCGAAGCGATCATACAGGGTATCGTGGATGGGGTATCGCACGATTACGCGTTCTACACCCGAGCGTTAGATACCGCCGGCAATATCGAAGACGCTCCGTCGAGTCATGATCAATCGATTACAGCAACTTTCAGTGGCGCCTCCCTTTCCGCACAGGGAATCGACGTCCAGAAGGGGGCTAACCAGCGATCTTACGTCCGGAACGTCGACATCCTATTCAGTGGAGATCCAACCGAGTTTCTTGACGCCGGACGTATCGCGGTCGAGCGATTTGCCACCAGTGCGTCCTCGGATGCGGTGACTCTTGGCACCGGTACCCCGGTCACGCCGTCGAGCCTCGCAGCTTCTGGTAACACGATAGAACTCGATTTCGGAGCTAACGGTATTGGCGGCAGATGGTGGCTCGGTGATGGTTTCTACCGAATCATGGTCGATATGAATAACGATGGTAGTGTGACTGGCGCGGAAGATGCCATTTTTGAGTTTTACCGACTCTTTGGTGACGCCAATGGCGACCATCGGGTGAACGCGGCCGATGATTTGGCGATTCGCCGTCAGATGAATCGTTCGGGTGCCAACCTCGATGGTGATGTCGATGGCTCGGGGAGAGTCAATGGTCGTGACCGACTACTGGCTCGAAGACGCTTCAATCAACAGATACCTTCATGGATGACAGATTGGTTGGATGACTAGAAATCCGCCCGCGGGTCACGAAAATGAGATGTGTGCTGCTAGGGTTTGCCCAAACCGAAAATCTTGCCCCTAGCGGGCGGAACTCGGGGCTGATGGTGGCGGGCGATGTGTGTGAGGGGATAGACTAAGATCGCCATTGCGAAATTATGAACTCGAGTCTTGCGTTATCGCTTCGGCGAGATGGTTGGCCAGCGGAGCGGAGTGGATGCCTGAACGAGGCGTCGATTGTGAAGCCGTAGAAAATATTAATCGCTTTAAACGAACTGGTTTTCATCGCATGGCATTGGAGCATCAATGACTTGCTGTGAACCGATGAGACGGGGATGTGAATCATGAATTCACCCGATGTGAAAACTGGGAAACAACGAAGACCCGCAAACGTGTCACCGAACGAAGAGTCGAGATTGGCTGACGGCACCATTGTCGGACAAGGTAGTCCAATGAGTGGCTCTGATCAGACGCTGGACTCCGAAATCGGTTTGCACGCGCAGGAGACCGTCTCAAACGACTTGGACGATACACGTCACGATTCCCCGCATCGATTCCCTGGGGTGCAACCCACGATCGTCGATCCAGTCGCTGATAATGGCGAGACGATCCAAGGGATGGAGGTGTCCAAAATGACCGCCTCGACGTCGAATGACTCAACCATTCGTGCCAAGGCGACGGGGGCGAATGCTGAGGCAGCCGGAATCGATGCAACCATCGCACCGGAAACCACGAACACGCTTGATGTGACGGGCCAAGAGACGATCGATGCGGATCAAGCGGCGGGTGATGTCACACACGAGACACTAGACATGGAAGCTGGTGTGACTCTCGGAACCGGAAAACAAGAGACGGTCCGAGGCGAGGCGGTGGTGGTTCGGTCAGGCACCGTCGACACTCAAGGACCAGAGGCGGATGCGACAATTGATCCGGATGCCGCTGCGCACACAGGATTTGCCACCGTCCATTCAAAACCCACCGCCAAGCCTACCAGCACCGCGGCACTACCTGATATCGGCGACTATGAGGTGCTCTCTGAGCTGGGCCGAGGTGGCATGGGAGTCGTCTACAAGGCGCGTCATCGCAAACTGAACCGAGTTGTCGCCCTCAAGATGATTCTTGCAGGCGGAAGTAACTCCAAAAAATCTCAGCAGCGTTTCCTTTCTGAAGCTCGAGCGGTTGCCCATTTGCAGCACCCGGGAATCGTCCAGATTTTCGATATTGGTGAGCATGAGGGGCTGCCTTATTTTTCGCTGGAGTTTGTTGAGGGAAGCGACCTTCACAAAGATCTGGCGGGCAAACCCTCTTCGCCTCGACATGCGGCAGAGATGGTTGAGTCGGTGTGTCGTTCGATGCATTATGCTCACCAAAGCGGAATCCTGCACCGAGATTTAAAGCCAGCCAACATTCTGCTCAGTACCGATGGTGAAGCGAAAATCACGGACTTCGGCTTAGCGAAAGAGGTCGACAAAGAAGGCTCCGGGGAAACAACGGTCGGTACCGTGATGGGGAGTCCGAGTTACATGCCGCCCGAACAGGCGAGGGGCGATGTGGATGCGATTAACGAGAAATCGGATCAGTACTCACTTAGCGCCGTGTTGTATCAAATGCTCACCGCTCGGCCGCCGTTTTTATCGGATCGGCCATTCGACACTGTGATGCAGGTGATCACGGGTGAAGTGGTTGCACCCCGTGAGTTGCAGGCGAGCGTTCCCGTTGAATTGGAAACGATCTGCATGAAGGCTCTCCAAAAAGATCCTCATGCTCGCTATGACGACTGTGAAATGATGGCGGATGACCTCCGCCGCTGGCTTAATGGTGAACCAATATTGGCGCGTCCGGTTAGTCGACTCACGCGAGTGGTTCGTTGGTGTCGTAGGAATCCTAAAGTCGCGATTCCAACCGCAGTGGCGGCGACCGCGGTTGGTTTGACCGCGATGATTGCGTCGTGGGCGTGGATGGTGACCGCGGAGCAGAAAGAGTTGATTGCGAAGGAGAAAGATAAGGTTGTCGAACAGCGTGATGAGGCGCAGAAGCAGCGTGAAATAGCAGATGCGGCCCGATTGATTGCGATCCAAAACGAGCAACTCGCTGAGGAGCAGAAAGACGAAGCGGACAAGCAGCGAGCGATTGCGGTCGCCCAAAAGCAACAGGCCGAGATGAACGAGGCGTTAGCCAAGCGACAGGCTGAACTAGCACTTCGAAACATTCAGTATGTGATTACCGACGTTGATGCCCGGCTCAAAGAAAAACCCGGGATGAGCGATCTGCGGATCGCGATGCTCGAAGCGGCTTCCGAAAAATGGAACGAACTTGATGTGGAACTGACCGGTGGCGTTCGTGGCGAAGCGGTTCCGACGCTGATGGCTCTCCGCCAGCAAGTAGCCGTTGCATTCACCGAACTGGATCGGCTTGAGGAGGCGGATAAGGAGTTCGAAAAACTGTACACACTTGGGCAAGAACGCGTTGACTTGAAGGGGAACGACGCGGCACGCACCAATCAGGCAAAGATTGCAATGGCATGGGCACCGGTCAAGCGAAGGGTCGCTTCGAGTCCCGAGGAATCGATGAAGCTGTTGAATGCGGCGATTGATTTGACCCAGGACACGCTTGCCAATCCAAAACCCGAGGAAGGAAGTCCCTCCGAGAATGACATTCGTGAGCTGCTTGCAGTGTTACAGCAGAATCTCGGTGTGGAATATCTCAACCAGGGACAGCTTGCGGAAACGGCCAAGCAGTTTGAATCCGCTTTGCAGAATATGGCAACGGTGCTGACCTCCATTCGATCAGCTGATGGCTATGATGAGCTTGATGAGAACCAAAAGGATACACTGACGGCGATGAAGCAGATTTCTCATGACAAGTCAGCCGTTGGACTCGCCTACATCCTGATGCGTCAAGGAGAAACTGAGCGGTCGATCGAACTTTACAAGACCGCGATCGAGGGCCGAAGAGAGATCTTTGATCGCCGCCAGAGTATGTTGCCTCTGAAAGTGGAATTGGCCGGATACCTTGGGAATTATGGCCAGTCGCTGATGTGGATTGATGACTTGGCCGGCGCGGAACCTCTTCTTGAAGAGTCTTTAAGACTTTCGGCGGAGATTGTGGATGCGGATCCGGAGAAGGCGGCTTACAAACGCTCGCTGACAACGGCTCAGTATCGACTCGGTTCTTTGCGGGACATGCAGGGCGGACGTGAAGGCGATGCGTTAACGCTGTTTGAGTCCAGTCGAGGAATACGAGCGGAGTTAAATGAGGCTTCTGGCGATCAAAAGAATCAGATCAACTTGATGCTTGCCAGTGCTCGGGCGGGCAAGACCGAGGAGGCTCGGACGCTGATCGATGAGCTTGGGGCTTTGGAGGAGACGAATGGCGAGTTGCATCTGGAGCGGGCTCGCGCATTGACCCAGTTGTCACGACATGCCGCAGAGGGTGATCGCGAATCGTTAATCGACGAGGCGGTTACAGCGATCAAGCGGGCGGTAGAGGAAGGTTACGCGGATCCGTTTCGGGTCAATGCGGAGCCAGATCTTCGTCCTTTGCGTGAACGCGAAGAGTTCCAGAAAATTCTCTCTGGGATGAAAAAGGTTGATTGATTGCCGAAGGTCTAGTTGGGTCTTCGAGGCTTGTTCGCGAGCAAGCTTTAATGGTGAGCACAAGTTAACTTGATACCAACCGCCATCCAATTATTCGTTGAGTCTTTGGTCGAGGCCAATCTTGGCGGTTTCCTCACCGGTCTTTTCCCCGTGATGGCGTAAGTATTGGCTATTGCTTGTTCGCTGGGTCTTTATGTGGCCTGTCTGTTTCTACTTCCACACCATCCGGTGGGAGTGGGGTAACAAGGTCGTTGACTTTAAGGAACTTATCACGACTTAGCCGATCCCATTTCTGATCAGTTCCGGACTCGAGTACTTCGAACACGTATCAACGAATCAATCACCTTCGTGGTTATCACTGATGCGCGGCAACGAAATCGCTACCGTCTGGTTCTCTCAAAAAAGTCCGGTTTTTGGTCGTCTTGCGGATTTTGCCAGAAAAATTGGTTGAGTTAAAGAAATTGGTTGAAACGACTTTAACGATTTTACGCTCCTCCCTGTAGGTGACCGTCTCTCCGTAGAGCTGTGCTGTTCGAACGCCGGTCCCTCAAGCCTGAAAATTGTGCTCGCTGCGGTGTGTTGTAGCGTCTGTTTTACTGCAGAGACAGTTGAATCCGAGACTTTGGAAGAGCAAGATGAAACTGAGAAGATTTATCGCGTTCACGATTTTACTCGTGACCATGACATCCATGACGAATGCTGGTGTAATCGTCTCGGTTCAAGATGCTACGGTATCCCAAGGTGGTAACGGGTACGTGGATGTGCTTATTAGCAGTGATAGCGCTGATTCGATTGCTGGCTACTATTTCACCGCTGTCATTTCGGGAACACCCGCTGGACTGACCTTTCGCGATGATCTCGATCAAGAGGATATAAGCGCAAGTTTTGTGTTCTCGTCCAACGTTAATGCCTTATACAGCACGGCAAGCATTGTGCTAGGGACAGCTGAGTTGGAAGCGACGGCAGGCGGTGATAACCTCGATGGCGACGGGTTCAATGTCGATTTTGCATTGTCATCCACTCCAGTATTGGCGGCTCGCTTCTCAATTACCGCCTCCAATACTGCGGTTGTCGGTAGTACCTTTACAGTCACCATCAGTGGAACCCCGGATTCTGAGGTGTATGATCAAAACTGGGATTTTAATCCCCCTAGTCCAATCACGCCCACCTACAACACCGGGACTGTGACAATCTCTTCTGCGGTACCCGAGCCATCAACAATGGCAATGCTATGCATGGCGAGCTGCTTTGCTTTCCGAAAAAGGCGACGATAACTCGCCAGCTCGCTGTGGACATCTCGCTATTGGGCGAGTCATACAGTCTCTTCGCTGGTGGAGATTTGTTCTGGAGCTACTGCTCAGGTGCTTTGCATTCGGCGATTCACTATCGAATTTGTAATCGTCATCCACCCAACGAACCCTTGGTAAATGGGGTCAGGACTCTTTTCGAGGAGTCCTGACCCCCTCATCATGATTCGACTTCTTTGGCATTGCTTGATCGAGAGGATTTTGCATCGATTTCTTTGCAATAATCACCATTTGTGTAGCTCTCTCCAACTGACGTCGTCCGGTCCGCGGTTGATAGCCTAGGTTGTGCTTTGCTGGAAGTCGGCAGATTTTGCGGAGTGCGTTTTTAATCACAGCTGCACTCTGTTTGGCTGGTGCTACTGAACTGCGACTCTATGACAGTATCAGTTAAGATTAGTGGTCGATTATTAAGGTGTGGCCGTTCGCGGTACGGTGGCGACTCTTTAGTTGATAAACATGAGAGGGGGAGGTGATTCGTTGTGAGTGACGAAAACGCAGAGCCTGAATCAATTGAGATTAACCAGCAAGAAGATGCTCAGTTGATGGGGGAGCCAACTCGCGACGACGGAACAGAAAACAAAAAGTCGATTCCGAACTTACTGCTGTTTGCAGTGCTATACCAGCAGGCCGTGTTGGCGACGGGAATCAAAGTAAGTGATGAGTTGCCGTCCTGGATTTTCTACCCTGCTTGGTTCGCTTTGCTATTCGTCCCGATCCATTGTCTGCCCGGCAGATTGGACCAGCGAATGCCGTTGCTTTTGACGATTTACTGCTTGGTCCTTGGCATGATCGGTGGTTATACCGCTGAGGTGATTTTGGATTCGCTTGGCCTGCAGGACTTTTCTACCATTGCTTTCATCATCGTGACCTCGGTGCTGGCGACGGCGTTGTGGAGGTATTGCATTCTGTTTGATGGAAACAAAAAGCGGTAAGAGATCCACTGCACTTTCCCTGAGTCATTATTTCGCGGTCGTGATCAAATTTGCGGTTGTAGGGTTAGGTCACGTTCTTGGCCGGAGGAGCAGCATCGCGTAATGAATTGCGCTCGCAGTCGGCAAGCTACCGGCCTGTAGCAATCGTTCGGGTTATGCAGCGAGATGTTAAGCAAGGGGGAGTTTTTTGGTCACTGCGAGTTTGGTGTTTGGGCAACTATGGTCGAATGCTTACGTGTGGAGAATCGTGTTTGCTAGCTCGACTCCCCACGCAGTCAACCAAGGATGATGGCTGATTGATCGACATGCGATAGGTCACAGGCGGTGACGGGTCGTAATCACCACAGCAGCCATCACGATTCGACATGCTCCCCATCTCAGCGATGAACCGGCCGTCTCCCGCCCCCTCCGTCCAGATCGAGACGCCAGAGGTTGAATACCTACTTGTCTGCCAAGCGCAGTCTCATTCGTTTGATGATGGCAGATGGTCTTTCGCACTCGAGACCGCTGCTGGCGATTCCGTTCTCGATGCCGAAGATGTGGAGACAGGTGACCTGAACCGGTTGACTCTGCTCGCGGCTGTTCGTGGACTTGAATCGATCGACGGACCCGCCTCGGTATTGCTTCTTAGTAATAATCGCTACCTCATTCGCTCGCTCTCTGACTCGCTTCCTCGGTGGAGAGCCAGCGGGTTCCAGTGGGAGCATTTTGGTCGTCGAATGGATGTCCAGCATGCCGATCTTTGGCGTCGAGTTGATCGAGCGCTGGAAATCCACTGTGTTCAAGCTTGCTTGATTTCCTCGCGTTTGGTGAGCGGTGGGAAAAGCAGCGACCAGACGCAGAGCACTCGCAGTTCGGATCACTCGATGATTCAGCCACCAAGTCGTGCGGTCGCTCGGAGCCGTGGCGCTTGGGAGGGCACCAACGCATGGGATCGTATCGATCGACCCCACAACGATCATCCATCACGTCCCCGATCCGCCTCAGCGGATCAAGATGGGTTACGCAGATGGTTACTTGGTGACGTTGCAAAACAGGCGAGTCAACCGGCAAAGCCGCGGTTCGATTCCAAGGATCTATTCTAAAGTGTTGGTGAGTTGGGCCCAGCGGTCGACGAGACGCGACTTTTGAAGTTGTTGGTCTTTGGCGGCAGGTTCTGTTGAAGTGGTGGGAAAACACACCATTGTTTCTCGCTTTTGAGAGAGCGTTTTCACCTTAGAGATCGGTTTGAATTTCTAGTAACTCTTGCTGCGGCAATTGATGCGTAGGCAGGTTACGATGTTGCAATCGCAGCGACCGAACGAACCGATAGCGGCGTCGGGATCTGATCAACGCCTTACTGATGTGCGGGATGATTTCAAAGTAGATATTGTCATGGATGCTTCTTCTTTTCCCTCCATCTTTAGTGAACTCGATCGACATTTGATCGGCGAGGGGCAGCATCATCGACTGTATGAAAAGCTCGGCGCTCAAGTTGTTGAGAGTGAAGGCAGTAAGGGGGTGCATTTTTCGGTCTGGGCACCCAATGCAAGGCAGGTACAGATTGTCGGTGATTTCAACGGATGGGATGGACGTGGAATCGCCGCACAGCCGGTTGCTGACCTCGGGATCTGGGAGTTTCGGGTTGACGCGGCAAAACCTGGGGATCGATATAAGTTCCGTATTCAAGACTTTAGCGGTGTCTGGTGTGACAAGGCGGATCCGTTTGGGTTTGCTGCGGAGTTGCCGCCCCTGACAGCGTCGGTCGTGACCGACCTAAGGACCTACCAGTGGGGTGATCAGGATTGGATGACTCGGAGGAGGGATCGAGATCCTTTGAAGTCTCCGATGAACGTCTACGAGGTGCATCTGGGAAGTTGGCAGAAGGGCAAGGGACGCAAGAACGGCTGGTTGGATTACCCCTATCTAGCGCGTCGCCTTTCGGATTACTGCCATCGCATGAATTTCACTCATGTTGAGTTGATGCCGGTCAGTGAGCATCCCTACACCGGGTCGTGGGGCTATCAGACGGTGGGATACTTCGCGCCGACTGCGCGACATGGTTCGCCAGAAGACTTCATGTACTTTGTGAATTATCTGCACCAGCAGGGGATTGGGGTCATCATTGACTGGGTGCCGGCGCACTTTCCCAAGGATCGGCACGGTTTAGCAAGATTTGATGGAACCGCCTTATACGAGCATGAGGATTCCAGGCGGGGTGAGCATCCGGACTGGGGGACGTTGATTTTCAATTACGGTCGAAATGAGGTTCGAAATTTCCTTGTTTCAAACGCACTGTTCTGGTTGGATCGGTATCACATCGATGGTTTGCGAGTGGATGCGGTCGCTTCGATGCTCTATCTCGATTACAGTCGTGGACACGATGAATGGCTACCGAATGAACATGGCGGCCGTGAAAACCTAGAGGCGATTCAATTCCTTCGTGAGGCGAATCAGGCGATCTCGGACTATTGCCCGGGTGTGGT
Source organism: Rubripirellula sp. (assembly GCA_022425745.1). Taxonomy (GTDB): domain Bacteria; phylum Planctomycetota; class Planctomycetia; order Pirellulales; family Pirellulaceae; genus Rubripirellula. The sequence continues at coordinate 14,485 of JAKMEW010000005.1, forward strand.
AACGATCGCCGAAGAATCAACAGCATGGCCCGGCGTTTCACGACCGGTCGCCGATGGCGGTCTCGGATTCGATTGCAAATGGAATATGGGGTGGATGAACGACACCCTGACTTACATGCACCGAGAGCCCATTCATCGAAGTCATCACCAGAACGACCTCTCTTTCAGCTTGATTTACGCGTTCACTGAAAACTTTGTCCTGCCGCTTTCGCATGATGAAGTCGTTCATGGAAAGGGCTCGCTGATCGCTCAGATGCCCGGCGATTTGTGGCAGAAGTTTGCGAACCTTCGCCTGTTGTATTCTTACATGTGGATGCACCCGGGTAAGAACCTTCTGTTCATGGGCAATGAATTTGCGCAGTGGAAGGAATGGAATCACGACGATGGTCCGCAATGGGAGTTGTTGGATTTTAAATCTCATCGCGGCATCCAACAGTTGGTTGCGGATTTGAATTTATTGGTCAATGAACATCCCGCCCTTTATGAACTCGATTTTAAGGACGACGGATTCCAGTGGGTCGACTGCATGAACGCCGAGGACAGCACCTTGGTGTTTCTACGTAAGTCCGAGTGTGGAGATCCGCCGATCCTCGTTTGTTGTAACTTCACACCGATTGTCCGTTATGACTATCGTGTGGGAGTACCGATGAGCGGATTTTGGCGAGAGCGGTTCAATAGTGATAGCGAAATCTACGGTGGCTCAAATGTTGGTAATTTCCCTGGAGCAAGCACGCTCGGGCAACCGTATCACGGGCAACCTGAAAGTATTTCGATCGTCATGCCGCCACTGGCTGTAACCGTGTTTCGCTGGGAAGAAGCCGCCTCAGAGAGTTGATGGTGAATCCTGGTGTGGGTGCTGGTATTGGATCACGGTATACTCCCCGTCACGGTATGCCGCAAATCGTTGAGCACGGCGGGGTTGTTTTTAAATATCTGGATATGACGAGAATTCATGGCTGTTCAAACGCGATTGACACGAATCATCATCTCGGAGTTGACCGAGAATCAGGTGATCTATCTGAAGGAGGTCGATGGTGATCGTGAATTTCCCATCTTGATTGGGATTTTTGAGGCCACGAATAT
>JAKMEW010000016.1 GCA_022425745.1 Rubripirellula sp.
ACCTAGATCGTGTTGATCAGTTGTCGGATCAAGTCAAGCAAATCAGGGAATCATTTCAAGAGATACAAGAGGTTGCTGAGCCCACTTTAGAGAGCATGCGTGTGACGGGTGAACGGCTGCAGGGTTCACTTGACCGGGCGGTCGATCCGGCGTTTCGCAAGTCGCAGGAGGCATCGGATTCGTTTCTGCAAACGAACGAGCAAATTCGAGAAACGACGATCAATCTTGAGGGTCGGGTGGCGGATTTGGTTGGCCGTACCGAAAGAATGCTGGATCAAGATGTTCGAATGACTCTCTCTGCAATACAACGTTCCAATGAGGTGATAGAACAAGCTGCTTCACAGGTGGGAGAGACCTCCAAAACCTTAGACGCTGAAATGATTCAAACGCTCTCAATGGTTCGTGAAACCAGCGAGGCGATTCGTCAGTTAGCTGCTCAAACGGAAGTTCTGATCGAAGTGCTAAATGAAGAAGCCGAGGATTTGCCGGGAACAACGGTTCGAGTCAACAATACCATGAGCGAGGCTCAGCAGCTTGTTCAAGAGATACGTAGTCATTGGTTGTTGCGAAGGTATCGCCAAGAGAACGGTACGACCAAACAGCTGGATCCCTCATCCATTCGCGGAGGGTTTTCGAGATGATCAACCTCCTGAAGTACCATCATTTCCTGAAGAACGATTCTTGCTGCGGCACGTTACAGTCAATTGTTTTTGCTTGCTGTGTCACAACTCTGTGTGTTGGTTGTCGAAGCAGCATGCAAAAGAAAAACGGTGGTAGCGATCCCGCCTTAACGCGGATAAGTGACCGAGCAACGGAGCTTTATAACCTCGGAGGTATTGAGGGAGCACAGGAAGAATACTTCAAGGTGCTTAAGCAAGCATGGGCTTCGGATGACGCCTATGAATCAGGTACAGCGGCATACCATTTAGCAGCGTGTTATTTCAGTGCGGGTGATGCGGAAAAGGCCAAGGACTGGCTGATTGATTCTCGTTATGAATTGAATCGCTGTGGAGCTTCGTGTCAGAACGTGTGGTTGCTGGAAGCTAAAATCGCCCGCGTTGAAAAGCGTTACGACGATGTTGCTTATCTTTTACAGCGGTCTACTTCCGAAAACACGAGCGACACGTCTTTAAGCATTTTTGATGGTGAGGGGGATCGTGTGTTACCCAAAATCCAGCTTGCCTCAGTTCGAACACCTTTGGGTGGTGTTCGCGGAAAACTACCAAAGCAGCGAGAGCAGGCGGCAGAGGATCTACCGGTTCTTCTCATGAAGGCTGCGGTGGCGGTAGAGCGGAGTGAGCTATCTGAGGCAAAGATGCATCTGAAAGAGGCTGAGCGACAATTAAGTTTTGTTGATCAACCGGAATGGCAAGCAGAGTGGTATCGAATATCGGGCGATTTAGCTTTCAGCACAGGGCAAGCGAAACGCGCTGCAGAGTTTTATGACCAAGAGGCGGATACTCTTTCTTCGGCAGGTCTCTACCGAGATCTACCGAAGGTGCTAACCCAGTCAGCTAATGCCTACGAGTCGGGAAAGCAGTTCGACGTAGCAGCAGATCAGCTATGTCGAGCAGCACGGCTCTATTTTGGTCGTTCTGAATATGAGCTCGCGTGGCAGACGGTTCAGGCGGCAGGCAACCTATCCGAAAAGTCAGAAGATGCCACCATTGAAGTACGTTTGCGTTTACTCGCTGAGCAAATTATCAACGAATTACCAGGAAATTAGGGTCGATACCTCATGGGGCCTCTCCATCAAACAGGCATCGCCATCAAACCATTTTGGACGATCAATCCATACGAACGCCGATGCTGAGCAAGATATTGGCGTAACGTTGCTGATCCGCTGTCTGAATAGTGAGGACATGATCGGGGGTGCTCACCGCTTCATAGAAAGCCCATTTATCGATTGGTTCGAGTTGTAGGTCGAGATCTGCTTTTTGAATGGTTTCTCGATAATCTTCCCATACCGGTGGGTCGCCATCGAGAGCATAAGGGCCGCTGGTTTCCGTCTGCATTGTTTGAATCGCTTCAACTGGTACGGCTGATAGCACCGCCTCGAGCACCTGATTGCAAGTCGGGATTCCCGGCATCAGGTTGAGGCTAACCAGTTCGGCTCTCGGTCCACGTTTACTTGCGGCGGGGTAGTTGCCGTCGGCGATTAGAATGGTGCTGTGATGACCGGCGGCCGCAAGAACCGCAGAGATTTGAGGATGAATGAGTTTGTGGCGTAGCATAATAATTGCCGACTATTTTGGTTTTTAGAGGCTCTTGCTCCACGGTACTCCAGATCCGTGGCATTACTCAATGATCATAGAATAGACTGCTGGTGATGTCACGCACAGATACTGCATTGACTTCATTGTTCCCGTCTACAACCTGCTGTTGGTAAGCCGACATCTTGAAGAAGATTCTTTTTTTTTGTGAGATGTGGGAACGTAAAAAAATTCCCAACACAACTGTTCCTGCACCGTATCCTTGGAGCATCACTTTTGTCGAACAGACTCTTAGCTCATCGATTTAGGGCCGGGAGATACCTCGGTATTGATCTCTTTATCCATTGGACCTTTTTGCTATTGGCGGCTTACGTCTTTTTGTCGTCATTAGGCGAAGGAGTTTGGGTTGCGTCATTCATGTTAGCGCAATTATTGGGAGTTTTTTTTTGCGTGACCCTGCATGAGTACGGCCATGCGATGGCAGCGCGATATTTTGGCATTGGCACGGCAGACATTACCCTGTTGCCTATCGGTGGTGTCGCGAGGCTTCATCGAATGCCCCGAATCCCGTGGCAGGAGATGGTGGTAGCGATTGCGGGACCTGCTGTGAATGTCGTTCTTGTGCTTGGGTTGGCTTTCGTTTTTGCCACACAGGTCGATGAGGAGATGTTGATCGGACTCCGTGATCTAGCGACAAATCCTCAGGAAGGTATGGAAATCAGTCAGGATGTCGCGACGGCGATCGACACAATGTTTCGATTTCCGTCCCTTGCGGGGTATCTTTTCACGATGATCGTTGTGAATGTCATGCTGGTGATTTTCAATTTGATACCGGCTTTTCCCATGGATGGGGGCAGAGTGTTGCGTAGTTTTGTCGCAATGTTTACCAGTTACACTCGAGCAACGCGATTCGCGTTCAGGGTTGGAGTGTTTTGTGCAGTCATGATGATTTTTGCCGCGTTACAAGGGGGAAGTTCGAATCCAATCCCCATTTTAATCGGCCTCTTTGTCGCCTTTGCAGGCTATTCAGAATACAAACAGGTTGAAGTCAGTGAAGCGGTTCGTGGACGAACCGTTGACGAGGCGATGATCTACACAAAGAACGTTGTTGATCAAGATTTGGCTGTGCATGATTTGGCATTGAGGTGGAAGCAACTCTCTACACCATCGCTGCCAGTGCTTCATGCGACAGGGAAACCAGTTGGGATCATCAAGTTGTCAGATCTGAGAAAATATGAAATCACCAACGATGGTGATAGGCAGAGCGTCGCTTCCGTGCTGGACATGAGTGTGCCAATTAGAACGGCGTCACGAGACGAACCGTTAGATCAGGCATTGTTGAGGCTTGACCGACGCGTGCGGCAGCACCTTGTTGTGGATGAGTCGGGTTTGTTTTTAGGGATACTCGATCTTGATACGATGATCGATCGACTTCACTTACCTGAAATTTTTTCGACGCAAGATGATTCAGAGAATTCTGACGCGGATTGATTCCGCCGTGCCGAGAAAGAATCCAATGGCGATCGAATGCCAGGTTTAATGTTTTGGCGTTCAAAGCGAATTCGGAGCTACTTGCCCGCAATTTGCTCGCCGGATTGATCTTTCTATCTGAATCGTTGTGTGGCAAATACCATGATGATCATGAAGGATCTTGCGAATCTTTTGCAAAAGTAAATCTTGGTCTTCCGCCTCCGGAACCTCCAGATGTGCCGTCAAAGACGTTTCAGTGGTGCTCACCGCCCAAATGTGCAGGTCATGTACATCGGTGACTTCTTTGAATAATTGCAGGTCTTGTAAGACTTGCTGTGGATCGATGTTTTCGGGAACGGCTTGTAGTACGAGAGCAATGGATTCCTTCAAAAGGCTCCAGGTACCAATAAAAATCACAGCAGCAATAATAAGGCTGATGATTGGGTCGATCCAAAGAAGACTGGTAAACGAAATAGCAATACCTCCAATCACCACTCCTACAGAAAGCAGTGCATCGGCCGCCATGTGCAGATATGCTCCTCGTAGGTTCAGGTCGGTTTTCCGACCCCGAGCGAAAAGTAAAGCCGTACCCGTGTTAATCACCACGCCAATCAATGCAACGGTGATGACGGTGTTTGAATCAACGGAGGCTGGCTCCTTAAGACGGTGTATTGCTTCCCACGTGATACCGCCCACAGCGGCGATAAGCAGCAAGCTGTTAAAGAGCGCTGCAAGAATGGTCGAGCTTCGCCAGCCGTAAGTATGTCGTTGGTTGGGTGGGAGTTTTGCAAGAGCATAGCCCGCCCAAGCCATTATCAATCCAAGGACGTCACTCAGGTTGTGCCCAGCATCAGCGAGTAACGCGAGAGAATCCGTCGCAACGCCATAGATACCTTCGACCGCAACAAAACCAGCATTCAGCCCGATACCAATCAAGAATGCACGGCCAAAACGATCTGGCAAAGGGTGGTGCGAGCATTGGTGCATGACGGCCTTTCGATATTCGCTACCTGGAGGCACAACGTCTGTTGTTTCTTATTGACACTAGAATGGCCGATGCGGGTCAATTGGCTCATTGGGTATCTGATAAAACCCAAAGACGGAAGATGCGATTCGGAAGATCATAAAAATCAATACACCCATGACGACAATGCGAACGACCCCGGTTGCAATTCCCGAAAGGATCTTTATCGCCTGCTTTGCGCGTTCGTCGTATTCTTTGGAAAGGTGAGCGAACGATTCTGCGTCGACGCCGGCAAACTCCGCGATGTCAACTCGCTGAATGAAATCGGCTGGCAGCACCTCCGTCGCTCGTAGAGCCTCCGAGAGTGAGGCGCCTCCTCGGATTGCTTTCTTCGACTTCTCTGCCCCGTCTCGGTAGTAGTCATTATCAGTGCTATCCAACCCAAGAGTGATCGCACGAATTGGATCGATTCCTGCACCCAATGCAATGGAAAGCGTCCAGCAGAGGCGTCTGATGGTGAGTGTCTGCAGAGAACTGCCAAATATTGGGATGCGATAGATAATTGGAATTAGGTTTTGCACACCCCCAAGATTCCTCGCAAAGGCAAAGATCAAGGCCGCAATCACGCCAAAAAAGATTGCCAGGTAGAGCCAGAATTTTAGAACCCCTGCTGAACCTCGCAAACCAAGTCCGAGCATATCCGTCATCTGACCACCACTGCCAGTCGTCAGGACTCCGAGGAGATAAATCATGATGGAGATAATCATGATCCCCGCTACTAACTGCAGAGCTGGCCAAGTAATCGAACTGATGAAGGAGCGTCGAGTCTCAATTTGGTGCTCATAATGTTTACTGAGCGTTAACAGCGCTTCCTCTATTTTTCCTGTTTCTTCACCGACTCGAACGATCGATGTCATGAGTCTTGGAAAATAGGAGTTGCTTTGCATCAGGTCACTCAGCGACGCACCTTCCTTGGTTCCATGAACCAAGTGCCAAATAGCTGCGCGGTGACGGGTCGAACCCAATGAAGATTCTGACTGCAATAACCGAACTAAATCTGCGCCAGCTCCCAAGCCGGTCCCCAAGCGATAGGTGAATTTAGCTGCGGCTTCTAATTTCATGGGTCGAATTTCAATCGCGGACTAAACTCATTAGCGGATATATTTGCCATACGGTCTGGTCTTGTAGACGCATCTGAATCGAACGGCAGCTGCTTGGAATCATAGCGGCATTGAATCGCAGCCGCATGAAATCCTCAAGCGGTTGCTACACGGTTCGCTGTACGCGATTCGATGCTTTGCCGTCTTTTTTCTTCTCGAAAGGAATCCAAGGCATCATCAACTTGCTGCAGTTGTTCAGCAGCCGGTTGTGAAAGGTCTACGAACAAGGTGGGGATTCCAGCGATCTCACACCACGTCGCTGTCTGATCTTCCAGCGGTTCGAGTCTGACCTTAAAGCCGAGTGTTTTCGCGTCTGTGAGTCGATTGCGGAGACGTTTTACGACATTTTCTTCCATTTTGATCATCCTTGTTGCGTCCTGCTCCCAAGATCTTAGCGATTTCAAGAGACCAACTGCTAGAGGTCTCTTTTGCCCGATCCGCAAAACTTCCCTAATCCGGCTACCTAGGCAGCCTAGCTGCCTGCAAGGATAACGAGATGGCAATCTGTGACGGCGGTGAGGTTGGATCTGTAGGGAATGAGCCGGATTCGACGATAACAAGTGCATCGCGCTAACTCACTTGCAATCCTCGTACGTAGCCATTTGTCGTGACGACTCCAACGAATCAAATTTCGTCAAATTCGGTCAGCGGGCCGGTTCCTGTTGTTGATTCTAGCAAGCACATGAGTGTCCAATTGGATGCACTCAAGAGTGAGCTTCGCAGAACGCAGGCGTTAGCTGCACTGGGAGAATTGACCAGCACCGCGACGCATGAGTTCAATAATATCCTGATGACGATCCTGAATTACGCACGTTTAGGAATTCGAAATCGAGACGACGCGAGTCGGGATAAGGCTCTGAATAAAATCTTGGAAGCATCTGAGAGAGCTGCCAAAATCACACAGACCATCTTGGCGCAAGCTCGAAATCGAAGCGACAGCATGTCGCCGACCGATCTTGGTTCGATCATTCAAGACGCTATGTTGCTTCTCGAAAGAGAGATGCGTAAGTATCGGGTTTCAGTCGAACTGGAGATACAGCCTGAAACGCCGTTCGCAATGGCCAACGGGAATCAGATTCAGCGAGTGCTGCTGAACCTATTGATTAACGCCCGTCAGGCAATGCCGGACGGTGGAACGATCTTGGTTCGTCTTCGCCCAGCGGCGGATGACCAATTTGTCGAACTGGTTGTCCGTGATTCGGGTGAAGGCATACCGCGCGAGAAACTTCCCAGAATTTTTGATGCTTTTTACAGCACCAAAGCGGGGCCAGACGAGTCGGGCAAGGGAGGTACCGGACTTGGTTTGGCCGCCTGTAAAGAGATCATCGATGCCCATCGCGGACGCATTCGTGTTGAGAGCACCGTGGGACGAGGAACCGCTTTTGTACTTCGAATCCCCGTGGCAACCGATCAGACCGCCGCAGCGTAGGCCGAAAGGGTACGACCTGCTTGGACTTACTGATGATCGTATCCTTACCAGTTGCTTCTCGATAAAACACAGGCAACAAGAAATGCGAACTTGTAGGTTTGTCTCAGGGTGCGACTTCGCTGAGACCCTGCAGAAACTTCGGTAATTGTGCAGCCAGATATCTTGGTAACACCAAAAACGCACGACGACTGGATTCGTCAACGGCAAGTCGGTAGCTACCGGGCGTGACGATTTGATTGAGTCTTTCTTGGATCAGAGATTTAGCATTGGCCGATGCATTGGATAGCGGTTCGGTCCAGACCACAACAGGCAAACGATCATAGGTTGAATCCTGCCCTATCCACCAGTGCTTGGAATCAACCTGTCTTGCGCCGAGCCCTAGAGAGGTAAAGATTTCGTCAACCGTCTCAGCAGCTGTCGCGGCGCTATGAGGCAGGAAGACGTGCTCGGGGTGGACTCTTCTTGCTGCGAGATCCTCCCAGTTAATTAATGCCTGGACACCATTTTGAGTCGTGAGTCGACGCAAGAATTCTGCAACAGACATCGGAGTATCCGTTTGCGGAAAACTTTGTCCCGTGATCCGTTCGCCCCATCCAACAGTTGGGCTCTCGGGGTTCCAGATCCAACGATTGAGTGGCTCACCGTCAACCTTTGGAGGGACGCCTCGAACCAGTCGTAATGCTTCGATCACGATTGCAGAGAGCTGCTGATCTTGGCGGTTATTCGAAGAAAAAATGGGAGTGCCGTCTGCCATTTCTAGCTGCAATAACTCCGCAAGCGTGGTAGCGGCGGACGCCTTTCCATCATTGAAATCGTCCAGTTCCGTTATCTTTGCAAACGTTTCAGAGAACGCATTATCACTCAGTGTGATGGTAACCAAGGACTCCTCTTTCCTTAGTTCTCCGCCAAGTGGTTCGATTGCTGCTTGAAGGAGTTCATTGGCTGGGTTCCATCCTTGCGGCAATGTCAGGGACTCACTTAGATCGATTTTCGCAAGGTCAAAAGAAACCCAGTCAATCTGAATGGGAACGCCAGTGATCTGGCTGATCAGAAGTGCAAGTTCTGGTAACGCGTAGCCTTGACCGTCGATGGCCAGTTTGACTGCGAGAGCGGCATCGATGTTAATTTCTTTCGGACGAACCGGTGCGATTGGACTGTCAAGTTCACGCGTGGCCTCGTCAATGTCTAACTCATCCATGCTTGGTGGAGCATCAAGATTGGGTTGCTCAATAGCACCCTCTTCCAATAGAAATCGCGTGTACTGTTCCAGCCCGGGAGGTAGATCTTGCATCCCTGATACTTCACCGACGTTCTCAGGATTAGGATCTGCTGTGTTTCCCCTATCCGCCGTCGATAACGGATTTGGTATGTCGTCCAGAGGCGATACGGGCAGTAGGTCGGACGGCACACTGGAGTTGTTTGCTTCTGGAGGCGTCCCTGGGTTCTCCTGTGAGCTAGTGAGATTTCCAGCAGTCGCGTTGCTGGTTGTATTCATGGGGGACTGAGGCGGATTGGAATTTGTGATTTCGGACTCTGCGTTGACCGTCTCGGTTTCTCCGTTGGTCTGCGACACTCCCACATCATTTGCTTCTGGCGTTTGTAAGGTATCGATCCCTTCAGTCTGATCGGGCTGTAGATTGTCGGAGGGCATTTCCCGAGTTTGCATCTCGATGTTGTCCACCACGGATTGGTCTTTCTGCCAAGAGCTGATGAACCAACCGAATCCAGCGAGGCAAACCGTCAAGCTGACTGCGGATACTGCAACGATCAATCCGATCTGTCGCTTGCGACGTGTTCCGTCACTCTCCCACGAGACCGCCTCAGATCCGCTGACAGGCGGAGTATCCGATGAGGTAACTTCGTCATCAGAAAAACCTGAGATGGTCGGAGGAGCCAAGCCAAGGTTGCTGGAATGTTCTTGGCCCGAAATCGCTTCTTCCGTGATTGCTTGGCTATCGAAATCCGGAGATTGCTCTGGCCGCTCGCTCGGTTCGACCTGAACGTTCTCTGAATCTGGAGGTAGTATTTCCACCATGGACTGACATTTCGGACAGGTGGCGATACTGCCAATGATACTTGGATCATTAACACGCAGTTGGCTACCGCACGTCAGGCATTGAACGGCAAATGGGTTGAACGACAAGCGACTTCCTGATGATTTGTGGGAATGGACGCTCTAGATAAATTCAAGCGTTCGTTCATGGTGGCACTTAGCGGCAGCTGTTGGCAAGTGAAATTGGGAGATCTTGGTTCTGATCGCTCAGAAAAATCGCAAATCGTAACATCTCTTGGTTCGAACAAGATGGCATACCACTCTGTAATTTTAGATCGAGTTGACTACATTGAGCCATGAAAAAACGCCAAGCACCCTAGGGGTACTTGGCGTCTATTTGTCATTCAATGATGTCGACGGAGTTGATCCGACAGCGAACTAAAACTATGCCCAACGACTGTCAACGTCGTCCGCAAGAACGGAGTAAATATCATCGTCATCGTCGGTGGATGAGTCATCCGCAGCAGTGCTACTCGAAGAGGAGCTGACAGAAGCGGCTGAGTCGAATGATGCAATCTTGCCACCACTGTTACCAGCGAGTTCAGCAAAGAAAGCATCGCTGCTTTGGTCGGTGTTCAGTGAGTTACCCGAATCGCTTAGGAGAGCAATCTGTTCGCCGCTACCCTGCGAGGAAGAAGCCTTTTTCAGGTAGTTGATCACTTGCAAAGCATCAAGAGCGGTAGTTCGATTGTCACCGTTGACGTCGGTGTAGTATCGATTGCCGTTGCTGCTCGATTGCTCGCCTTCACCAGCAACCGACTCACGATTCATTTGATTGATGACCAAAAGGGCATCGATCGGTGACACCAAGCCGTCGTCATTAACGTCCAAGTTGAACGAGGAGTTCTGATTCGGAGATCCGGCACCGATGATGAACTCGAGCGACTCGAATCTTAAGAGCGATCGGTCAATCGGGTTGTCATCATTGAATACCAATGTGTCTTGGAATGGTGAGGAATCAGCAGGCGAACCAATCACGCTCGCAACCCCTGCACTGACAGCATCAAAGTAGATCGTTGCGATCAGGCCTGGATTCAATGACGGGAATGCACTCGCAGGAACAGTTGCCTGCGAGAACAGAGTGCCAAACTCATCGATGATGCCCGGTGTGGACGCAGTTCCTACCGCTGCCGCTTCGGAGTATTCGCCGTGGAAGTCGACATCAAAATCAAAGTTGTCAGTTGGGTTGGTGTTGGCCGGTGTGATGTGGTCGTTGTCATAGAGCACATCAAGGAAGCCTGCGAACACAAACGTCGAAGTGAAAGGAGTCAGATCTGAAGCTCGAATTTCCAGTCCGAATCGATCACCCACTTCGATATCCGAAATTGGTGTTCCCGATCCATCACCACTGACCAACGTGAAGTCATAAGCGACTCGTGAATTGATGTTCTGAGCCCCTAGAGCAATGGTGGCTTCAGCGG
>JAKMEW010000049.1 GCA_022425745.1 Rubripirellula sp.
GGCTACCACTCGTCGCCCCATACGACCAGCTGCTCCATGAACCGCTAAACGAATCGACTGAGACATGACGCTTCCACAAGACAGGAGTTAGGATACTAAACAAAACCAATGAAAGTGGATCGCAAACCACTTTTGCTATGACCAATCTAAGCGATTTAATGTTGGACGCGAAGCCGCTGACCTATTGCCGGTGCCGCTAACGCAGAAGAAAGAGCAGCGCGCCCCAAAACGAGACATCCGTCAGAGCAAACCAAAGCCATCAACCAGATGACAACACGCCCCATACGTGGCACGGTTCGCCTGATTAGAACTGCAGCTGGAACTGAATCCAGCACGACCCACGCACACGAACAAGAAAATCAGTGCTAAATCAGGCGTAAAGTTGTATCGCTTTAATGATATCGTCCAACTCGTTGGGCACCGCCACGGCTCGATTCGCATGGCTGGCTTTACTCACTCCACGGCTACCAAGCGTTTTATTAAAAAGATCTTGATCGGTTGTGTGATAGGCAACTGTAGCTGTCGGATCCTTCAATTCATGCCCGGTAAGAACACAGACCACTCGATCACTTGGCGCAATCACACCTTCTCTTCGGAGCAACTTTGCTCCAGCTACGCTTGCTGCAGAGGCAGGCTCGCAACCAAATCCACCTGCCCCCACCTTCGCTTTCGCATCGAGTATCTCCTGATCACTAACCTGACGTACGACACCGTTCATCCATTGAAGTGCTCGCAAACACTTCTTCAGATTAACAGGACGATTGATCTCGATGGCACTTGCAATTGTGTCCGCTTTGATTGACTCGCGATCCATGATGTCGTTGTATTCGATGATCGGATCCATCTGCACCTTCCCATCATTCCAACGCACACCACGGCGTTCAAATAATTCGTAAAGCGTATCTGCGCCACCCGCGTTGATTACCGCGAGCCTTGGGACGCGATCTATCAATCCCAATTTCTTGAGCTCCATGAACGCCTTACCAAAAGAACTGCTGTTACCAAGGTTACCACCAGGGACAACAATCCAATCAGGCACTTCCCAATTGAGCGCTTCAAGGACTCGAAACATAATCGTTTTCTGGCCTTCGAGTCGGAATGGATTCACGCTGTTGACCAAATAGATCCCGAGTTCGTTCGCGACCTGACGGACACGAATCATCGCATCATCAAAATCACCAGCAATCTGAACCGTTAGTGCTCCATAGTCCAACGCCTGGCTGAGCTTGCCGTAAGCAATTTTCCCACTTCCAACAAAGATGATTGCTCGCATCAACTGAGTTGCACTGCAGTAAAGCGCTAAGGAGGCGCTGGTGTTACCGGTACTAGCGCATGCCGCGCGTTTCGCCCCCATCATGTTCGCGTGAGTCACCGCAGCGCACATTCCATTGTCCTTGAATGAACCAGAGGGGTTCATTCCCTCGTACTGCAAATAAAGTTGATCTGGGTTCATTCCCACATAGCGACCTACGTGGTTTGCCTTTTGCAGTAGCGTTTGCCCCTCGCCAACGGTAATAACTTGCTCCTGAGGCACGAATGGCAACAACTCGTGGAAACGCCAAACGCCGCTAAAGCGAACAGGGTTGGTCCGTTGACTCCAAGCTTCTTCGAATCCCCGAAGGCTATCCGGCACCGCAATACGATCCCAGTCATAATCGATATCTAGCAGATCACCACACCGGTCGCAGGAAGTGCGCACGCTCCTCGACTCATACGAAGCACCACAACTCGGATTGATACATCGCTGAACTGCTAGATCTGTTTGTTTCGCGTTATGATTAGTCGCAGTTTGCAACATGACGAAGCTCGTCCGTAGGGAGAGTTAGGAAGCATAGTTGCCATCGGCAGGGTTATCAGGAATAGCTCCCAAAATAAACAATCCGTTCTGATTTGTCGTGAGATTGCCTTTTTGGTACACGTGATTTCTTCCGCCATGCGCGGTTTAGTGCGACAATTCGGACTGTAAGCAGTGAAATTTCTTATTCTCATCGCGACAGACGGCAAATCGGAACGTTGAATCCAAGCGTAAATTAGCGGAATTAACTCCTTCATGAATAGATCGGTCACCTCCAGCTCAGCCACTCAACGGACGCCTGCATTGGACGCAAGCGAGAACCTTGGTGAGCCGAGCAGAGAATCAGATAACGAGCTCAGCTCCGTCTCGAACCCCGTGAGGCGAATGGCTATTTTCGCCTCATTGCTGATAATGGGCTTGATGGCCGATCTTGCATCGAAGCAAATCGCATTTGACCGGATGGGACTTCCCGGGCAGTCCGACCCAGCTTGGGTGATCGATGGAATCTTTGGTGTTCAAACCGCGGTTAACACAGGTGCCGTGTTTGGCCTTGGAGCGGGAAAAGGCCTCGTTTTCGCTGCCTTTTCCATCTTTGCCATTATTGGAATCATTCTTTGGATGCTACGTTTTGAAGGCTATCAATCACTCTGGCTCACAGTGACACTCGGACTGATATCAGGTGGCATCCTTGGAAATCTTTATGACCGACTTGGTTTTTGGTGGGCGGAGCACCTTCCACTGGAATGGAAAAGCGGAGTTCGAGACTGGATTCTATTTCGACTGGAGGACGTACCCTTCTTTGACCCATGGCCAAATTTTAATATCGCCGATGCGCTTCTAGTCTTGGGAGCAGGCATGCTGTTCTACCAATCATTGGTGCTTGACCCACGTAATGAACAAAAAGTGGATTAGAAAACCACCGCGAATTACCTCACACAGCAGACGAACACTCACCTGAAACCTCGCTGCAAACTGCGACTCCCCGACGGCTCGAGCAAAGCAAATCATGACGATAAAGCAAAACAATGGTGAACAGCAAGAACGCGTTCCGGACATCGCATGCGATCACCATGGTAGAGTTGCGGGAATGATTAAGATTTGCGTGATGGCAGGCAACCATACTCTTCAATACTTTCGCAAATCGGATGTTCAGATCGAGGCAAAATCCGACGATTCTCCTGTGACTGTTGCGGATCGCGAAGCAGAAGAATTAGCTAGACAGCAACTCTCCAATGAATTCCCAGAGGATGCCATTCACGGAGAAGAATTTCCTGAGAAATCCGGAACGTCTGAATATCGATGGATCATTGATCCAATTGATGGCACCAAGTCGTTCGTTTGCGGCGTACCCCTGTACTCCACACTTATCGCTTTGGAGAAAAACGGTATCCCGATTGCGGGGGCAATCTATATCCCCGCAATCGGGGAAATGGTCTTTGCCGCCGAGGGCCGAGGATGCTGGTATCGAGAGACGGATCAGTGCACTTGGGAGCCAAGCCATGTATCCGACAAACAAGACCTGAAAGAGTCTGTGTTTCTCACTAGCCAAGCTGATCTCTTTCGTGAACGCAAAGCTGGCGAAGCGTTTCAGGTACTCGAAGATACCTGCTGGGTCAGCCGAAGCTGGGGTGACGGGTATGGCTATTTGATGGTAGCCACAGGCCGAGCTGAAGTCATGGTTGACGCCATATGCAATCCATGGGACGTGGCAGCCATGATCCCGATTATGCAGGAGGCAGGAGGATTATTTACGGACTGGAATGGCCAAAACACCCACTCGGGGGGCAACGGTGTTGGCAGTAACGGAAAGGTTCACCAAGCTGCGTTATCGATTCTGCAAACACGAGAGGATAAACAGTCGTGATTTCTGCGGTTTTCCGATCGATTGCATTTACAAATCGTGGGGTGTGAGCGTAGACTACGCGGCTTGCTTCAAGGACGGACTCCCAAGGTCGTGCGAATTACGGATCGTACTGGCCCCTCTGTTGTTTGACGTCCTAGGCACGCAACATTTGTCGCGTGCGGCCCAAAATGCCCAGAAAAAAACCATAAGTCGTGTTTGAATCTCTATCAGAAGGTCTCCAATCCGCTTTTAAGAGCTTGTCTGGAAAAGGCAAGCTGACTGAAGGCAACATGCGCGATGGTCTCGACATCGTGCGGAGATCCATGCTGGAAGCGGATGTCAGCTACGCGGTGGTCGAAGACTTCATGTCCCACGTCAGTGAGAAGGCGTTGGGTAAAAGAGTTCTTTTAAGTCTTCGGCCTCACGAAGAACTCGTCAATATCGTTCATAACGAGCTTACCTCGATCTTAGGCCCCGTTGATCCATCTCTGCATCTCAAAAAAGATGGGCCGACGATCATCATGCTGTGCGGTCTGCAAGGG
Source organism: Rubripirellula sp. (assembly GCA_022425745.1). Lineage (GTDB taxonomy): Bacteria > Planctomycetota > Planctomycetia > Pirellulales > Pirellulaceae > Rubripirellula. The sequence goes on from JAKMEW010000049.1 coordinate 4,181, forward strand.
AGCGGTAAAACAACCACATGCGGGAAGCTATCACAGCTGCTGCTCGAAGAGGACATTAAGCCAATGTTAGTCGCTGCCGACCTTCAGCGACCAGCAGCGATTGACCAGCTTCACGTCATCGGTAAACAACTCGGAGTGCCGGTCTATAGCGATCCGGGAAACACAAATCCGGTCAAAGTCTGCCAACAGGGCGTTGAAAGAGCCGAGCAAGAGGGCGCCCGAGTCGTCATTTTAGATACCGCTGGCCGGCTCGCCATTGACGAAGAGTTGATGGCTGAGCTTCAAAAAATCGACAAGAAGGTCGGTCCAGATCAGGTCTATCTAGTTGTGGATGGCATGACCGGGCAGGACGCAGTCAATAGTGCTGGCGCATTCAACAACGCACTGGAATTAGACGGCGTCATCATGACGAAGCTGGACGGTGATGCACGCGGCGGTGCATTGCTCTCCGTTAAGCACGTCACGGGTGTCCCCATCAAGTTCATTGGAACGGGAGAACACTTCGACGCATTGGAACCGTTCCGACCAGAAGGAATGGCGGGTCGGATTCTCCAAATGGGAGATATTGTTGCCGCAGCGAGAGAAGCTCACCGAATCGTCGATGAAAAAGAACGTGAAGAACTCGAAGCTAAAATGGCTTCTGGTGATTTCACGCTCGATGATTTCAAGAAAATGATGGAAAAAGTGGCTAAACCGGGCCTGATGGGCAAGATGGTCGGCCTCATGCCAGGGATGAATCAGTTCAAAGACGTCTTGGAGAGCGACGAAGCTGCGGGGGGTATCCGCCAGACCATTGGTGCAATCAACAGCATGACAATGGCAGAACGTCGAAATCCGAAGATCATTGACGCACACCGTCGGAACCGTATCGCCAAAGGCGCGGGAGTGCAGACACCGGTTGTCAGCCAGCTGATCAAGCAATTTGAGGTGATGAAGCCTTTGATGCAAGGCATGGCGGGGCAGGGCGTCGGCGATCGGATGAAGATGATGCAGCAACTGCAAGCAAGTGGTGCTATGTCAGACCCATCCATGCGTGGCATGAAGGTGAAAAAAAGCACTGGCAAGCGATTAACCGCCGCAGAGAGAGCACGCCAAAAGCGAGATCGAGACAAATTACTTCGCCGCATGAAGCGAGGTAAGGGATAACTGGACCAGAAGGCTAAGAAGAACCGACAAACTTCAACAGCCAAACAAATCATTGAAGTGTTGGATGTACCAGCACCGACCCGACATTCGGGGTCTGCCAATCCCGAATCTCAGGCAGTCTGACTGACGTTGAACCCCAAACCATTTGGAGACAACAACTTATGGCAGTTCGAATTCGACTGAAAAAGATGGGGCGTACCCATCGGCCATTCTATCGCGTTTGTGCGATGGATCAGCGAAGCCCACGTGATGGGCGAGTCATCGAGGAGCTTGGCACTTACGATCCCATGTGCCCTGAGACTGACGCACGAGTCTCGCTAAAGAGTGATCGAGTTGATTATTGGCTCAGCGTTGGGGCTCAACCCAGTGACAAAGTGGGCGTCTTGATCAAAAAATACGGCACCAACGGAACTCATCTTGAAGCCCGTGATGCAGCATTGGAACGATTAGGCAAACGCAAAGAATACACGCCAGCACCGCCTGAGCCAGCCAAGAAAAAAGAAGAACCAAAGGCTGAAGAGCCCGCGGCAGAAGAAAATGCTGTCGAGGAAACAGCAACTGAAGAAGCAGCGGCAACTCAGGAAGAAACTGCCAGCGAGTAAATCAAAGAACATAAGGAAGCAACCAATATTGAGTCCACATTTTTGACTCATGAATTTGCAACGCGTTCAATAATGAATCGCGAGACTATCCGTAAGATTTTCAGCATTTTCTGATTGAGCAAAAATGAGATTCGATATTGTCACGCTGTTTCCTACGATCTTTGATGGCTACGTCTCTCAAGGTTTGATCGAGAAGGCGATCACGCGAAAGCTGATCGAAATTTATCGCCACAACCTTAGGGACTGGGCTCCCCAAAGTGTTCATCGACCGGTGGATGACAAGCCATTCGGTGGAGGACCTGGGATGTTGATACAAGTTGAACCAACCGTCACGTGCGTTGAATCCGTGGAAAAATTTGATCCGCGGCCTATGCGCAAAATACTGCTAACCCCGAGGGGTAAGCGGTTTGATCAAAGGATGGCCGAAGACCTAGCCTCGAGCTCTAGGGTCTCGCTAATCTGCGGTCGCTACGAGGGGTTTGACCAAAGAGTGATCGACATTCTGGAACCAGAGGAAGTCAGTATTGGTGATTTCGTCCTTAACGGGGGCGAGGCTGCCGCGATGGTCATCATTGATGCCGTAGCGAGACTGATTCCAGGAATGCTGGGAGATCGGCAGAGTAATATTGACGATTCATTTAGCCAGGGTAACCGGCAACTTGAATTTCCACAGTACACACGACCGAGAGAATTTCGAGGCCACAAAGTTCCCGAAGTACTTCTTGAGGGAGATCATGCTGCAATTGCTAAGTGGCGAGAACAGCAGAGCCTTCAAATTACGAGGGAGAGACGCAGTGACTTACTGCTCAGCGATTCTGACCTCGACAATGAACTCGAATGAATACAAACCTAACCATTGATTGAGTAATTGAAATGTCTCAGGCAATTTTAGATCTTGTTGAAAAGTCCTACCTCAAAGAAAACCCTCCGCAATTTGACATCGGTGACACCGTCGATGTGCACCTAAAGATTTTAGAGGGCAACAAAGAGCGAATTCAGGTTTTCAGCGGAGTTGTTATCGCTCGTAGTGGCAGCGGTAGTCGCGAAATGTTTTCCGTACGGCGAATCGTTGCTGGCGAGGGTGTCGAACGTAAGTTCCCTCTGCACAGCCCAAGAATTGAGAAGGTCGAAGTAAAACGCAGCGCCGTGGTTCGCCGTGCGAAGCTTTACTTCCTCCGCGATCGAGTGGGCAAGGCTGTCCGATTAAAAGAGCGTCGTCGTTCGTAATCCCCAATTTATCCAAGGTAAAATATTTTGCCTTAGTGATGCGCAATCCATACGATGAAGCCACCCTAGAACCTAGGGTGGCTTTTTTTGTTCACCAACCACCGCTAAGTCAAAACGAAGCTAACGTTAACACCAGATGCTAGAATTATTTCGCAAACAAACGAAGGCCAATCATCCACAGCCAAAGCGATTTATCCACACTGGTCATCGGGGCGAATCCTATGCAGCCGATTACCTTGCAGCAAATCATTATCGCATTATTGCCATGGGTGAACGCGACTCAGCTGGTGAACTTGATATCATTGCTGAAGATGAATCGACCGATACGCTTGTATTTGTCGAAGTCAAAACACTCCACACACAAAAAACCGGCAACCCCACCGATCGCGTTGACATAAGAAAACAAAAAAGAATCACCCACGCCGCTCTCCGCTACCTCAAGCGAAAAAAACTACTTGATCGCAAATGCCGCTTCGATGTGATCGGTATTCGATGGCCAAAAGAATCAAAGAAACCGACTGAGATTCGACATTTCATCTCTGCTTTTGAAGCATCTGATGAGTATCAACTCTTCGGCTAGAGCAAGACTTTTCATCCTAAATGGCGGCTTGGCAGCAGGTCATTCTGAACAGTTGATCACCGAACTAAAGAAAGCCCAATAGGCCCCTCTATCAAGCAACTGACGGGTCTTTAATTCCGTTTTCAGCAAAACCCTTCAGCCTCAAAAGACAAGCGTCACAATGCATGCAGGGAACCCCATCGGGACCTGGGTCATAACATGATAGTGTTCGAGCGTAATCGACACCCAGGCTTAGGCCCTTCTTAATGATTTCAGCTTTGGTGAGGGCAACCAGCGGTGTATGTATCTTGATGGAATTCTCGCCCTCAACGCCTAACTTCGTCGCAAGATTCGCCATCCGCTCAAATGCGTCAATGTATTCACGGCGACAATCTGGGTAGCCACTGTAATCCAATGCATTGACCCCAATGAAAAGATCTTTGGAGGATATGGTCTCAGCGTAGGCGAGCGCAAGAGAAAGAAAAACGGTATTACGAGCAGGGACGTAAGTGATCGGAATGGAATCACCAATTCCAGACACATCATTACTTTTTGGCACTGCGAGACTGGGATCTGTTAATGCGGATCCACCAAACTGACCAAGATTGATTTCAACAACCTGGTGGCTTACTGCATTGAATTGCTCGGCAAGTGACTTAGCGCGATCCAATTCATAGCTGTGTCTTTGCCCGTACTGAAAACTTATTGCGTGCAGTTCAAATCCATCATTTCTTGCAATTGCAAGACAGGTAGCACTGTCTAAGCCACCGGACAACAGCACGACCGCTTTCTTGTTTGCCATAGCCAAAATATTTTTCAAGAATCCAAACAAAATCAACCAACGTGTTCACCTCGCCGTCAGGACGAAGCGAATAATTCATTAACGGATTTACCCGTCCCATCTTTTGTAACGTAAAAAGGTCGCCCCTCGACTTCAAATCCCGTTTGAGGCGAAATGCCCATCGCGGTGAGTATCGTTGCATGCAAATCGGCAATCGTCACAGGATTCTCAACGGCCACCAAAGGTCTCTGATCTGCCGTTTTACCGTAGACAAAACCTCGCTTCATACCACCCCCAAATAATGCGACACTCGTACCACCAGTAAAGTGTCTGTGGAGACCATAGTGTTTCATCTCGGATACAGCTTCGACCTTTTCTGTTGCTTGATCTGCAGCATTTGATCCCGGTACACCCTCAATCAGGGCATCGCGACTAAACTCTGAAGCAATAACCACCAAGGTTCGATCAAGTAACCCACGAGATTCCAAGTCGAGGACTAACTGAGCAATCGGAGCATCGATATCTCGATGCATCCTCGCAACGGTCTCATGCCCGTTAGCATGAGTGTCCCAGTGCAGAAAAGGAACATATTCAGTCGTTACCTCAACAAACCGAGCTCCGGATTCCACCAAACGCCTAGCCAGTAAACACCCCTGCCCAAACCGCGTCTCACCGTAAAGCCTACGACTGCCTTCGTCTTCTCGGGACAAATCAAATGCGTGACGGTCCTTGGAACTCAGTAACTCATGTGCATTATCGATTGACCTCAGTATCGAGTTGGTTTGATAGTCGCTCACCTGATCTCGAGACTCCCGAGCATCAAGCAACCGCTTATACAGATTCCTTCTTTCCGAAAAACGTCGATCTGTCATTCCAGCCGGCGGAAGCACGGCTTTGGCCGCGTCCATTGGAACTGGAAGATTCATCGGACCGTACTCGCTACCAAAGAAACCGGCGGTGGTAAATGCTTTCAGCTCCTCGCTTTCCCCAACACCTTCCAACCGCTGACCAATGTTGATGAATGGCGGTATCACTGAATCTCGTCTGCCGAGTACTTTGGCGATCCACGAGCCCAAATGAGGACACGCTACGGTTTGTGGCGGCACATAACCGGTGTGCCAATGATACTGATGCCGCGAGTGTAAAATGCTGCCCAGATCTTCCTGCACAGCGGATCTAATTAGCGTCCCGCGATCCATCACAGACGCAATTCGTTCCAAACCCTGACAAATACGCAGTCCAGAAACCGCGGTATCAATTGCCGGAAACGTACTGAGCATTTCCCTTACAGGCAAACCCTTCCGGAACGGAATGTAGTGCTTTGGATCAAATGTGTCCGGTGCGGCCATCCCACCGCCCATCCAGAGTAGGATGCAAGCATCCGCGGTTGGCTCTGTTCGAAGAGCACCACCCGAGTTCTCTGTCTCCTTAATTTCAGAGCCCATTAGGGATTTGGGCTCGGAGGACATCCAAGCCGCAGCTGAAGCGGCGTAAATCTGTCGCAAAAAATCACGCCTTAGGACTTCCTCAGACGCGGTATTATCTCGTTCGAATCCCATCACTTACCACCAGCATTCTGTCTATTCACGTCTACAATTCGTCCTAAAACAAGACACCTAAGTCAACACTTCGATGTTTGTAGATTCCAACTGATTTAGACCGAACAGGCACCATGTGTTACCACAAACAAGTTTAACCTAACGCACAAGCAGAAACTCAGGACTCATAAAAATTGACCAGAGCAAATCCGCTATTCGTTCTTCACCCGTGGTTTCACCAAGATAAGAAACAGCGACTTTCAATTCTGGGCTACTGGGCTTACGGGAGTAAGCGAACTCGTAAAGATATACAACCATTTTATCATTCTCTCCAGCGTACCGACGCAATAACTTACGTGCGCCTGCTGATAAGATATTTGCAAATGCGTCGCCGTTGGACAAATTCATCGCCTCGAGTGTTGTCAGTGATTCTGGCCGCATTGAAACGATCTGCTCTCGCATCGGCCTGCCCAGCGCCTTCATGAGGGGGTCATTTTTCATCAGAGAAGACCGAAACCAAACATCTCTCTGCATCAGCGCCCTTTGTATCGCGAGTCGCCCATGCTGCTTTACTGCTTGGTCCCAAACAGACAATGCGTCGACTATCGTCGCAGGCTCCCATGAACCCAGAAAATCACCCAAACGTCCGTCAGATATCGTTGGTGCATTTTTGTAAACCGACCAAGACGCATCGGACACAATACGCTCTCTCAACCCGTCTGTAAAATCGAAATGGGCTTCGAAAAAAAGACCTGCGGCGTTTGGGCCATTACCAGCATTGGTTGCAATCACTACCAATTCATTCTTCCCCTCTTTCATATACGAATGAATGGAAATTCCATTTGGTTCTGACCAATTATCTCCGGCAGCTACCTGCTCTCCATTCACAAACAACTTGTATGAATTATCGCAAGTCACCAAAGCCGCGGCGGCAACCAAGCCAGATGGTACCTCGATGACTCGGCGGATTGCGAGTGTTTCTCCGGCTGGTGGTATCCCGCCGTTGCTTGCGGAAGCTCCCCATATCCACTCACCACTCCACTGATGCAAATTTTCGTCTACTTGATCTGAATCACCCAGAACAATGGGCGCGTCAAATTGAACTGGTCCTGATTCTGTAATTTGCCAAACCGCATCCAAGAACTGCTCAGCTGTAAGTCTTCGGGTAACTGGTCCCTCAAAACTGTATCCCCTGGATACATCTTTCTGAATCTGCACAGAGCGTGACTGATAGGCATCAGAATTTGCGATGAGCCGTAACAACGCTTGGAGATTGTATTCATGGTCAATCAAATAGCCGGCTAAGTAATCGAGCAATTCTTCGCTCCAGGGCTCGCTCTGCATTGCATCAAGAGGGTGAACAATCCCTCTCCCCATCATGCGATACCAAAGACGATTCACGATCGAGCGAGAGAAACTGGCATTCTCTGGCGCTGTGACTAATTGAGCTAATTGCTTCAAACGCTCTTCACGATTAAGTCCTTGCTCAATCTTGCCCAGTGCTGGAAATAGCCAAGCTGGCTCTGCTACACGATTGATTTCCTGATCACAACGATATAGCTTGAGCGGCCGCTCCGAATAAATTGCGGCCAAGCCGTAGGCATCATCGAGCGTCCATTGATCAATAAAACTGTCATGGCAAGACGCACACTTTAAATTGATTCCCAAAAAAGCCTGTGCCACACTCTGTGCGAATTGCATTTCTACCGTTTGACCCGCGCTAACTTCACCTCGCCAGCGAATCCCATCAATGAACCCTCTAGTGTCATCGTTGGCCGGAGCAATTAATTCGCGTGCCATGACATCGTAAGGCTTATTGCTAATCAATGATTGATAAAGCCAATTGCTTATCTGTCGTCTACCACCGGTGATAAAACCTGTTCCTGCGTAATCATTTCGAAATAGATCATTAAAAAAGCTGAGCCAATGTTCAGCGTAAGCATTGGAGTTCGAGAGCAGGCTATCGACTAAAACCTTACGCTTATCACCACCTTGGTCGCTAACAAAATCATGCAAATGATTGACATCTGGCAACAAGCCAACAAGATCTAACGAAGCACGACGATAAAATTCCGAATCCGTCAAGTCTTGCTTATTCAAATCCTTAATTGCTGGAGCATCTCTCTCAATGATTACATCAATGGGATTCCGTCCGTCAGGGACAGCATCTCTCCGTGCTGCGGCCTTTAAACTCAACGAAGGAATATAGTATTTTCCATCAAATCGAAACCCAGCCTCCCAAGGTACGCCCTGATCAATCCAACGACTTAATACTTCAATTTCCTGCGCCGACAGGGCGGGGCGTTCGCCAGGCGGCATCCTGACGTCGGCATCCGAATCAGTGAGTCTTGCAATCAGTTCGGATTCACCAGACGCACCCACTTTTACTGAAGATGATCGCAAGAGCAGTCCTTGGTCATTCATCGAAAACCCGCCCTTTGCCTGATCTCCGGTATGACACTCTGCACAGTGTCGACGAAGCACAGGAACCACTTCATGACTGAAGTCGATTTCATCTGTGGGCATTTCCTGACTATAACCACAGTTACAGATTATTTGATAAACAGTGATGGAAACAACTAACACTGTTGCATTCACAAGTGGGCGAACGCCTGACATTGATGAGCTATTTGGTAAAGTCAAGATCTAAGCACCTATAGATACAATGCCGCCGATGGCGAAATAAAATCACCTTAACTCTGATATCGGTAAACTCAAAAACAAAATCGCAAGGAACTCTAGACCCATTACCGACGCCACAGCTTCCTACCAATACTGGGGCTATAATTCGTCCAGTTGCTTCCTACTGAGACATCTGTCTCAAGCACATTAAGATAAGAAGCCAGCTTTGCGTCCAAATTATCAAGATGGTGCAACACCAGCGCCTCAACCGTAACTGGAATTCTGGGGCTACCATACTCCATCAAGCCATGATGACTAACAATCAAGTGCTCTAAGTGGTATCTGGTTTCATCGGACACTAGGCCTGCACTGTGCTTATGGACTTCTTCGATTTTCTGTCCCAACATCTGAACCCCAATAACAATGTGACCCACTAACTGCCCACGGTCTGAGTAAGTCGCCTCGCCAGAGTCTGACATTTCACTAATCTTGCCAAGATCGTGTAAGAATGCGCCGGCGATCAAGAGGTCCTTATTCACTTCCGAGTAACGAACGGAAATAAGTGCAGCGAGTTCCATCAGGTCAAGTGTATGTTTCAGCAACCCTCCTGGGTACGCATGGTGATGACTGATCGCAGCTGGAGCACGCCGAAATGCCTCAACAAAAACATGGTCATCAAGAAAGGCTTTGCCGATAGCCTTGAGCGCAGGATCCTCAAGACCAAGTAGGATCTCCCGCAAACGGGCAAGATGCCCCTCTGATTTCTGGTGATCAAAGCGTTCAAAATCAGCTAGATCAACCTCAGCAGCATCCATTCGCTCAATGGAAGTAACAATCAACTGCAGTGCGCCATTGTGAATCTGCGTTCTCCCACAGCAAAGCACAAAATCAGAGCGATCAAACCGATCGAAAACCCTCTCGTCAGCATTCCACATCATCGCGGCGATGACGCCGCTCCGATCCTCAAGACGAAGCAGAATGTACTTACCACCTTGTCGATTTACTCTGAGCTGCTTGTCGGCCACGCGAAAGGCCTGTTCCACTTGTACTGCATCACTTAAATCGGCAATTGCAACTCGTTTACTCGACATTTTTCGCTTTCGGAAAAGGGCAGGGCAGTAGCAGCAGGAGAAACCCACACAAACATGTCTTGAAAAGACTAGTCCTGACAACCCCTGAACCTCTACAAACTTTAATGGTTTGGCTCTTTAGTCGAGTACGTTTATTGAGAATAAACGCTATATTCACAATTGAGCTCCGCCACTTGGCTAGGTAACCCCAGATGCCCGTTGAACCATCGAATTTCGAATTCCTTGAGCCCCCACAATCAGACGACGAATTGGGCCGCATCGGCCCTTATCGCGTTCTCAATCTGATTGGAGAGGGTGGCATGGGTGCTGTATTCCGCGCGCAGGATAACCGACTAAGGCGAGATGTCGCCCTAAAGACCATGAGGAAAAAATGGTCAACCTCGCCGATCGGCAGAAAAAGGTTTGTTGAAGAAGCTCGCTCGATGGCCGCAGTGCATCACGACAATGTTGCCACCATCTTTGAAGTTGGAATTCACGAGGGCACACCTTTTTTAGCGATGGAAATGCTGGAAGGTAAACCCCTCAATCAACTCATCAGAGAGAACTATCGTTTCACCCTCGATGAGATTTTCCGGTTGGCTGCAGAAGTAGCGTCAGGACTTTCGGCCGCTCACCAAAGAGGCATTATCCATCGCGATATCAAACCAGCAAATATCTGGATTGAGTCCCCATCGGGGAGAGCCAAAATACTCGACTTTGGACTGGCAATTGTTGATGGTAACATCGATCGTTTCACCCATCGTGGATCCGTTCTTGGCAGTCCTGCCTATCTTTCACCTGAGCAATCTCGCGGTGAACCGCTCGATGACCGAACCGATCTCTACAGCTTAGGTGTTGTCCTCTACCAAGTCTGTGTCGGACGGCCGCCACACCTATGCAAAACCATTCCCTCGCAACTGATTGCAAATATTTGCAAGACCCCCGAATCTCTCCTTCAAATCAACCCAGAGCTTCCGAGGCCTCTCACTGACCTCATCCATCAATTGCTCGAGAAGGAGCCAAAAAATCGGCCACGATCCGCCTCAAAGCTGATTACCTTGATTAACCAAAACAAAGAAGCCTGTGATCACCAAAGCAGTGCTGCATTGCAGATTATCACCAATGAAGCGGTTCGCACAAACGAATACTCTCCCACTCGCAGTGATCCAAACAGCGTCTCCGAGGAAGCCAATTCTAAATCAGGAAATCGAAAGCTAGGGATCTTTATTGCACCAGCAATAGCACTCGTTGCAACTGCGGCCTTTTTCTTTTTCAGAAGCCCTGGTGAACGAATCGCAAGCGAACCAACGCCGGTCTCCGTGAAGTCAACAGAAGACCAGCCGCAAACAATACGGATCACTCCGGCAAACCTAGAGCCGCTATCGCTAAAGATCGTTGATCATAAAGAGGATGCGATCGAAATACCTAATGCGGCAATTTTCAATTTGATGATCGAAAACAATGCTGACAGCTCCAAGTTGGATCCAAAACGCATTTTCTCGTCGAGTAAAGTTGTCACTCAGGTGATGACGTATCTAAACTCAGTTGGTTCAAATGAAGTAACTCGCCCCGCCTTCGCAGTAAAATTTTCACCAACCCGCTTACCAACGAGAGGGAAAGAAAAAAACTTTACTATCCAATTCTTAACTAATGAACTCGACGCTAAGTCCTACAAGGTCACTTTCGAGCTACAAACACCGAGTGGAGAATCAGTGCAACGAATTGAAACACAAATCACCTTGAAACAGGCAAGTGAAAATAAGCAGTCAGACTAGCGAACCTCTTCGACCAAGCTGACTCACTTCCCCGAATCCCAATGACTCTCGCATCGATAGCGGACCTGAAGCAGCCGGAAACATCCGAACATTGAAACGTCACCACTCCCGCGCGGGCGATCTACATGAAAGAACCTCGAGGCATCCAGTTAAATCAATCTGAGTATCGCTGGGATAGGACGGAAAGCCCCGCGAGTTTCGCATTGCGTTACACCTGTGCTATACGCCGTTTTCTCCTCTCTGGCCTGAATTCCGAAAATGCTACCGACCAAATCTTAGAAACCCTAATTCAAAGCCTTGTAAGTAACGGCTACGAAGGTAAACGAGCAGGAAAATTCAGAGACTACTTGATTGCGCAAATCAAGGAACATGTCGACCAATTTTTTACTCAAAGCAATTGTTCGGCTGCTTCGGCGGAGGTCACCAAATGGATCGCCGAGGCATTGAATCCACAATCACTCATCTGGATGCGAGCTTGGCGTGACAGCTTGTTAGAAAGAAGTTGGCGTTCGCTAGAACGAGCAGAGCACATCGAACCAGAAAGACCGACTTACTCTGTACTACATGCCTCCTCCACACAGCCAAACGCCACTCTGGCAATGATCAGGGTGCAAATTGCTACGGCTACTGCTCTTCAGATCCCTGAAGAGCGTATTGGGGAAATTCTCGCGGTTGCAAAAGTTCAGTTTGCTCAAGTTTTAGCGGACGAAATATGCGAAACCCTATCTAGGAATTCGCTTGAATCAATCCAAGAAGAAATTCAACTGCTAGGACTGAACCGCGCTTTCGATGGTATCAAACTCGACGTCTAAGCGATGGATCGAACACAATCTATTTTTGATTCATCCAACCGCGGGGTGATTTAGATATTCCGAGCGAAAACGCCAGGTCGTCATAGCGTCGCATCTTGAAACCGTTTAGACACCGCTGAAACAAAACTAGCTTGAAAAGTAAACAGAAGGCTGCGAAAATAAAAACTGTTCGGCATGGCTGAAGTCCATTCTTTCTCCAAAACGCCTATCGCTAAACTTCTGAAAAATCACATGCGACAACTTTCCATGCTCCAACTTTGCAACGGCATGACAGCACGATCGGCCCTATTCATTTTAGCTTCACTGCTAACTCAGCAGATCCACATTGAAGCAGAGGAAAACGCCGAAAATCGGGTTGGCCCGCTAAACAACGACGGTCAGCTCATTCATGTGCAGCGAGATGTTATCCCAATCCTCAAAGCGAAGTGCCTTTCCTGCCATGGACCCGATGATGCAAAAAATGATTTTCGCGTCGACGACCATGACGTAATGATGGACTACATCGAAGAAGGTGATGCCGAATCAAGCTCTCTCTATACAGATTATCTGACTACCGATGATCCAGATATGCTTATGCCGCCAGCTTCAAAGGGTGGCCCCTTAAGCACCACAGAACTGGCATTGATACGCGTATGGATCAATGAGGGAGCACAGTGGCCTGAAGATGTCACATTCACTTCTCAAGTCGAACAGGCGGCAGATCTATCCACCTCAACTAAGCCCAGCGAACCTTACGATTTGAAGACGCGAGTATGGATGGCTCAAGGATTTTTACATCCTGCAACCGTACATTTCCCAATCGCTCTACTAACAGTCGGAGGATTTTTTGTTGTGCTCGGCTGGAAATGGCCGGCTGTTGGAACGCAAATCCCTCTTGCATCTCTCCTCTTGGGTTCTGCTAGCGCAATCGTTTCAACTCTCATGGGGTGGGCTTTTGCTCCGGAACAAGGATACGGTAACAATTGGGCTTCATTGGACTTTGATCGCGAAGTAGACACGCATCGATGGAGTGCAGTCGTTGTTTCTGTGGCTTCAACGGTATTTGCTTTAATTGCACTTTTGTCGCTCGTCACCAAGAGCAAGCGATTAACGAAGACATGGAAAATTGGCTTGCTGGTATCTGCAGCCATGATTGGTGCCGTTGGGCATCAAGGTGGCGAAATGAGTTACGGAAAAGACTTTTACCCTCGGGCCATACGTATCCTCCTAGGTAAAACGGAACCAAACCAGTTATCGAATGAAGCTGCGTTGTCCACCGAAGAGACAGATATCGTACAAGATTAGGAATAGTCACTTTCGCCCGTCTCAGCGTACGCGAATAAAAACTCATCCCTCTTTCATCATCCGTGGCCGACCGATCACATCGCCCAGTATTCCGATCAATACAGTAAGCCTCGGAACATGAAATCTTCTTTCGCAACCACGCCACAGACTCAAACTGATTCGCGTTATATCAACCGTGAACTCAGTTGGCTTGAATTCAATAAACGGGTTCTCGAGCAAGCATACGACAAAAACGTTCCATTAATGGAACGCGCTAAGTTTCTTGCAATCACCAGTTCTAATCTTGATGAATTCATCATGGTTAGGGTGGGCAGTCTCAAGCTTCAGTTGGAACAAAACCCTCTAGCTCATGACCCAACATCCCGAACCGTAACGCAACAACTTCGTGAAGTCATTACGACATGCCGCGAATTGGTGCATCAACAAAACTCGCTTTACACATCCGAGATTGAATCTGCACTGCGAGAATCTGGAATTCGGCGTTTAACAATTTCGGATTGCAATCCCCTCGCCCTTCAAACGGTTGAACAGAAACTGGAGGAACTTGAGGCAATCTGCTCCCCCCAAATCGTTCCTGAGAATGCCAATTTCCCACTGCTGCAAGGACTAAACCTACATCTATGTGTACGACTGAAAAGATCGTCTAACACAGACGACACGAAGCAGGTAACCAACGCTCCCGTTGAACCTTTTGATGACTTTGCAATCCTCCCTATTGGCAAGGCATTTCCTCGCACAATCTCCATTCCAACTGAGTCAGGTTATGACTACGTTCTGATTGAAGATGCTTTGGTCGCAAACATTCACCGTTTCTTCCCGGGTCGCGATGTACTCGAGTGCATTCCGTTTCGACTAACTCGTAACGCAGACGTTGAGCTTCGCGAAGATTCTGCCGCTGACCTGATGGTAGGCATGGAAGAGGTTCTTGAAAGTCGACGTCGATCCCGCGTCATTCGCCTTGAGTACGTGGCCGGAACGAGTGAGCAAGTCGTAAGCTTTCTCAAAAAGAAGATGAAACTTGCGAAAGATGACCTGTACCCAATCCACGGTCCGATCGATCTAACTTATCTATTCGGATTACATGCTCTACGGGGATTTGAGGCAATCCGCGACATTCACTGGCCGGCCCAAATCCCCCCTAAGCTAGATCCCGCACAATCCATTTTCAAAAACATTGCTGACGGCGATCACCTCTTGGTCCACCCGTACGAGAGTTTTGATCCCGTGGTTAGGCTTATTGAAGAAGCGTCAACCGATAAAGATGTGGTCGCAATTAAGCAAGTTCTGTATCGCACAAGTAAGAAAAGCCCAATCGTTTCGGCCTTAAAACGTGCTGCTCAGACTGGAAAATACGTATCCGTCATCGTGGAGTTAAAGGCTCGTTTCGACGAAGCGAGAAACATCGAGTGGGCTCGTGAAATGGAGCGTGCCGGCGTCCAAGTGATTTACGGTCTACATGGCCTCAAAACACACGCCAAAGTTTGCATCATTGTTCGACGCGAACCCAATGGCATCGCTAGATACATGCATTTCGGCACCGGCAATTACAATGAAGTGACCGCAAAGCTTTACAGCGACATTTCTTTCCTTACTTGCAACGAGGAACTAGGAACTGAAGCGACTTCATTTTTCAACGCGGTAACCGGTGCAAGCCAACCTCGGCACCTTCAAGAAATAGCAGCTGCACCAAATTTCCTTCGCCCAAAATTACTCAGCTTGATTGAGCAAGAAAAAACTCGGTCTGAACAGGGACAGAAAGGAGAAATCATCGCGAAACTAAACGCGTTGGTTGACCCTGTAATCATCGAGGCTCTCTATGGAGCCAGTCAGGCGGGAGTGAAAATCAAACTCAACATACGCGGCGTCTGCTGCCTGCGCCCGGGTGTGAAGGGGCTCAGTGAAAATATTACTGTTATCTCCATTGTCGATCGATTCCTAGAGCATGCGAGGATCCTTTATTTCCGACATGGTGGAAGCCCTCAGGTCTACATTAGTAGCGCTGACTGGATGCCTCGAAATTTAGATCGACGCATTGAGCTATTAATACCGATCCATGATCACCATTGCGTGCAAAAACTTACAGAGACTCTTCGATGCTATTTCAAAGATAATACCAACTGTTGGTTAATGCATCCCGATGGCTCATACGCTCGCATTCAATCACGTGATGAACGGTATCAATCACAACACAAACTCTACATCAATGCGCAAGAAGCAGCTTCCTCGGTAAAGAATGCAAAGCACCAAACATTCGAACCTCATCGGCCGAAAACGGAAAGCGGAGACTGATTAAAATCACGCTGCAAGTCGTCAAAGAATGGATCCAGGACGATAACCAGCGGCATCGGGATACCGCTCACATATTTTTTCAATCTTCTCAACCACAATTGATACCTGGGACTGTGCATTCCCGGTGAAGAGCTTGGGATCTCCCATGGCATCTTTCAACGCAGATAAGTCCATCGGTATTCGGGGGTCGCCCGCTAGTCTCTGCAGGAGATCATTTTCCTCCGATCCAGACTCTCGCATTTGCAGCGCGGACGCAACAGCATGCTCCTTGATTGCTTCATGTGCTGCTTCGCGGCCAACGCCTGCTTTAACTGCAGCCACCAGAATTTTCGTGGTGCCTAAGAATGGCAAGTATCGACATAACTCGCGTTCGATCACAGCCGGATAGGCTCCATACTGACTTAGGACCGTCAAGAAAGTTTCTAACTGCCCATCAATTGCTAAAAATGAGTCAGGCAGTGCCACACGACGAACAACGCTGCAACTAACATCACCCTCATTCCATTGATCCCCCAGAAGGCCTCCAATCATCGACAAGTACCCCCTGAGTATCACTGTGAAACCATTGATACGCTCTGACGATCTTGCGTTCATCTTGTGTGGCATTGCCGAAGAGCCAACCTGCCCAGGCTGGAAGCCCTCCGTAGCCAACTCTGCCCCAGCCATTAAACGCAAAGTTCTCGCAAAATTTGCGGGCCCAGAGGAAATTTGAGTGAGGAGTGAAACGACCTCAAAATCGAATGAACGGGGATATACCTGTCCCACTGCGTCGAATGATCGATCAAATCCCAGTTCCCTTGCGACTCGCTGATCCAGAATGTTTAGCTTTTTTACATCCCCCTGAAAAAGGTCTAGCATGTCTTGCTGTGACCCAACGGGTCCCTTGATCCCGCGAAGTGGCAAACGAGTAATCAACGCCTCCAACGCCTCAAAGGCAAGTAATATCTCTTCTGCACAATTAGCAAATCTCTTTCCAACGGTAGTTATCTGAGCTGGAACGTTGTGGCTTCGGCCGGCAATAGCCAACCCACCGTACTCCGCGGCTCGGTGACCCATCATTGCGAGGCTTGCAACCAATCGCTCCCGAACCAAATGAAGCGACGATAATATTTGGCACTGCTCCACGTTTTCTGTTAGATCGCGGGAAGTCATCCCCTTGTGAATATGCTCGTAACCCGCGAGCGAGTTGAATTCTTCGATTCGTGCTTTAACATCATGCTTGGTCACTCGCTCTCGAGCGTCAATGGAGCCAAGATCAACCTGCTCTAAAACCGCTCGGTACGCAGCAATTGCTTCCTCGGGAATCTCCACTCCGAGTTCGCGCTGCGTTTCCATCACAGCTATCCAAAATTTCCTCTCAAGGACAATCTTCTGCTTCGGCGACCAGATATCAACCATTTGCTGGCTGGCGTATCGAGAAGCAAGGATATTGGGAAGCAGCGAAGTCACTCGAAAACTCCATGTTTGAGGAAAAAACGAGAAATAAAGCAAAAACAGGCAGGCTGGGCAAAACACGGAAGCAGCGTTCGTGTAGGGAAATGATTTCTTAGCTTGACATCATCCCGCCGCCTTTGGGATTCTCCCCACTAACCCTCACAAGTAAGGGTTATTCAATTTGCAGCAATAGTCTTGGGCACACTTGTTACCTTACTGTGTGTTCATAACTTCGCAATCATACAACGATACTTTCGCCTTTTAATTCCTCGGAATCCGCATGTTGATTCTCTCAACCAAGCAATGGGCTGGCCATGTCTTGCAATGCCTCATTGTCATGTCCATCCTCCTACCATGGACCGCTAATACGCACGCCCAAGAGGATACGGCGGTGGAGCCGGGGGCTGATGAAAAAGCGTATATTTCCGCGACCGATCTCCTGCCTGGCTCTGTCGCGGGGCTCCTAAGAATCCCAAACCTGCCTGAACTTTCCAGTGGCTGGGAAAGAACAAATATTGGACAGCTCCTGCAGGATGAGGCGATGCAACCTTACCTTGAGTCCCAGAAAGACAGGGCGATTGGCTACCTAGAAAACATCAGCAGTAAAGTCGGACTTAAGGCAAAGGACCTGCAAGATATCTCTTCGGGTGAAGTAGTCATTGGCTGGCTTCCGTTCGCCAAGGATACGCGGCGCCCATTCGCACTGTGCATTCTTGCGGACATCAGAGGCAGGCAAGCGAATGCCGAAAAAGTGGCAGATAAGATCCACGAAGACCTATTGAAGGCTGGATGGGAATCATCCTCCTTAAAACATCGTGGACATGATGTTCGCGTATATAACAACAAACCCAAACCGGGGCAGTTGAAGGTTGAACAAATAGCGATCCTGATCGATAAGGATCGAATTATTGCGGCTGACCGTGATAGTGTCGTGACAGACATCCTCGATGCAATTGATGGCAAAACAACGATCACGCCAATCTCTCAAGAAGACGATTTTCAAATCGTCATGGGGCAATCACAAGAAGCGATCAATGCACCGATAGAAGCAAGCGGAGCGATGGTTTCAGGTGAGTGGTTTGCGAGACCATTCCAGATGGGCCGTATCATTCGTGAGTCACTGGAAGTGGACCGTGGCAATGACGTTGACATTTTAAATTTACTGGAAAACCAGGGTTTCGATGCAATCAAGGCAGTTGGCGGTATTTTGGCAATCGGCGGTGATCCTTACGACATCTTGCATCGCGGGTACGTACTCGCCCCCCCCGTAACAGACAAGCCGAGCAAGTACGAACTAGCTGCTCGAATGTTGCAATTCCCAAATGCTCCGCTTTCGAGTATCCCTGCGTGGGTTGACCAAGCCACTGCGAGTTTTAGTCGAATGAATGTCAAGATCGAAGAAGCATTCTGGGCATCTGAGACATTGATCAACGAGGCATTGGGGGATGACATTTTTCGTGACATCATCGACGGTATTCGAGATGATGAAGATGGACCACAGATCGATATCGCAAAAGATCTTCTACCGAATTTGGACAATCAGGTCGTTATCATTACCGACAATACGCTACCGATCGACATTGGCTCAGAACGCATGCTGGTGGCGGTTAAAATTCGCGATGCGAAAACGATCAGAGAAGTGATTCGGAAAGCGATGGAAGTTGAACCTGATGCAAAACAGGTCGAAGCCTTCGAAGGATCCGTTATTTGGCAGGTGGAACGAGGTGGAGGCGACGCCGACTTTGACGAAGACCTCTTCAATGACCTGGATCTAGGCTTTGAAGAAGAAGTGGTTGAGGAGGCTCCACCGCTGCTCGACAACTGGGCGATTGCTACCGTTGACCAAGGACCCGGCTCAGAATCTCCCTACTTGATGTTTTCAAACAATGCTGACTTGATTGTTGAGGTGGCGAAAAGAATCAGTGAAGGAAAACCCGATGGGCTCGCCGAACAAAAATCAATCCAGCGAGTAGTTGATGCTCACAAAGAGCTTGGCTGCCAAACGCCATCGCTTGACCGTTGCGTAAGACTTAAGCTGGCGTTGAGAGCAAAGTATGAGCTACTAAAAATGGGCAAGCTCAAGGAAAGCGGTTCCGTGCTCGCTTCGTTTTACAGGCGATTCTTGGAAACCGAAGGAGCCGAAGGAGCTGAACCGCCTGACGTGAGCAAACTGCCATCCCTTGAAGACATTCAGCAATACTTCCCGGACGGTGGTAGCTTTGTTGAGACCACAGAGAATGGCTGGTCGCTAACAAGCTTTCTACTGAAGTAAATGCGAGCTAAATTCCGGATACAGGCGTTACAACAACCCTGACGCCTCAGTGTACGTGCGATGGGTTTTGTCCCTCAGAGAAGCAGTGTCCTTAGACAG
>JAKMEW010000094.1 GCA_022425745.1 Rubripirellula sp.
GGGTTGCTGTACCCGGAGCCATCCATAAAGACCATGAGGTTGGCAGGCTGATCGTCGGTGTATTGGTCGGGCACGTAAACGCTGTATTCACGCGTTGTGCCGGGAAAGACTTTACTGTTTTCGAAAACACCTTTTCGAAGACTTCCCATCGGCACACCGGCTTGGTGCGATCTTGCGGATTGGTTTTCTCGCTTTTGGATTGAGGCATGATAGGCTGGACGGCTCTCCTGTGCCTGAATCACTGTCTGTGGTGCCAGCGTGATGCTAAGAGTGAGGCTGAATGTCCAGAATGCGAGGTTCATGCAAAGTTGTTTCATTAGTAAAGCTGTTGCAAAGCTAAAAGGATGAAGCTTGATTGATTTGTGAATGATTATATGTATTGGTCACCGCGGAAAGTCCGAGTAGTCCCGCGCTATTTGCCTTGACTTTGCCAAAGCTTCATAAGGCTGATGTTCACTTGGTACTGCTGAAAAGCTTCTGGGTTTTTGGTTCGCATTTTTTTGAGTACTGCGTCCATGTCGCTGTCGTACATCGCCTCGCTTTCCGCTATTCGGCCTTGGTCGTTGGTGCTCGTTTCCCACTGACTCAAGAGTTCTCTGAGTTGCATCAGTGTCTCGGCATGGTCGGTCAGTGCAGCGAGATTGTTGAGTTCCCAGGGATCCGTTGGCAGATGGTAAAGTTCTTCTTGGGGGCGAATGTCGCGCATTTGGAGAGACTGCGCAACATTGAGTTTTTCCGATGCATGAAGCTCCCGCAGGATCGGCATGAATGGTTTTGAGTCCTTGTATTGACTGGGCTGGAGGTAAGGTCGATTCGGGTAGGTGTTGTGAATGTATTTCCACTCACCCATGCGAACACTTCGGATCCTGTCTACTGTTTCATCGCAGCGGTCACGCGCAGAGATCACAAATTGACGTGGGTTTGCGTTGTCATCGAGAAACGATCTTCCCTGCATCCAATTGGGGATCGGGATACGAGCGAGTCCGAGTGATGTTGCGGCGAGATCAATATGAGCAACGAAGTTATCTCGTACCTGAGGTTGACCCTGTCGCTGAGGTGACCACATGATCAAAGGAATATGTATGCCTTCCTCGTAAAGGAATTGTTTTCCCCTTGCGTGGCTGATTCCATGATCGGTTAGAAAAAAGATCACGGTGTTATTGAGAACCCCGTCACTTTTTAGCCGTTGAACGATTCGTCCAACTTCGATGTCAGTGTAGTTGACGGAGTCGAGGTATTGAGCCCAGTCTTCCACGATGACCGGGTGCTCCGGATAATAAGGAGGTAGTTTGATTAGCTTTCTGTCGACAACCTTTCCTTCCAGTCCTTGGACGGTTTCTTTGTACCAAGTTTCGACATTGCGGAGCTTGCCACCTCGGAGATGATACTGAGCAAAGAATGGTTGGCCGTTTTGGCGTTTTCTGTAATCGACACCATCGTATAACTGATTTTGATCGTAGCTAAAGTTATAGTCCTGCTTTCCTTTTTTTTCAGTTCGTGCGTCTGCGATGCAGGTGTAATATCCTGCAGCTTTGAAGATCTCTGGGACAGTTTGAACGCCATCGGGTAACTCAATACTCAGTTCACCTCGCCCACTACGATGATGATGTGATCCGATACTAGTCTGGTACATTCCTGTGATCATTGCGGAGCGAAAAGTGGAGCAGACTGGTGCTGTCGCGTACGCATGAGTAAACACGGTTCCCTCCTTGGCCAGTCGGTCAACGTTTGGGGTTCGAGCGAGCGTCTCACCCTGATATCCAAAGTGACACGACATATCATCGACAACAATCCAGACAATATTTGGTCGCGTTTCGGCGGCGAGGTTATCTCCAGCCCAACAAAGACCTAGGGACGGGGTGCAGAGCAATAGGGCGACTGATAAGAATCGGAAATGGGCAGTGAACATGATTCGAGTTTTAAGCCTGCTGATTGTTGATTTGGGGTGGATGCGAGTGAAGTGCAACACAATCATTTCAAAGTCGGTCGGGTGTCATCGGTGTTCTGTGCGGGGGGTTATCTTCAGCGGTTGCGGCGCGATTGGTGATCTGCGATCGCGGATCGGTAAACGCCAGCGGTCTGCAGAGCAACTTGTTTCCAGCAGAAAGAGCTTGCGCGGTGTTTTCCTCTTTGCGTTGTTTTGAAGCGAGCATTTTCTGTCAGTTCAACCGCCATCTCGATTAATTCGGCAAGGTGAGAATCGTCATGCGATTGAAAGTAGTACGCCGAATCGCCGCAGACTTCTTTCAATGCCGCACAGTCGGAAGCCAGGACGATGCTACCTGATTCGATTGCTTCCAGAGCGGGTAGTCCAAATCCTTCCATCCGCGAAGGAAAGATGAACGCTTGGCTTTTCGCGTAGAGCGTTTTGAGGGTGCTGTCAGGAACAGGGTCAAGGGGCACGAAACCTGGTTCCTCTCGGGAAATCTTGAGCGTGCGGCATTCTCGATCGTTCAGCGGAGGGCCCACCGAAACCAATAAGAGGTCGGGGTATTGGGTTTTGATGGATTTCCAAGCTTTCCAAAGAACGCTGAAGTTCTTGTATTCGTTTCTTCGGCCGACAAACAGGATGTAGCGTTTGTCTCGCAACTGATTCGGGAGTTCTCCGAGCTCTACTTTGGCAAACGAATTGCCAAGTGGAATGACAGTCGCTTTTTTTTCCGCGTCTGGATACCGTTCGCAAAGTTCAAGATGAGTCGTTTCGGAGATGCAGATTAAGCGATCCGCTGCTTGAATGGATTGTCGGAGCCAATGTCGATGTTTTCCTCGCGGGTCGATTTCAGGATAGTGCTCAGCGATAAAATCGTAGACCGTGACCACGTTCGGAACTCGACTGGATGTGATAGGTCGCTGGCAGAGTCCGCAATAGTAGGTCCAGTGTCGAACATCCGTCGTGATGTCACGGAAGGACTCTTCGATCTTTCGCCACTGTGACTTTCTCCAGTAACGACTCAGTAGCCTCCTGGTCAGTGATGATCGAAATGGTGGCGTAACACTGGCGTAGTGCGTTTGAAGCTTGGGCTGATTGGCTGTGAGCACATGCCCTTTCGGTAGCAAGATGCTGGGATCGCAATCGTCGGGAAGGTGCGATAGAAGTTCGTCAAAGTATCGCGAGATTCCACCAAGCGGCATCATCTCGTAGATCAATCCTTCATAGGCGATGTGCATGATCGATGCTTTTGGCTGATCTTCGTGAAGGGCTTGCGATGGACTGGTTCCGAACTTTTTTTGACCTCGTCAGTCTAGCAACATTTGTTGACTCTCGTGAATGGTTGAGTTGGTTGTCAAGCCTTCGTTCAATCTTTGTCCCGGCGTGTGTCGGCACGGTTTCTGCTATCATGCTTCCTGATCCGTTCAATGGTCAGATGCGAGCGTCAGCCCTTTAAATAATCGGGGACGTTTCTGGGTTTCCGTGGGCGAGTGTTTAACAGGTCGGTTCTTTAAGGTCTTTTGCTAGATGGTTCATCCTTCGGTCAAAATCACATCCGCCAAAGTGCTTGATATTCGAGTGCCAACATCGGACCAGATGCTGGGTTCAGATCCTTTTCACAAAGAGCCTGATTATTCTTCGGCGATTCTGCATCTCGAGACAGATTCTGGGCTGACCGGGGTATCGATCGTCTTTACGGTCGGTGCGGGCACCGATTGGCTGTGTCATGGTATTGATGACCTCTGCAAATTGGTGGTCGGCAGCCGTCTGGAAGAGTTCACTGAGTCACCGGGTCGACTCTATCGACGGCTCATTGATCATCACCAACTCAGGTGGTTGCACGATGGAGTGTTTCGGATGGCCGCCGGTGCGATCCTCAATGCGATGTGGGATCTGTGGGCGAAATCGCTGGGCAAACCGCTTTGGAAATTACTGGTAGATCTCGAACCAGAGTTTGTCATCGATTGCATTGACTGGCGCAACATTCGTGATGCTTTGACGCCGGAAGAAGCTTTGGAAATCCTTTCTTCGCGACGTACCGCGGTGGGTCAGCGCGAGCGGGAAATGTCAAAGCGGGGACCGAAGGCGTACTGTACAGCTGGGTGGCTCGGTTTGTCGGATGAGCAGATATTGGAGACGATTCAACGGTTGAGTCAGCAAGGCTTTGATTCATTCAAACTGAAAGTTGGGCGGGACTTACAGCATGATTTGCAGCGACTGAAGTTCATGCGATCCTCCATTGGAACCGAATGCAATTTGATGGTTGATGCGAATCAATACTGGAGTCTCGATCAGGCAATTGATCATCTTTCGCACTACGAGGGGTTTGGATTGAAATGGATCGAAGAGCCAATCGCGAGGGATGACGTTTTGGGGTATCTCGATCTTGCAAATCGATTTCAGTCATCGGAGTTTGATTTTGCTTGTGGTGAGCAGGCTGCGTCACCCGTGATTTTCAAGCAGTTGTTGAAAAGCCAGGCGATCAAGTACTGTCAGATCGACGCAGTTCGCGTTGCCGGTGTGAATGATGTGATGGCGATAGTTTTGATGGCGGCCAAGTATGATGTGCCGGTCTGCCCACACGGTGGCGGGATCGCTTTGTGTAACATGATTCAGCACTATGGGATGTGGGATCAGATTGCCGTATCTGGTCACTCGAAGACTCAGTTGGTTGAGTACATCGATTTTCTTCAAGATTCGGTGCTGCAGCCCGTAAGTGTTTCCGATGGTCACTACGACGCGCCTTGCGCACCCGGATGGGGTCTTGAGTTCAAGGAAGATTTCTTGGCTCAGCATGCTTTCCCCAACGGGGATGTCTGGAGGGATCGCCCCATCGAGAAAAAGGGTGCAAGGTTTGAGGTCGATTTGGACTGATTCGTCTGAATGCGTCAAGCGTTACTTCCTATGTGGTGAAAACGCGGTAAGATCTCTGCCGACCGATTACGGGAGGTTCGATTCTCTTGTGCGTTTTGAGCGAGCTTCCTTTGGGTTACCCAGAATCATGTTCTTGGGTCGGTTCAGAGTGGTTGGATTCACGGGAAAACGAGATGTATGATTGGTTGAAGTCGTTTTGTTGGCAGTTTTTGGCGATCACTTTGCTGCTGGTTGTTGGAGTCAACCGCGTCGGGAACGCTGCGGAACGTGTCAAAGGCGGACCACCTGATATCGTCGTGTTTCTATCCGACGATCACACGTGGAGAGATTCATCCGTCTACGGTTCACCCGATATCAAAACGCCCAATATGAAGCGTCTTGCGGACTCGGGGATGACTTTCAATCAAGCTTTCGTAGCCTCCCCTTCATGTGCTCCGAGCCGTGCAGCACTTCTCACGGGGCTTTATCCGGCCCGAAATAACGCCGAGGCAAATCACTCGCGTCCCTCGGCTGAAATCACGAAGCTTCCAGAGTATCTCCAACGGGTCGGCTACGAAGTCGTCTCATTTGGCAAAGTCGGGCATTACGCGCAGACACCCGAGTACGGATTCGACCTCGCTAAACACTTTGGTTACCACGAGGATATTGCCGTCAGTAAAGCCATGGAATGGTTAAAGCAACGGGAGTCGGATCAACCGCTTTGTTTATTCGTGGGAACCAACTGGCCGCACGTGCCTTGGCCCGAAGACACAGGGGGAATTGATCCCCGTACGCTCGTTGTGCCACCCAACCACGTCGATACGGAAGTTTCGAGGCAGTGGAGGGCGAAGTATGTGGCAGCCATCGGCAAGATGGATCAAGAATTGGGTCATGTCTTTGATGTCGCGCGAGAGAAGTTAGGCGACGATCTGTTCTTTTTGCACACAAGCGACCATGGGGCTCAGTGGCCTTTTGGAAAGTGGAATCTCTACGATGACGGTGTTCGCACGCCCATGATTGTGTCGTGGCCAGGGCGTGTCGCTGCGGGGGCTCGTTCCGATGCGATGGTCTCTTGGATCGATGTTCTGCCGACGTTGCTGGAGGTTGCCGGTGCGGATCCCGTTGATGCTTTAGATGGTCGATCCTTTCTGCCGGTACTCTCTGGTGACAGAGAGGATCACCATGACTATATCTTTACAACTCATAGTGGCGACGGTGATTTCAATGTGTTCCCCATTCGCTCCGTTCGTTCCGCGGACGGTTGGAAATACGTTCGTAACTTGCATCCGGAATTCCTTTTTGGCAGCCATGTCACTCATGCTGAACCGGAGAAAGGGTATTGGCAGAGCTGGGTCGACGAAGCCGCCGTCAATGCAGGTGCGAAGCGTTTGGTGAACCGCTATCGTACCCGCGTTGCAGAAGAACTGTATCACACCACTTCGGATCCTTATGAAAGTCAGAACCGGGTCGATGACGCAAATCAAGCAGAGCGACTCGAAGCTCTCAGAGGGAAACTCGATCAGTGGATGGAGCAAACAAATGACCCTGAGGTTGTTTTTGGTAAGGCGAGATTAGTTGGAGTTCGTGATCGGCCCAATGTGATCACTGTCTTTATCGATGATATGGGGTGGTCTGATTTATCCTGTTTTGGAG
>JAKMEW010000210.1 GCA_022425745.1 Rubripirellula sp.
GGGCGAAATGCACACGTTCGAGGCGGTGTGGGGGTGGCTAAGGCGTTGGGGAGGTTCATCCGAGGTTCTATCGATAGCTCCGAAGTTGCCGGTTTTAATGGCGAAAGCTCGTTTGTGGTGCCTTCCCAGCTTTAGTCGTCATTGACCATATGAGAATCGGTAAATAAATTGACGCGAAAAGGTGTAGTTTGGTGGCTGGGAAGATTGTGCGGAAAACCCTTCCCCGTTGTTCGATCTTTCCTTTTTGCCTTGAGTGGATCAGAGATCAAGTGGCATGCAAGTGAGCTGCTTGTGACCAAAATGATCTTGGAGGGCGAGTTTCTGGAGCGTTGCTAGTGCGTCCTAAATGCTGGTTTTACCAGTTGTTAGAGAATGCCTGCTGACGAAAGGAGGCTTGCGAAGGCCGGATTCCCGCGGTGTTCCGACTTGTGCGGTGGTCACCCTAAAACTCTACGGAGTTCATTTTTCAGTCAATCGCGAAGATATCCAATCGGGATCAGAGTTGGATTCCGTCGTTGAGTGTGTGTCGAACTGACCCCGCACAAAACGTGGCAAAATTACTTTAACCATTCAGATCTGCCTCTATCAAAAACGAGAGAGAAAAAAACGTTATGGCAACCACTAAAATGGTTTATTACTTCGGCAAAACGAAGACCGAAGGCAAAGGCAAAAGCA
The DNA here is from genome assembly GCA_022425745.1 of Rubripirellula sp. Taxonomy (GTDB): domain Bacteria; phylum Planctomycetota; class Planctomycetia; order Pirellulales; family Pirellulaceae; genus Rubripirellula. The sequence goes on from JAKMEW010000210.1 coordinate 676, forward strand.
AAGCACTCTTAGGTGGTAAGGGCGTTAACCTTGCTGAAATGACCAGAATTGGTCTTCCTGTTCCTCCTGGGTTCACGATCACTACTGAAGTTTGTGACGCCTATTACCAGGCGGGGAAGAACTTGCCTGAGGAACTCATGGGGCAGGTCAATAAAGCTGTACGCGTTCTGGAAAAAGAACTCGGAAAGAAATTTGGAGATGACTCCAATCCACTTTTGGTTAGTGTTCGTTCAGGTGCCGCTGTTTCGATGCCGGGCATGATGAACACGATTTTGAACCTTGGCTTGAATGACCAAGCTACCGAGGGTCTCGCTAAGGCGACTAACAATGAGCGTTTTGCATACGACGCTTACCGACGTTTGATCAATATGTTTGGTGATGTTGTCGTCGGTATGGACCATCACGTTTTTGAACATGCGTTCGACAAGGTCAAGAAAAAGTACAAGGTCACCGAAGATACCGACGTGCCAGCAGAGGGTCTAAAAGAGCTTTGCGAGGCCTACAAGGCTGTTTATAAGAAGCACACGGGCGAAGACTTCCCTCAAGACCCAATCAAGCAACTGCAGCTATCGATCGAAGCAGTGTTTGGGTCGTGGAATACTTCGCGAGCAGTTCGTTACCGTGAGATCGAGAACATTCGTGGTTTGCTTGGAACTGCCGTGAACGTTCAGTCAATGGTTTACGGAAACATGGGTGATGATTCCGGCACCGGAGTTGCGTTCACTCGAAATCCGAACACAGGGCAAAACAAATTCTTCGGTGAATTCCTTGTGAATGCTCAAGGTGAGGACGTGGTTGCGGGGATTCGAACTCCTCAGCCAGTTGCTGAAATGCCAAAGTGGAATCGAGCTGTCTACAAAGAGTTATTGGACATCAAGAAAACGCTTGAAGACCACTACACCGAGATGCAGGACATTGAGTTCACCATCGAGCGTGGCACTCTTTACATGCTTCAAACGCGAACTGGTAAGCGAACCGGTCTCGCTGCTGTAAAGATTGCTTGCGACATGGTCAAGGAAGGCTTGACCGACGAGAAAGAAGCGGTCATGCGAGTACCCGCGAATGACCTTACTCAATTGCTCCTACCCAGTTTCAAGCCAACCGCTCGCAACGCAGCAGACGTGTTGACCCGCGGTTTGCCAGCATCTCCTGGCGCATCGGTTGGGACGCTTTCGTTCACCGCTGAAGATGCTCGGGCTCGAGCAGAAGCCGGTGAGAGCGTGATTTTGGTTCGAAATGAAACCAGCCCAGAAGACGTCGACGGAATGAATGCGGCTCAGGGGATTCTGACCAGCACCGGCGGTATGACCAGTCATGCCGCGGTGGTTGCACGCGGATGGGGCAAGTGCTGTGTTGCGGGTGCGGGTGAAATTCAGATCGACGAAAAGAAACAAAAGATCAAGGTCGCCGGTCGCACCTTCGGTGTGAAGGACGTCATCAGCCTTGACGGTACCACTGGCGAAGTGATGGCCGGTGAAGTTGAAACCCAAGAGCCTACTCTTTCAGGTGACTTTGCTAAGTTGATGAAGTGGGCGGATCAGTACCGAACTCTTGCGGTGCGTACCAATGCCGATTCACCGGCAGATAGCAAGCGAGCTCGCGATTTTGGTGCTCAGGGTATCGGCCTTTGTCGTACCGAGCACATGTTCTTCGAGTCAGACCGAATCCTCCATATGCGAGCAATGATTCTCGCTGACACTGAGGACGATCGACGTGCTGCATTGAAGAAGTTGCTTCCTTTCCAGCGGAAAGATTTCGAAGGTATTTTCAAGGCAATGAACGGCCTGCCAGTGACGATCCGTTTGCTAGATCCGCCACTTCACGAATTCCTTCCACACGACAAGGCTGCACAGAAGATTGTTGCCGATGAATTGGGTCTAAAACCAGCTGAGATCAACAAGCGTGCAGCCGCTCTCCACGAGGCAAACCCAATGCTTGGGCATCGTGGTTGCCGGCTAAGCATTACCTATCCTGAAATCCTCGAGATGCAGGTGCAGGCAATCGTTGAAGCGGCAATTAACTGTGCTAAGAAGAAAGTCAAGGCTCAGCCCGAGATCATGATCCCACTGGTTGGTACCGCTGAGGAGCTTTCTTCGCTGCGTGCTCGCGTGGAAGAGACCATTGAGCAGACCAAGGCAGCGAAGAAGTACACCGGTAAGCTGGATATTTTGATCGGAACCATGATTGAAATTCCACGTGCTGCGTTGACCGCCGATCAAGTTGCTGCTCACGCGGACTTCTTCAGTTTTGGCACCAACGATTTGACCCAAATGACGTTTGGCTACAGTCGTGACGATGTGAATACCTTCTTGCCGGATTATTTGGCACAGGACATCCTTTACGTTGACCCATTCCAGTCGCTAGACCAGACCGGCGTTGGGCAATTGGTCGAGATGGGTGTCGAAAAGGGTCGTAGCACCAAAAATGCCTTGAAAGTTGGTATCTGCGGTGAGCACGGTGGTGATCCATCATCGATTGACTTCTGTCATCGAGTTGGACTCAATTATGTCAGTTGCAGTCCTTTCCGCGTGCCAATTGCACGTCTAGCGGCGGCTCAAGCAGCATTGCGAAATGCGTAGGCTTGCAATTTAGCGGCCAATCACTTTTGATGATGCCGGCTAAGTCAAAATGACTTAGCCGGCATTTTTTTTGGCTCCACTTTTATCCAAGAGATCCCAACCATGAGTGATTTGCATTCGCAGTACAACGATGTCGAGCGTCTTATTGATGAAGAACAGTTTGACGCCGCAATTGATGGGCTGAAAAAGATTGTCGAGCAAGATGACACTTTTGTTCTCGCGCAGCTTGCTCTGTCTCGGGTTTACACCAAGACCGGTCAACACGATCTCGCTATCCAGCACGGCGAGAAGGCATGCGAACTTGAGCCGAGCGAGGCATTTAATTACACGGCGCTGAGCGTAACCTACCAGCGTGCATGGGCAGGAACGCAGGATCAACAGTACATCGCCAAAGCGGAAGAGGCGATGGCGAAGGCGCATCAGCTGGGTTAGCTAAGCGATTTAAATCGGTTTTGCAACCGTTGATTTTGGGTGCTTTTGGACGCTGTTTGCCGCCTGATGTGCGTTTTTGCCACACCTGCCCGTGGTTGTCACAGGAATGTTACAGGGCTGTTACACAGGGTGGGTGATTTGCGGACGGCGGATTCGGTCTCATCGGGTAGACTCTGGGCACGAGTGAAGCTGCCTAGCGAAAGTCGCGATCTGAAATCTTTCACAGGAACTATCAATGTCCATCGCTGTACCAGCACCAACATCTACTGATCCCCAAGGTTCAAGCAAAGACGACGTCCAGGTCGAAGCACAGGGATCAGGCGGACAAAAGCGAAAAAAAGATGTGGCTCCCACCACCGAGGATCGGAAGCGATTTTCCAATGTGAGTTACTGGGCGATTGGCTGGCTTGCAATCGCTCACTTGGTTGCCCTGACAGCACCTTTCACTTTTACGTGGGAGGCGCTCGCGGTAACTCTAGTTCTCCATTGGATGACCGGTAGCCTCGGGATCTGCCTTGGTTATCACCGTCTGCTGACTCACACCGGTATGAAGACCTACAGCGGGGTACGATACTTTTTCACCACGATCGGTATGCTCGCTGGCGAAGGAACGCCTCTTGATTGGGTCGCTGACCACAGGAAGCATCACGCTTGTAGCGATCAAGAGGGAGATCCTCACACGCCGCGAGATGGAGGTTGGTGGAGTCACTTGACTTGGCTTGCTTACCACACGCACAACGGCGATCGTAAAGCTTATTTGCAGCGTTGGGCCCCAGACCTGTACAAGGAAAAGGGCATGAGAGTGCTCGATGTTTTGTTTCTACCTGCCCATATTGCAGTCACCGGAATTCTCTTCGGGATCGGATACATTTGGCAGGGGATGGATTTGGCGATCTCGTTAGTTGTTTGGGCGATGTTCTTGCGTTTGGTGACGGTTTTGCATGCCACATGGATGGTGAATAGCGTTTCGCACATGTGGGGCTATCGCAACTATGAGACAACAGATGACAGCCGGAACAATTGGTTGGTTGCGATCGTCGCTTACGGAGAAGGTTGGCACAACAACCATCATGCGTACCCAAGAATGGCGAAGCATGGTCACCGCTGGTGGGAATTCGATATCACGTGGCAGGCAATCCGCCTACTTCGAGCTTTCGGGCTCGTTTGGGATGTTGTGGATTACCGAAATGCGGCTGAAAAGAAAGCCGCCGAACAGGCCAATGCTTCAGCTTGATGCTCGGCATGTCAACCAAATTCAATCATGGAAGCCAGTCGCTTTTCGACTGGCTTTTTTTATTGCGATTGATGACCCGGTGGATCGCTTAAAGCACTGATCTCGGGAAACCCATCTAGATGAAAACATCGGTCTAGATCAGAGAGTTGGTGGCGCACGATTGGTTCTGGGTGTGATTTTGTCATTTGGTTGTGGGGAAGGTCATGATTTGAGGGATCCTTTCCCGTTTCGGTGTGCTGCTCGCGAAGTGATCGGTGCGCAAGGCTGAAAAATGCTTGCATTAAAAATCACGAGAAAGAAATTTGAAATGCAGCCTTGATCGAGGTTGACACGCATTGAAGAAAGAGACTATCTCGGAACACGAAGGTTCTTTAAACCAACTGAAATTGCCTTGCAAAGCGTGAAAACATGCCGAGGAAGTCACAAGTTTGTGGTTTAAAGAAATAGAAGAATCAGGGCTGACAATCAGCCAGGCGAAGAGATTTCGAGAAAAAAATTGGTGAACCTTCACTCTTGGAGAGCTGAAAGTTTCATCGCC
>JAKMEW010000211.1 GCA_022425745.1 Rubripirellula sp.
TCGTTACGGAAAATAAAAAGCTAAAAAATTAGATTTTTTTTCGGGGAGTCGCGAGTCGCAATTCGACTTTTCGTTTTTCTGTGCGAGATCCTCCGTTTTTGTGGTCAATGTAACGGGGTAGCAAGAATCGCGCCATTTTGACCGATAGCCCTTTTCGGATTGGGGTTGATTTGGTAGTTTCTTGGCCCATCGAGCACCGGGGAAGGTTTGCGCGCTGAGTGTGTGACGCTTCAAGACGCTGCGGAGCTTCCATGTTTGATGAGTCCATGTTTGATGAGTCCATGTGCGGGGAGTCATAAGCGGTCCCATTTGAATTCACTCGGGATTCACATTTGGCGATCGGTTTCTTTTCGCGTTGGCGTTATGTCCACTTTCTGAGATTTCAGGAGCTCTTTCCTAAGATGGCAACCACCAGCAAGCGTCGTCTCGAGCCGACGAAGGTCAGGCACTTCGGTACCGGCCTTGGCACATTCGAACTTCCAGATTTGACTGCTCTGCAAACCGTTTCATACGATGCGTTTCTTCAGGCAGATGTTGATTCTCGGAAGCGTGAGGGCAAAGGTTTGGAGTCCGTGCTGCGTGAGATCTTCCCGATCAGCAGTTATGACGGAAATACCTCCCTCGAGTATTTGAGCTACGAACTTGGGAAGCCTCGCTACACCAGTCAAGAGTGTCGGCAGTTGAGGCTGACTTACGGTCGCCCGCTCAGAGTATGGCTGCGGCTGAATCGTGAAGAGCCTCATGAGGAAGAAGTGTACTTGGGTGATCTGCCGATCATGATGGGTGGCGGAGAGTTCATCATTAATGGCGCCGAGCGCGTCGTGGTCAGCCAGTTGCATCGCAGTCCCGGTGTCGACTTCGTTCTCGAACAAGATACGACAACGGATCGCAAGTTACCTAGCTGCCGAGTGATTCCGGAGCGTGGTTCTTGGATCGAGGTGAACGTCACGAAGAAGGATGCGTTGACGGTTCGCATCGACCAGAGCGGTAAGTTTGCTGCGACCACATTGCTTCGTGCGATGGATCCCAGTTTGTCAACCGATGCTGATCTGTTGCAGGCGTTCTATCCGACCGAGACTTGCAAGATTAGCAGCGGCAAGTCGGCAGCAAAGATTGAAGGTAAGATCGCGGTGGATGATGTGGTCTATCCGAGTGATAGCGATCGCGCCGGGGAGATCATTGTCGAAGCAGGTCATCGGATTACCAACGATGTGGCAGAGACCATTTGCACTGCTGGAGTGAAGAGCATCGAAGCGATGGATGCTCCGAAGATCCCACTTATTTTCAACACGCTCGCCGAAGATAACACCGCGAGTCACGAAGAGGCGCTTCTCAGAATTTATCAGCGACTGCGTCCTGGTAATCCGCCACAACTGGAGAAGGCTAGAACGCTCTTCAATGAAAAGTTTTATGACGAAAACCGTTACCGACTCGGAAAGGTCGGGCGTTTCCGTTTGAACCGTAAACTTGGTCTGGACGTTGGTGAAGATCTCATGACACTGCGTCATGACGACATGATTTCCGCGATTCGTTACTTGATCGACTTGTTTGATCCCGATAGCAGTGCTGAGATCGATGACATCGATCACCTTGGTAATCGTCGCTTGCGAACGATTGATGAACTGGCCAGTGAAGAGCTTCGCAAAGGCTTCTTGAAGCTTCGTCGTACCGTTCAGGAGCGAATGAGCATCAAGGACGCAACGGACATGACTCCGCGGTCGTTAATCAACCCGAAGAGTGTTTCTGCGGCGATTGATTTCTTCTTCGGTCGCGGTGAGCTATCGCAGGTGGTTGACCAGACGAATCCTTTGAGTCAATTGACGCACGAGCGGCGTCTGTCCGCACTCGGTCCAGGTGGTTTGAACCGTAAACGTGCGGGCTTCGAGGTTCGGGACGTGCATATTTCGCACTACGGTCGTATTTGCCCGATTGAGACGCCTGAAGGTACAAACATTGGTTTGATCAGTTCGCTCGCGATTTTTGCGGGTGTAGATGATTACGGTTTCTTGGTGACGCCTTACCGGCAAATCAAAGACGGTAAGACCACTGATGAGGTGGTTTGGTTGAGGGCTGACGAGGAGAGTGAATCCTATGTCGCACCGGCTGATACCGAAGTCGTTGATGGTGCACTGGTTTCCGGTCCCAACATGATTGCTCGTTTCCGCAGTGACTTCCAAATTGTTCAGCCTGAGCAGGTTGACTACATGGACGTTGCTCCCGCGCAGATGGTGGGTGTTTCGGCGGGTTTGATTCCGTTCCTCGAGCATGATGATGCGAACCGCGCTTTGATGGGTTCGAACATGCAGCGTCAAGCGGTACCGCTGTTGGTTGCTGAGCCTCCAATTGTTGGTACGGGCATGGAGCGTGAAGTCGCACGAAACAGTGCAATGGTCGTGCGTGCACGCCGCGCCGGGAAAGTGACTTTCTGCGATTCCACACGCATTGAGATCGGAAGTGATCATTATGACCTCAAGAAATACCAAGGGCTCAACGAACGAACTTCGCTGAACCAAAGGCCAATCGTGAAGATTGGGGATGAGGTTGAGCAGAATCAGATCATCGCTGATGGTGCTGCAACTTTGAATGGTCAGTTGGCACTGGGGCGTAACGTCCTTGTTGGATTCATGTCATTTGACGGATTCAACTATGAGGACGCGATTATCATCAGCGAAGAGTTGGTGAGGAACGACACCTACACTTCGATTCATATCGAAGATTTCGACGTCGAAATTCGTGAAACCAAGCTGGGTCGTGAAGAGTTCACTCGAGACATCCCGAATGTCTCGGAAAAAGCTCTTCGGAATCTTGATGAAAGCGGGATCGTCCAAGTTGGAACCTACGTCAAGCCAGGTGATATCCTGGTTGGTAAGGTCAGTCCGAAGAGTAAGACAGAGTTAACCCCAGAAGAAAACCTGCTTCACGCGATCTTTGGTCGTGCTGGGGAAGACGTTAAGAATGATTCCCTCGAGGTTCCGTCCGGAATCGAGGGGATTGTGATCGATACACAAAAGTTCTCGCGACGCATGAGTCTTTCCGAAGACGAAAGAAAGATCTTTGAAAAAGAACTGAAGGACGTCGAGAGTGCTGGCAACGCAGAAATCGCAAGCACCTTTGAAGCGTTGGTTCGTGACCTTGAGGAAGCGGCCGGCACCAAGCTCAAAGATGCGACGGGGACTCCCCTTGCTGATGGTCAGGATCCAAAGTTTGTTGCTGAACGAGCGACCTCGTTCCGTATCGACCATATCCTTGATCAAGTAAGCGATGCTGCGAAGCAGAAGCAGGTTGAAAAGGTCTATGCTCAGCAGTGGGTCAACGTCGAAGTTGCCATTGATGCTCGTGACCGCAAACTTAACAGCATGAAGCGTGGCGATGAGCTTCGCAGTGGTGTGCTTCAGATGGTTAAGGTCTACATCGCGACCAAGCGTGTGATCAGCGTCGGCGACAAGATGGCCGGTAGACACGGTAACAAGGGTGTGATCGCCAAGATCCTACCAATCGAAGATATGCCATTCCTTCCCGATGGAACTCCAATCCAGATCATGCTCAACCCTCTCGGGGTTCCGAGTCGTATGAACGTGGGTCAGATTCTTGAGACTCACCTTGGTTGGGCGGGGGCGAAACTAGGCTTCCAAGCCATCACTCCGGTATTCGACGGGGCCTCTGAGTCTGAGATCAATGACTGTCTCGCCGAGGCAGGGTTGCCTGCCCACGGAAAGATTCGGCTTCGCGATGGGCGAACCGGTGAACCGATGGAGCAGGAAACAACGGTTGGTTACATCTACATGCTCAAGTTGCACCACCTCGTTGATGACAAGGTACACGCTCGAAGTACCGGTCCTTACTCGCTCATCACCCAGCAACCACTTGGTGGTAAAGCTCGATTCGGTGGTCAGCGATTCGGAGAGATGGAAGTTTGGGCACTCGAAGCATACGGTGCAGCCTACATCCTTCAGGAGTTGCTCACCGTCAAGAGTGACGACGTTGAAGGTCGAACCAAAATCTACGAATCGATGGTCAAAGGTGAAAACACGCTCGAGGCGGGAACACCTGCCAGTTTCGACGTTTTGACCAACGAAATTCGAGGTCTTGCTTTGAACATGCAACTGGAAAAACGTCCGATATAGGCGACCGGCAAGCATTTGCGGTGGCACTTGTGGACGCGATTCGATCCCGTCCGTTTCAAGTGTCATCGACTTGGAGGTTCGATCCGGTAGGATCCGGTTTGCGAGAAGTCAAACTAACAGCAAAACAACACGTGACAGGTTTTCGAAAGTAAGCAGTAAACTGCCGACAAACTTTCTTAGCCGTCATTTTTTCATCCGCCAAAAAGTCTCAATTAGGTTTACCGCCCAATACGGGCAACCAGGAGCACAAAAATATGTCGATTGGCGAATCAAACAGCTACGATCGAATTAACGATTACGCATCCGTTCGTATCTCTCTTGCACGTCCCCAAGACATCAAGAGTTGGTCTTTCGGTGAGGTGAAGAAGCCTGAAACCATCAACTATCGAACCTATCGTCCCGAGAAAGACGGTTTGTTCTGTGAACGAATTTTCGGCCCTGAAAAGGACTGGGAATGTGCCTGCGGCAAATACCGCGGGATGAAATACAAAGGGATGATCTGTGACCGCTGTGGTGTGAAGGTCACCCATAGTCGTGTTCGCCGCAAGCGAATGGGTCACATTGAACTCGCCGCCCCAGTGGTTCACATCTGGTTCTTCAAGGCAATGCCATCACGTCTTGGTAACCTTTTGGATATGAAGACGAGTTCTTTGGAAAAGGTTATCTATTTCCAAGATTACGTCGTCATTGATCCGGGCACCACGGAACTCGAACCACAGCAATTGCTGACCGAAGAAGAGTATCGAGCAGCACGCGCGCAGTACGGTGC
>JAKMEW010000126.1 GCA_022425745.1 Rubripirellula sp.
GGGTTGCCGTACACCGAAGAACGTTTTGCGCCAAACGGACGCCCATTCAAAATTGGTGGCGGAAGCGAACCAATCGCCGCCTTGCTCGCGTAAACCACACGAAGCAGGTTTCCAATTACCGGCTTCGGTCTCTGAAGCCGAAGCCTCGTCGCTAACTTTCCAGTGGTTTCAAAATGGAATGTAGACGATCGAGCAAGACCGACTGTGTAACCTGCAATTCGACAACACAGTCCGCGATTCATCGCTACACTGTACGCCCTTCTAAATCCCCCCCTCCCAGATTGAGTCATCAATGCAACGCTTGATCATCCCCACGCATCGCTTGATCATCCCTGCCGTTTTGCTGATCAGCTTGGCGAGTAACTTGATTTGTTCTGCAACCAAGCCAGCTGAACGTAACCCAGAAGTCATCCTGCCGGTGCCGGATGCGATCGCTTCCAATGAAAGCGAAATGAAGTCTTACTCGGAACCGATCGAGCACACTGAATACAAAATTGAGATGCTTCCGATTCCTGGAGGTACGTTCGTGATGGGAAGTTCGGAGGTCGAAGCCAATCGAAATGCTGATGACGAAGGCCCCACGCACGAAGTTAAAGTCGATCCTTTTTGGATGGGCAAGTGCGAGATCACTTGGGATCAGTATGAAGCGTGGGTGAACCAAATGGATCAACTACGCAGAAAGATGCTTTCGCTTCCAGCAACGCCTCGAGATGCATTGGTCGATGGCGTCTCCAAGCCGACCGAAGAATACACGGACATGAGTTTTGGAATGGGTCGAGGAAGCTATCCTGCGATATGTATGACTCAGCATGCAGCTCGAACCTACTGTGAATGGCTGAGCGTAAAAACAGGACGCTATTACCGCCTGCCTACCGAAGCAGAGTGGGAGTATGCGTGTCGCGCCGGAACCAAAACTGCCTACTCATTCGGAGATGACCCTTCGGTGATCGGCGACTACGCATGGTACTACGACAATAGTGAGGATCAGTACCAAGAAGTCGGTCAGAAAAAACCAAATCCCTGGGGGCTGCACGATATGCACGGCAATGTCTCCGAGTGGGTACTCGATCAATACGCGGAGGATTTTTATCTGAAATCCAAAGGTTCCGCTAATCCGCTCAACATTCCCGATCAACTGTATCCTCGGGTGGTTCGCGGAGGCGGCTGGGATGAAGATCCTGAGAGCCTGCGCAGTGCCGCAAGGAAAGCATCAAGTGAAGACTGGAAAGAGCAAGATCCACAGTTGCCACAAAGCATCTGGTATCATACCGACGCGCTGAGCGTTGGCTTCCGCGTGGTTCGACCGTTGACCGAACCAACCGATGAAGAGAAAGCCAAAAAATGGGGCAAGACAGCGCCAGAACAAAAAGACCCAGAAGATTAAGACCCAGAAGATTAAGACCCAGAAGAGTAAGGCCCAGCAGATTAAGGCCCAGAAGAGTAAGTTGAACTCAATTCTCGGATCTTGAATTTATATTTTAAAATCATCAGTGCATCTAACACAGGAATCAACATGACCCAAAACAAGCAGCCCGGTAGCCGTCGAGAGTTCTTGAAAAATACCGGTAAAGCAGCCGCGGCAAGTTCATTGTTAGCTTCTGCAGCGCCGCGTGTTCACGCAGCCGAGAACAATTCGATCCGCGTTGTGTTGGTTGGCTGCGGTGGTCGAGGTACCGGTGCGGCGTTGAATTGCCTTAGTGTTGAAAATGGGCCGACACTTGTTGGCCTAGCTGACGTGTTCGATAAAAACCTCAACAGCACCTACGCTTCACTATCCGGCAACAAGGACGTTGGATCGAAGGTTGATGTTCCCGAAGAACATAAGTTCATCGGCTTTGACGCGTACAAAAAAGTGATGGACCTTCTTGATCCAGGTGATGTTGTGATTCTCGCGACACCGCCCGCATTCCGGTGGGTTCACTTCTCGTATGCAATCGAGAAGGGGCTGAACGTCTTCATGGAGAAGCCGGTCACGATTGACGCTCCAACCTCCGTTCGGATGCTTGAATTGAACAAGAAGGCGATGGAGAAAAACTTGAAAGTCGCTGTGGGCTTAATGTGTCGCCATTGCCCGGCACGACAGGAATTGTTTGAGCGTATTCAGGGTGGCGAAATCGGTGATATCACAATGATGCGAGCCTACCGAATGGCTGGCCCCACGGGCTCTGCCGCGGCTCCACCAAATGATGGCAGTTTGCCTGAGTTGCAGTACCAGATCAAGCATTTCCATGGCTTCCTGTGGTTAAGCGGCGGTGCAGTCAGTGACTTCTTGATTCACAACATTGATGAATCTTGCTGGATGAAGAATTCGTGGCCAGTCAAAGCAATTGCATCGGGTGGACGACACTATCGTGGCGACGCGGTAGATCAAAATTTTGATGTTTACTCGATCGAATACACCTTTGCTGACGGAGCCAAACTACTTGTAGATGGCCGAACGATCCCAGGCTGCAAACGAGAATTTGCAAGTTTTGCGCACGGCACCAAAGGACTCGCCGTGATCTCGACCGCGTCTCACTGGCCGTCCAAAGCCAGAATCTTCGAAGGTCATAACTTCGACAATAGCCGCTTGAAATGGGAGTATCCTCAACCAGAGACTCAGAATCCGTACCAAGTTGAATGGAATGATCTCATCAATGCGATTCGAGAAGATCTTCCCTACAACGAACTTGAGCGAGGTGTGATGGCCAGTGCCGTGACCTCCATGGGACGCATGGCAGCGCACACAGGACAGGAAATCACCTTGGAGCAATTCATGAAGCATGACCATGAATTTGGCCCTGGGATCGAAAACCTCACCCTCGATTCTCCATCTCCTCTGCAAGCGAATGCTGAAGGTAAGTACAGCATTCCGATGCCAGGTCTCGTGAAAAATCGCGAATACCTTTAGGCCTTCATTCGATAAAATTTGGGGTGGAGTTCACTTTCCACACGAACTTATCCAACAGCTCCCGCTAAACTCGGGAGCTGTTTTTTTAAAATCGGGTCGGACTCCCGAACCAGAATGAAGCAAGCGTTTCAAAATAACGCTAACACTATTCCATCGATCACCGTATCCTCGGCGCAAATCTCCGCTCTGACTCCGTCAATGACCGCACCAACCGATGCTAACGAGCGAGCCAACGCAGCTGATCAATCCAACTCCTCCCTGATCTCGATTCGTGGTGTCACGAAATCGTATCAACTCGAGGAAATCCAGGTTGATGCGTTGCGAGGTGTCGATTTAGAAATTCACAGTGGTGAATTTGTAGCGTTAGTCGGTGCATCAGGAAGTGGCAAGTCGACGCTGATGAACACGCTCGGATGCCTCGACCGTCCGACATCCGGATCTTATCGCCTCGCCGGACATGAAATCGTGACAATGAATCGCGATCAGCGAGCACAAATTCGAAACCAACAGATTGGATTTGTTTTTCAAAACTTCAATCTGCTCAATCGAACTTCGGCGTTAGAAAACGTTGAACTACCACTTCTTTATCAACGCGGGATTAGTCGCTCGCAGCGACGTGAACGCGCATCAAAGTTGCTCGATCGAGTTGGCCTCGGGGATCGAAAAAACCACCACCCCGGCCAACTCAGTGGGGGCCAGCAACAACGCGTGGCAGTGGCTCGTGCGTTGGTGAATGAACCGAGTATTCTCTTGGGAGACGAGCCGACGGGCAATTTAGATTCAAAAACCAGTCGCGATGTTATCCAACTCTTCGGCGAGCTAAACGAACGGGATCACATTACCATTATTTTGGTAACCCATGATCCGGAAGTCGCAAAGTCCGCCAAGCGTCAAGTCGTCCTTCGAGACGGACTTGTGGTGTGTGACACCACAGATTCCCAAGAAGCTTTTGAGGCGTTGCGAGGGTCGGCCGAGACCACCTAACTCGCAACTCGTGTGCACTTGGATTCAATCACTAATGAATTAAAAAGTGATCAAAAGCTGCAGATCATTTCAGCCGATGCAGCAAGCGATCTCTTGCCTCCTGAGCCCATGGGCTTTCTGGAGCAAGATCAAGGAATCTTTGCCAATGCTGCTCAGCATCCTGGTGCTGCCCCAATTCATCGAGCAGACTTGCTAAGTGATAGTGTGCCTCGGAATAGTCTTCGTGCAGCTCCAAAGCTCCGCGAAAGGCAGCCAAAGCGAGATCAATTTGACTTGTTTCCTGAAGGACACAACCAAGACCCATTCTTGCCTCCACGAAATCTGGCTCCGTTTCGATGGCAGAATAAAAACGCTCACGTGCAGCGACAACCTCTCCCGCTCGGTAAAGCAGTTCGCCCAATTGAAAATCAATATCGGGGCGTGGACCGTCTCTAGCCAAAATTGCATGACAGTAATCGACGGCCAATCCTAAGTCACCATCCTCTTCAGCTTCGAATGCAGCATCAAGCAGATCATCTGAAAAAAGATCTTCGGGAGAACGAAAGGGAACGACATCTGGCGGTTCTTCGTAAAGGGCTAAACGCGTCTCGCCACTCTGGTTCATTTCACTGGCATCAGCGTTAGCATTTTGATCGAGTGAATCGAAGTCGAATCGCAGTTGACCGTTTGGCTCAAGTAGTCCTTCTCCACCACGCAACAGAACGTGGCTGCCTTCCACCAGAATCGATAATTGATCAAGTGGTCGTTTGAGTTCCGGCAGAACCTCCACAAGCTCAACCAACCTCCGCTCGATTGCTTCCGGACTCGCACCCGTCGCAATCCACTGAGCGAGTCTGCGAGCGGTAGCCACCTCCTGAAAATCAAAATACGGCAAGCGATGCAGAGTACGCACCGGAGTGATCAGACCGCGTCGCTGCCAACGTCGAATCACATGAACGGAAACTCCTAGCAGATGAGCGAGCATGGCCGGTGTGTGATACCGACGAATCGACTGCTCGATTTCAAGCAAGCCTAGACGCTGCCACAGATCGGTTTCGTGAACCACTTCAACTTCACCCCGCGCGGCTGAATCACGCATGCGTGAAGTGAGCAGATCCGCCTCGGCCAATGGTGATTCTTCGGCCCCAATCACCACCCAATCAAGATTGGAATCATCATGATCAACCACCGTTGCATCGAAGGAACGCAGGACGTTGGCGGCTTGCTTTTGATTCATGCCACCAAAGCGACCCACTAAGGCGATCCTGAGACCAGCAATCGGCGCCGGCTCTCCAGGTGAGGACTCAGCAATAAGCGAATCCCGTTCGCTCTGCGTGCTGTCTTCACTATTGTCACCGTTGGAGATCGACACGACTGGGCCAAGAGGAGGGAGTGCTAGAAAAACGTCTGAGACCTTAATTATCCAGATTCAGAGCGAAAGAACGACCGGTCGGACAAAAAACTGGTTTGACGGGAAATGAACCCTCGCTTCCAGTCCCCATAGCCGCCATTGGTGACTTGAGAAGAGTCTCAAAATGGATTCCAGCTTTGCGTCACATTGCCAGCGGTTGCACCTTGTGAAGTCGCGTTGGATTTATCATTCTTTGGGTTGGCTTGCGAGTGAGTGGGGTGATCGCTGGTGGCTTAGTCCCACTGGAGGAAAGTCCGGGCTCCACAGGACGGGATGGTCGATAACGTCGACCGATCGCGAGATTAGGGAAAGTGCAGCAGAAAGCAAACCGCCGAACGGTGTGAAGAAATCGCAGTGCGATGGATTGGCACGCGTGGTAAGGGTGAAACGGTGCGGTAAGAGCGCACCAGCGTTTAAGGTGACTTAGACGGCTAGGTAAACCCCATCCGGAGCTAGACCAAACAGGGTGAAGGCTAAACGCAAGTTTAGCGCAGGGCGGTCCGCCCTGACTGACACCCGGGTAGGTCGCAATTGAGGCGGCGAGCAATCGCCGTGCACAGATAAATGATCACCCATTCGTCATCAACTGATGCGAATGACAGAACCCGGCTTACAAACTCTCTCGCAGCCATTTTTTTGATCTTCAGGCCGTTAGACCGCACGGATTCAACTCAGACTCAGTGGGGAAACATTCGGCGTACACACGCAACATGAATCGACAGGGAGCAAAGTAAAACCTACATTTAGGTTAGTGAACATCCATCAAACACGTTGAGAGAAGGTGTGTTTATGTCTCATTCAGAAATATCCTCACCCCGCTATGCTGCCAAGATGCGCAACAACGCCAAGATTCACTGCGGTACATGCGGCACCAACTTCTATCTCGACGAAACCGATTCGCCTCCGTTTTGCTCGGAACGCTGCAAATTAGTCGACCTGAATCGCTGGATGCACGAAGAGATTTCATTACCGCACGAAGGCGGACCCGGTGAGCTTGACGATCCCTCATCATCCGACATCGCTCACTAGCGACCCGCTACTGACCAAGTGGGTAACTCGAGCAAAACACACCGCACGGGCAAAGAAACCGCAAAATCACCGGTGGGGATAGCATTTGTGCGGTGGAAAGCCTTTACAGCCTGTTAAGAAGTGGTGAAAATCTAGTCATCGGAAGAACCTTTCCCGGAACATGGGAAAGGTTTTCTTTTTGCTCAAGCCGATGGAGACGAGACGCAATTTCGCGAGCGTTTCAAGGAAGTATCATCGTTCCCGCGTATATTGAAGTTTGAAAGGGCTTTTGCCATGGTTGAATCGGTCCCGATGACCCGCAATGGGTACAACAAAATCAAAGCTGAGATTGATCGTCTCGAAAACCAAGAAATGCCTTTGGTAACCGCAAAGATCGCAGAAGCGAGAGAAGAAGGTGACCTGAAGGAGAACGCTGAGTATCACGCGCAGCGGGAAAACCAGGGCATGCTGCAAGCCAAAATCAATGAACTCAAGGACAAGATCGCTCGCGCTACAATCGTCGATCCGTCCACGCTTCCGAAAGACGAAGTTGTTTTTGGGTGTACAGTGACGGTTGAAGATCTGGCGTATGGTGACGAGGAAGAATTCACCTTAGTTGGTGCCGGAGAAGAAGACTACAACGCCGGAAAAGTCTTGGTGACCAGCCCGTTTGGCCAAGGACTGATTGGTTCCAAGGTCGGGCAAACCGCCGAGATCGAGGCACCCGCTGGAAAGTTGAAATTCAAAATCTTGAAAATTGAATTCAAAGACTAAACAGTCTTCAGCAAAACCAATAAGGCAGCAATGAACCAGCCGGAATCCAACGATGACCCTCAGGCGGAAAATCTGGGCCAGAAGGAATTGGCTCTGACTCCCGAGCCTGATGATACCGGCGGTTCAATGATGCCGATACCAGAATCGAGCGAACCAGCAGGTGATCACACGAGTGACGATGCGTGTGACGCCGACGCGCTACCGGGATCTGATGCCAAGGTTTCTGAAACTCATCACCGAGAAGACGATCAGGGCCCCGGATGCATGCCCGCCATGGTCGCCGCTGCAGCCCTGATGGGCATCATCGGCTTTATCACCTGCGCCCTTCTGACCTGGGTGATCTTTGGTAAACGAACCGAAATGGCCGTGCGGACCCTCGAAGGATCACTGATCCCAATGCTCGAGCAAAGCCTTCTTGATCCCACCAGCAAGCAGGAGGTGATTCAAGAGATGACGGTTCTCGCTGAAAACATGAAAGCCAATCAATATGAGAATTGGCAATCTGCAGCGATCATGCAAAGGCTTCAAAAACTGCCAATCCTGCAGTGGGGTGAACTACAATCGCTCGAGCAATCCATTCGGGACTCCGATGGGTTCGATGATGGTGAGCGACAGGCGGCGCTGGCGACTGTTCAGCGAGTGAAAATCGCTGTTAAACAGCACAAAGTTTTCTCCTTCGATTTCGAAGACATTCTCGATCCAATTCGCCAACCTTCTAATAGCTCCTTGACCGGCTTCATTCCGAAATCTCCGCTAGACGTCGATTCAATGCGAGAAGCGATAAGACGTGCGGAACTGCTGGCGAATCGTGCAGAGGTTGAAAATCCAGAAGGCGATCAGAATGTTCGCATCAGCGAGATCCTACGCGGTGAAATACAGGCCGGCATCGAATCAGACAGCTGACTCTCGATATCTTGAGTTGATTGAGAAAGCTCAGAATTGAAAAAGCCGAGCCCGGCAAGAAAACATTCCCAACACCTCTAGAGCTCGGTCAATCGCCCAAGCAGTGATCACTTCAGATAACCCTACTTTGTCCAATGATCAACCGACTGGATTTTCATCGATGAATTCCCGCAGCGGTAAACGGAAAAAAGTAGTGATTGTGGGTGCAGGTCCGGGTGGACTCGCCACCGCTATGCAACTGGCCAAAGCCGATTGTGATGTCACTGTTCTCGAGAGAAAAGGACAAGTCGGAGGCCGCACTTCCTCGATCAATGCGAATGGATTCAGGTTTGATTGCGGGCCAACCTTTTTTCTCTATCCAAGAGTTCTCGCTGAAATCTTCGACTCCGTAGGACGCGACCTTTTCAAGGAAGTTCCCATGGTCCGTCTTGATCCACAGTATCGACTAACGTTTGGCGCTGGTGGTAAGCTCGATTGTTCGGCCGATCTTCAAAAGATGGACGAACAGATCCGGACTTTCTCCCCAGATGACGTTGGGGCTTTGAAACGATACATGGATGATAATCGCGTCAAACTCGCCAAGTTTCGCCCCATCCTTGAATCACCTTTTTGCTCAACGCTGGATCTCTTAAATCCCGCACTCCTCGCTGCTGCCCCACACCTTCATCCACTGCGATCCCTCGGGCAAGAACTCGAACGCTACTTCTCTGATCCTCGACTTGTCATTGCCTTTGCATTTCAATCCAAGTACCTCGGCATGTCGCCTTTTCAATGTCCGAGCCTGTTTAGCATCCTCTCTTTCTTGGAATACGAATACGGTGTTTGGCATCCCATCGGTGGGTGCGCGGCGGTCAGCGAACGAATGGCGGAAATCGCCCGTGAAATGGGGGTAAAGATCCATCTGAGTGAGCCAGTCACTGACGTGAGCATGGATGGAAAAAAGGTCACCGCTGTGGCAACCGAACAGTGTACCTATCAAGCGGATGCCTTTGTCATCAACGCAGATTTCGCACACTGGATGGAGAAACATATTCCCAATGCGAAGCGACGGAGGTGGAAAGATGAAAATCTCGAACGCAAAAAATACTCGTGCAGCACCTACATGCTCTATCTGGGGCTTGATGGAAGATATGATCAGTTACCCCATCACAACATTCATATCAGCCGAGACTACGAGCGAAATCTGAGGGAAATCGAGCACGAGCACGTGCTGAGTGAAGAGCCATCTTTTTATGTTCAAAATCCCATCGTGACCGATGAGTCTCTTGCGCCACCGGGACAGAGCGGGTTGTACGTTCTAGTACCGGTCTCACATCAACACCCCAATATTGACTGGATAAAAGACAAGAGTCGGTTTCGTGAAATCACTCTCGATTCTCTCTCTGCAATTGGATTATCCGACATCCGTGAGCGTATTCGATATGAACACTGCATCACTCCAGCGGACTGGCAACATGAATACGCAGTTTACCGCGGAGCCACTTTCAACCTTGCGCATAACCTCGGCCAAATGCTTCACCAACGGCCCCACAATCGATTTGAAGACCTGAAGAGTGTCTACCTAGTGGGAGGCGGGACACACCCAGGAAGCGGTCTACCGGTCATCTATGAATCGAGCAGAATTACGAGCAAGTTACTGCTAAAAGACCTCGGATAA
>JAKMEW010000145.1 GCA_022425745.1 Rubripirellula sp.
ATATTCCACCGGGTAAGGAAGCTCAGTTTGATATCGAATTGACTGCTAAAGACCACGGCGACCTAAAGATTCATGGCTTGGCTGCCGGTGATTTAACTCTCCGTGCCGAGGCTGAAAAAACGATTAGCGTATCCGCCGCCAAACTTGAGGCTGTTCTCAGTGGTCCGCAGGTGAAGTATCAAAATACCGAGGGACTTTACAGCTTGCAGGTTCAGAACCACGGGGATGCGGCAAGTGAGCAGATTCAAGCTAGTATGCGATTGCCATCAGGAGTTCAGTACCTGGGTGGGATTGAGGGTGCGATTCAGGAAGATCAACTGCTGCGTTGGGATCTAGAGCAGCTTGCTCCTGGAGCGATTCTCACTTACCAGTTTCGATGCAATATGGACACTACTGGCGAGCATTTGTTCACATTTGATTGCCGAGGAACCGCGGCCGGAGCGGCAGCTGTGTCCATTGCGACCCGAGTTGAATCCATTGCTGACTTGGTGCTGACCGTTAGTGATCCTGTGGCTCCAGCTCCGATTGGCACTGATGTCCCTTACGAAATTGTGATTCGCAATCGTGGGAGCAAGGAGGCGATCGATGTTCGTGCGATCGCACAATTCAGTCACGGTGTTGAACCACATCGCATCGAGGGCCAAAGTGGCGAAGTGATGACTGGACAAGTACTCTTTGACGCAATTCCTAGAATCGGTGCTGGTGAGGAGGTGCGAGTGAAGGTCATTGCACAGGCTGATCGTCCGGGGCACCATCGCTTCCGTGCAGAAATCCGCTCGGGAGATACCGTCTTGGTGGCAGAAGAAGCGACTCATTACATGAGCCCAGAGGGCGAGCGAGTCAGCCGAAGAAGTTCGGAGCGATTGCGTCGCTAAGATCGAATGAAGTGTCCTTGCGTTCAAGAAATGCGAAGTAACACGTCAGAGAATGATTAAGAAAGGGCGCCTCCGAATCGTGAGGTGCCCTTTTTTATTGACCTTCGAAAACAATCACCACAAGGTGACTTTCGGTTTTCACTCGAATTTGGGAGTGTATCTGAAACAACCTGCCTAGGTGTCGATAAACTCCAGGGGTTGGTTCTCAGTGACATCAGCCACTCGAATTGCCAGTTCACCCGCCAGGATTTTTCGGAACGCTTTGCCAACAATTTCACCTCGCCAACCATCGAGTAGGGCCGGAGTCGGGTCATTGTCACGACGATCTAGCTCATAGCCGAGTAGCTCGCGAACATCGTCCGCATTACCGACGATGGGCGGGGCGAGTTTTTGTTGTCTGCTGATGCAGGCAATCGATGTTGAGAGAAACTGACTAAGCATCGGGGAGACCACGCGGCGCGTTCCCCGCGGACGTCGGGGGAGTTCTTGATCGGGAGTTTTTATGCCTTGTTCGATCGCCGCCGCGATTGCATCGTAGTGATCCGATAGACTCCTTCGCTCCATACCGCGGATGTCCCGAATCTTCCGTCTATCTGTCACACCACGCTTAGCTAGCTCGACCATCAAGTCATCTCGAAGAATCCGTTTGGGGAGTCGGTCCTGTTGTTTGGCCTCCTGCTCACGCCATCGCCAGAGGTGTTTGATGATTTCCAGCTGTCGAGGCTTGAGGCCGGAAGAACCGCTCACTCTTCGCCAGTTCTCTTTGGTTTCGCCATCAATGACTTTTTGCTGCAGCCGTTCCGTTTCTTCCGCTAACCATGATTCGCGATCGAGTTTCTGAACCGCCGCATTGAGCTGAGAGTACATCTCAATCAAGTCAGTTACATCATGTAGTGCGTATTCAATCTGAGCTTTTGAGAGCGGCCTTCGTGACCAATCGGTTCGCGTCTCGCCTTTGGGTAAAGTTTTATTTACGAGCTTTTGTACCAGTGTTGCCAGAGAAGCGGGATACTCCATTCCAACAAAACCGGCAGCGAGCTGCGTGTCAAATAGGCCAGCAATTGGCTTGCCGCTGTAGCGAAAGCAGAACCTTGACTCTTCTCGGGCTGCATGTGCGATCACGGATCTCCCTGGAGTCGCCAATAAGTCCCAGAAAGGATCCGTGTGATCGAGAGTAAGCGGATCGATCATTGCCAAATGCCGAGAGGTCGCAACCTGAATCAGGCATAGCCGAGGGCGATACGAATCATCGGAGACAAACTCAGTGTCAAATGCGATGACTGGTTCTTTTGAAATGGATTCGCAAAAATCGTGTAATGCTTCGGTCGTATTTATGGACTCGTAATGCAACGTTACCTTACCTGAAGCGGCGCCAACTGACAGACGGTTTGATACAATCTAATCTAACGGGAGAGAGCAATTTCGGCAAAGTGGACAAAGCGGTGCCGATGCAATTTCAACCCTACTTTTTAATGAGATTCGGTTGGTTCTTTCTTGTTTCTTGTGCCAACCGCATCACGTTTGATGCCTGAGGTCATGACTTTGTCGTGCACTGATCCCAAATCAAGACGTTCAACTGAGGTAAACGCGATTGTGACGACCGCTCATGATTTTGATAAATTGGTGAGCTCGGCAACCGATGAGACTTACCTCATTAGTGTTCGTGATCTAAATGAGTTTGATCTGGTCATCAATGCAGGTGTTCCAATCGTTGATCTCAAAGACCCCTTAATGGGGCCACTTTCGCCAACCAGCGAAAAAATCTGGGAATTGGTTGAGGAGCGAGTGCAGGCTGGTTGTGGTGTGTTTGGCCCAAGGAAAGATCGATCCGGCGTGTTTTTGTCGGCCGCACTCGGCGAGCGGGATCAAGCGGTTGCGGCGGCAAAATTGCTTCCAGGCTGTTTTCATTTCGCTAAGGCTGGACCCTCGGGCTGTTTCGATGCTCGCGATCTTAATGCGTTATGGAAAGAGCTTCGGTCCGTACTGCCTGCTGCAACCGAGTTAGTCGCTGTTGCCTATGCTGACTGGCAACTTGCTAACGCAATGCAACCGATGGAGATCCTTCGTTTGGCGGCTGATCAGGGAATGAAGCGATTCCTGATCGATACATTCACCAAGGATGGCCGTTCACTGATTGATTTTCTCGACATCGAGGATCTTGGGCGACTGCAGAGGTACGCTAGCGACAGACAAATCTGGTTTGCCGTCGCGGGTTCAATCAATCAGAGTGAAGTGGAAAGACTGAATCATGCAGGATTTGTGCCGGATTGCTATGCGGTGAGAGGCGCTGTTTGTGGCAGTGGAGGTCGTGCTTCTGCAATCTGCAAAGACCAACTGTTTCAGTGGCAGGATTACTTGCGAACGCGACGGGCAGTCATGACTAACGATCAGCTGAATTGAAGAATCCGCGTGGTGTTTTGGTCGTTTGCCGGATGCAATCTTTTGCCGCGATATGTGATCACGGGAGGTGTCTTGCACGAATAGGTTGTGACGTGCGTTACTCCGATTGTCTGGTCTTTGAGAGCAGTCGGGTCACGACTGCTTCGATGCCTTGACCCGTGAAATTAATCGCTGCTATCTTTCTTTGCGGGTCAACAATAGCGAGAAAGGGCATGGAGGTGATGCCGAATTGCTCGGCGGTTGGATTAGGGCCTTCATCCGATATTGCGGATCTGGCATGCAGGTTTTGGAAAGGAAGTTTGTTCTGTCGTAAGAACTCTCCGAGTAGGGTGTCATCGTTATCAAGGTTGATACCAAGAATGGCCACTTGCTGAGGATTCTTATCCCGGATTGATTCAAGCATTTTCATGATTTGTAAAGATTCCGGTAAGGTCACCGTCCAGAATGGGACGAGCAGGATCTTGCCTTGATAGTCCGAAACACGCAGGGATTCCTGCGTGATCAATGGAAGATCAATTTTGAATTCTGTGCCGATAACGCTTTGTCGAGTTTGATAGGCCTTGGACGCAATGTTCACTTCTTGTGCCACATCGGATTTAGGATCCGTGAAGGACTCTTTGAGAATTTCAAAAGTCGCTTTAACAAGCTCGTCGCTTCCGCGTCCTTCATGCTGGAGTGCAGCACCAGCCAGATATTGCACACATCGCATGTCGCCCGTCTGATCGATCAGCGTCTTGATTGATCGTGTCCACTGTTGTGTTTCGATCGGTTTGCCATTTCTTGCGGCATTCAGTAACGTTTCGACTTGGTCATAATAGACATGGTTGGCCAAGTCATTTGCTGCAACTCGCAGGTCGACGTTGGGTGAGTCCTGATAGAGATCGAGTATCTTGCCTCTGACTTCGCTCGCAAGTTGCTGCTCTCCGTATGCCGCGAGTGTATCACGGGCCTGTCCAAGAACCATCAGCGTTGGGACATCATTTGATGCCGTCGACTTGGAAATGTTCAAAAGGTAGTTCATTAACTGCGTCTTCGCAGTTTCATTACCCTGTTTCAGGCCTTCCAACGCAAAGCCAATCAACACTAAGCGACTGTCCGATGCGAGACTTGTATCTGGTGAATCGAGATTCGATTCCGCGATCGCTCGCAGGTCAGTTGCCGCAGTGACATCGTTGAAAGAGGCCAAATGCGATAAAGCTTGAAGTTCGCCTCTCGCTCCTAGTGACTTCTGGAGATTGGACGCTTCGGCATGGCTTTTCAGATTTTGTGCCGCTTGTAGTTTCAGTTTTGCGATCCGAATGAGTTCTTCGCGGCCTCCTTGGATCTGTTGCATGCGTCCCCAGATGTCCTGCATGTCGCGATCCGTGATGCTGAGGAATTCAACTAATTTTTCTGGTGACCAATCATCTGAAAGCGAAGGCTGTCTGCTGGTTATCTCACTCGCATTGACTTTTGGTAATCCTGTCGCCGTCGTTCCGCTCGGAGGACTCAAGTTGTCTTGTTTGAGAGTTGAATCTGCATCTGCCGGAGGAGTCGCGAGGGTCTCTGCACCCGAGTCTGATTTTCGTTCCGACTCGGATTCTGGGAGCGAGTTAATGTCAGCCGGTTGTTGTCCTGCCGTTTGATTTGATGCCGCGGTTTCAGCGAATTGTTGCAGGGTCGCGTTGGATCTCAGTTGTTCGTTCGCGGTTAGAGAATTCGTTGGCTCTGTGAATTGCTGATTGCTACTTTGTCGAGACTCCTCGTTCGGCCTGCAGCCATGAAAAAGTAGGCTGCTTGCGGCTAAAAAGATTGAAAACAAGCGACAATAATTCATTGAGCACTCCTGTGTCACAGAGGTGGGTCGATGAACTTTCAAAACGTCAGTCATTTGATTGGTTCACTTACCACGATTCAAAGAGTCCAGAAACTTGTTCGCTGATGAAGAACAAGTTTTGAAGCGTTTTATCGAGTTTCTGGTTCCATTTCTCGGCATACAATAGCTACGCAGTATTCGACTCATCCACTCGTTTTCAAGCAAGCCGAGTTTTGATAGGGATCACGATCCTAAAGGTTGTGGTGCGTTATCAAGGTAACGGTATTGATTTCAATCAAGTAAATTGCCGATATTTCCCATTCTGACATGTGCCCAGTCCGCGATTCGAATTGATTAGCGAATGCGGAATCGTGCCTAGATCGTTCCATAACCTCCCGTCGTTCTGTGATGCGCGAATTCATTCTTTGGTTGTCAATGACTTTGGGAAAGCGAGATCGATGACCAAGATTGACCGATATGTCCTCACCTTATTCCTGCGAACGGTGTTCATCTGTTTCTGTTCACTGGCTGGGATTTTTGTTGTCTTTCACGCGTTCACTAGCATGGAAGATTTGCTTCGTCAGGCAGAGAAAGGGGGCGGTCTTGTAGCTGTTATGGCGCGGTATTACGGACCATACTTACTGTTGTTGTTTGATTGGACTGGGGCGATTATCGCCCTTATGGCTTTTCTGTTTACCATTGGTTGGCTCCGAGGGAACCGTGAGTTGACCGCGATACTCTCTTCGGGAGTTTCTCACGGAAGAATTTTTCGACCGATTTTAGTTGCCAGTTTTTTGATTCTTGTGTTGCAACTATTAAACCGTGAGCTGTTGTTGCCGCAGTATCGTGATGTATTGATGCTCAAGGCAAAGGATCTTTCAGGAGAACATGAGCAGCCGATTCGAGCTCAGTACGATACCGCAAATCGTGTATTGATTGATGGGAGAGCTCTGAAGACTCAGATGCAGGTGATTCTTAATCCCAGTTTTCGACTTGATGGAGAGTACCTCGACTTTGGCGACATGATCCTCGCAGAAACAGCATCGTGGCAAGATGCGAATGATCAGCATCCGAGCGGTTACATGATTGATCGAGTTCAAAGACCTGAAGGAATTGACCAGCTACCGTCGATGGGATTCAAGGGGCGTTACATTCTTTTGACTTCTCATGATCAGCCGTGGATCGGATCAGGTCAGTGTTTTTTTGCCACGACGTTGCATCCAGATTTTCTTCAGACTAAACAATCAGCGATTCGAATGGCATCGATTCATGAGTTGATCAAACGTGTGAAGAATCCATCCGTCCACAGCAGTATGGGGTTAAGAGTTCTGTTGCACGAACGCCTTGTGCGATTACCACTTGATTTTATTCTGATCTTGTTGGGTTTACCGATGATTCTCAATCGCCATGGACGCAATCTGTTTGTGATGATTGCTGCGGTGTCGGCCACGGTGCTTGCTTTTTTTGCCATCAAAACGATCTCCGGTGCGATGGGTGGTAGTGGTTACCTGCTTTCACCCATGATGGCGGCTTGGATGCCACTGCTCATTCTCGGGCCTATTGCCTATGTGAGACTCAGAGAGACGGCGATCCAATGACGCCGAGTCAGATCTCTGTTGTCATCCCGGCGCTCAATGAAGAAAAAAGCATCGGTGCCGCCATCAAATCGGCATTTAGTGCTGGGGCTGGAGAAGTCATCCTTGTGGATGGAGGAAGTCGGGACAGAACGATCGCTGAAGCTGAACAGCGAGGTGTTACAAAAGTGGTACAGTCACTTCCTGGTAGAGGCATTCAGCTAAACGCTGGGGCAACTTTCGTTGGTCCGCAGCAGGCAGTGATCGTTTTTTTGCATGCCGATAACCGCCTCACTGACGATTGTTTGCAACAGATCTGTGAGTCTGAAAACCTGCTTTGGGGAGCTTTCCGTCAATCTATTGATTCTGGGAGATGGATTTATCGACTGGTGGAGGTTGGGAATGATCTGCGTGTGAAGTGTTGGCGGATGCCATTTGGGGATCAAGCAATCTTCGTTCTCAAAGATGAGTTCCGACAGCGAGGAGGTTTCGAGGAGATTCCTCTGATGGAAGATGTTGCTTTCTCCAAAAAGATGCGACGCATTGCTAAGCCCTGCTTGCTGCAGGGGCCTATTCAGGTGAGCTGTCGACGCTGGGAGAAAAAAGGGGTCGTGATACAGACTTTGCAAAATTGGTTTTTGCAGGCTGCGTATAAGTTAGGTGTTCGGCCTGATACGATTCGAGATTGGTATCGCTAAGATGTTAGCATTAAAAGGAACGACGGTAACGATTGGTCGTCTGAACACAACCCTTGAACCAGAGAATAGACGATGCCGATTTTCGTTAGGAGTCGCTGCCTGCTCGGGGATGTGCCTGTTCGTACACTTGACGCAAATTAGCAGCACTGACGTGAGTGTATATTTGCGTCGTCGCTAAACTCTGATGTCCCAGCAGTTCCTGAACACTTCGGATGTCGGCACCACGATCGAGCAAATGCGTGGCAAAAGAATGTCTCAAGGTGTGAGGACTTGTTCGAGTATCAAGACCAGTCTCGCGAATGTACTTTTCAAGCATGCGTCCTACGCTACGAGTCGTCAGGCCGTTTCCGAACCGATTTACAAACACCGGAGCTTGGCGATTCAATGAATCGGATTTGCTGCTTCGCGATCTTTGTCTTGCGTAGCGTTTGATCGCTTTGATTGCATATGAGCCAAGTGGGCTCATTCGTTCCTTTCTTCCTTTTCCTTGAACACGCACTAATCCTTGATCAAAGTCTAGGTCGCCGTCACGCAACGCGACGAGTTCGCTAACACGCAATCCCGCAGAATACATGGTTTCAAGAATAGCACGGTCTCGTAGCCCTGATTCGGTGAGGTGAGACGGTGCGAGGAGCAGTCGGCCAATCTCCGCATTGCTGAGGACGTGCGGAAGTTTCCTTTGTCTTCTTGGGTTACGGAGTGGCTTGGCCGGATTTTCGTTCGTGATTCCCTGCCGCATCGCGAAGCGGTAGAAACTGCGGAGCGAAGCCAACTTGCGTGAAATCGTCGATCTGGCATACCCAGCTTCCTGTAAGGCTGATTGGTACGCTCGAAGTTCTTGTGGTGATAGTCCACTCGGAGAAGGAGTCTGGCCGTGTGAGGACTCAAGCCAGTCGATGAGTCCGAATAAATCCTCTCGGTACGCTTTGATCGTCAAATCAGAGGCGTTCCGCTCGTTGGCGAGAAAGCGGAGGAATTGCGCGACGGCACGTCTCATTTTTAATGAAAATCGTCGATCGAGAGACTGTCAAATTCTTGGCTTGCCAGTAGATCTTCGTCGGTAGGCACTGCTTCACGAATCTTTCGACTCAGCATTGCTGCGTCATACCAACTGAATTCGATTTCCGGATCTGCGGCAAATCTTGCTAATTGCCTCAATGTTTCATCGCGATTCGTATCGTCGAAGAGAAAGATGAATTTTTCTTCACCTTTGACCAACGCTAGAACGTTGATTTCTTGATCCATGGGTTACTGCGTCCGATAGCATGAAGCGAGCAAGTCGAGTGGCACGATCGTGCCAGTCCCGCATTTCATCGGCATCTTGATAGGTTAAAGATGAGGACGCTTTGACTCGTTCTTGACCTGCTTCATGATTCATCCGATCAACGGTTTATAACAGCCATTGATTGCATGATTGTTACGGTTTTGGTGACCGTACTAAATTGACTCATGGGTGAGATTTTTCAGCGGAACTGCTCGTTTTGTCTAAATGTAGAGAAAACGCTAATCGCCTTGCCGGTTCGCTCTCCGGCATTTTGCGTCAACAAAGACTCTGGCCCGTTGAATTGCCAATTGATCAACCGATAGCAAACCTTGTTACGAAAGAGACCAACCCTCACGCGGTGTCCGCTTCAGGAAAGGCTGCGCTTCTGGACAGTTTTTGCAGTTCATGTTTTTTGAATCCCATTCAATTTTTTTACCAACTCTAAATGCCACATTACCGAGATGATTGGCTTCGGTGAGTGGGCCCGCGTACGAGAAGGGGCTGCCGGTTTTCCCTTCACCTCTGCAGGCAGCAAGCCACTCGTGATGGTGGCTCGCGGGGGGATTCTCGCGCAAAGCTGGCGGTTGGAATTCACGATAACGATCTTCGGGCAGGAGTTGATACTTTCCATAATCGGATAACAGCATCCCCTTGGATCCGATGAAAAGTACTCCGTTGCTCCACTTTGGAATTTCTCCTCGCTTCCAAATCTCAGGTTTGTGTGATCCTTGATGCCAAGTCAATGTGACAGCAGGCTGATTTCCTCGCGGGCCATATTCATAAACGGCGCTCATGGAGGCCGGAGCAATTTCGGGGTGTGGGTCTGGCCCGAATGCTTCGACAGTGCGCGGTGCGTCTAAGTTTAGAGCCCAGAATGGAAGGTCGTTCCAGTGGCTTCCTAGATCTGACATGGTGCCGTTACCGAAGTCCCACCAACGATACCAGTTTGGACCGGGGAAATAAACTTCGTGAAACGGTCTCTCTGGAGCAGGGCCGAGCCAAAGATCCCAATCCAAAAATTCTGGTGCCAGCATGGGCTTGCTAGGACGTTGATCGACCCACAAGCGATCCTTGTTTGTTTTTGCATCCGCTTCTGATTGCAATCCCCACGCGCGTGAAACCCAGACGTGAACTTCACTGACCGCACCGATGACCCCTGACTGGATTAGTTCCACAACTTGGTGGTAGTTTTTGCCCGCATGGATTTGGGTGCCCATCTGTGTTGCGACGTTTGCCTTTGCCGCGGCGACGGTAATTTGACGAGTTTCGTCAACATTGTAGGCGAGAGGCTTTTCGCAGTAGACATCTTTCCCAAGTTGTAAGGCTGGCATGGTGGCATAAGCATGCGTGTACTCTGCGGTGCTTACGACGACTCCGTCAACATCATTCCCCAATGCGTCATACAATTTCCGAAAGTCACGAAATTTATTTGCCGCGGGAAATAGCTCAGCGGCGTTGTCGAGAAACCGTGAGTCGACGTCGCAAATTGCAGCCACGTCAACCTGTTGCGTTGCGGCCAGCGTTCTCAAGTTTGCACCACCACGACCCCCGACTCCGATGAATGCCAGTTTCAACCTGTCATTCGGGCCGAAAGCCTTGACTCGTGTTGAGGTCCCGAACGCTGTTGCCGCCATCGCACTACTAAACATGAATCTTCGGCGGTTCAATGGTGAAGCGGGTACTCTCATCATCGTTCTTCCTTTTTGTCAAAGCTCGGTGCTGTTCTCTGAACCTTTCTCAGAGAAGGCTGCGTTGCACATGTGTAGGCATCGCGTGTCAAAGTCGGGATAACACTCGTCTGAACAGTTTAACCGTAAGCAATGCGTTTGGTGTGGTTCCGTCGCGAAATAATAATGAAGGGTGGTGTCTGCGCAATAAAAAAGGACTTGGAACTAGCAACGCTAATTCCAAGTCCTCTTGATCTGAATTTTGATCTGCACCCAATCAGTTAGTTCTGATTCGACATCCTTCATCCGTGTCTAAACATCTAAAAGATTCGCTGATCCGACTTCTGTTGGGTGTCGTCGTGCTGGTGATGGATACTTTACTTGGCATCTGCAAAACGAGCGGCTACGGCATCCCAGTCGACGACGTTCCAAAAGGCAGAAACGTAGTCCGGACGACGGTTTTGGTAATTGAGGTAGTAGGCATGTTCCCAGACATCGAGACCAAGGATAGGGGTGCCGCCGATGCCAGCGACTTCAGCACCCATCAGTGGGCTGTCTTGATTTGCTGTGCTACCAACCTTAAGTGTTCCCTCTTCAACGTAAAGCCAAGCCCAGCCACTACCGAAGCGAGTCGCAGCTGCGGCGGAAAACTGTTCTTTCATCGCGTCAAGCGAACCAAAGGCGTTGTCAATCGCTGCTGCAAGTTCACCCGTCGGCTCCCCGCCCTTCCCTGGTCCCATCACGGTCCAAAAGAGGGAGTGGTTGGCATGTCCACCGCCATTGTTGCGTACTGCTCCACGAATGTTTTCTGGAACGCTTGAGAGATCGCTTACCAAATCCTCAACTGACTTGGATTCAAGGTCGGATCCCGCGATCGCGTCATTGACCTTTGTGATATAAGCCTGATGATGCTTGCCGTGGTGAATTTCCATGGTCCTCGCATCAACATGCGGCTCCAGGGCGTCATGAGCATATGCAAGAGCGGGTAGTGAGTAGGCCATTGTTTCCTTCGTCTCCGGTGTTAAGTGGTTATGTTGCTTTACTGTAGCACCATAGCGAGCGGTTCAAGGCACGCAAGTCCCAGTAGCGTTGAGAAGTGCTTGTTCGCTGAAAGTTGCGGAGTGAAACCTCGCTGTACTGGTTTTTTACGAACTGATGACGGTTCCGTGAAGTTTTTCACCATCGCTTTTGTTGATCTGCACCCGCACCAATTCACCAACTGCCACTTCGGTGCCGTGAGTACTACCGATGATGCTCTCGACCGGTGCGTAACGGCAACTGGTACCACGCAGTAGGACATCGTTGGATGTGGGTTCTTCTGACGCAACCTGGTAGCTGTGGTCCGACGAGGATGGCAAGATCGTGTTTGCGGGAGCGAGCTGCCTCGTGGATTCCACCAGCATTTCCAGTTCGCTACCCACGAGGTTACGGAAGTAATCTTCTCGCAATTCCACCTCTAGCTCGGTAAGCGATGCGACCCGCTGTGACTTGACACATTTTTCGATTTGGTTGGGCATCTCGGCAGCGGGGGTGCCGCGACGTGCACTAAATGGAAAGGCATGAATCTTCGAGAAACCAGCACGACGGCATGTTTCTAGGGTTTCCTCGAATTCTTGCGTGGTTTCACCCGGGAAGCCGACGATGACGTCGGTTGTGATGGCGGGGTTCTCGAGTGACTCACGTAGTAAATGACAGCGATCCAAAAACATTTTGGTCCCCCAGCGTCGTCGCATGCGTCTGAGAACCGAATCACTACCACTCTGTAAACATAAGTGGAGATGCGGAACGATTCGTTCACCGAAATCTTTAAGAACCGAAATTAGTTCACGCGTAACCTCCGTTGCTTCAATGCTGCTGAGGCGAATACGAAACTGTCCGGGGATCTCGCAGAGATCCCTCAACAGATGTGCCAAGCGAATCCAGTTCTCTCGAGGTTGGTTGCGATTCCAGTCGACTCCGTAGTGACCCAGATGGATACCGGTTAGGACGACTTCGCGATGCCCGGCTTCACTGAGACGTGTGACTTCATCCAAGATGTGTGATTGAGGACGACTTGTGAGTTGTGGACGCACGTGGGGGATGATGCAGTAGCTACAGCGAAGAAGACATCCGTCCTGAACTTTTACATACGCGCGATGACGGCCTGAGAATCCATCGAGTCCGGTTGGGACATCAATGACCCCAAACCGCGACATCAAATCAGGAAGTTCACGTTTATCTTCGATAACTTCGACCACACCGGGTAGTTTTGCAACTTCATCCGGTGCACGAGTGGCGTAGCAACCCATCACAACGATCTTCGCGTCGGGGTTGTCTCGGTGCATACGTCTGACAACTTGACGGCTTTTGGCATCGCCCTCGTTGGTGACCGTGCAGGTGTTGACGACGCACAGGTCTGCCGATTCATTTTCACCACAGTCGTTATAGCCAGCGCGTTGAAGACCCTGCCTGACGAGTTCTGTTTCGTATTGGTTAACCTTGCAACCTAGGGTTGCGACTTTAATTCGAGCGCTCATGGATGTGTTGTTTGCTGTGGATCGCACGTCTTGTCGGTGGGACTTGAGATTGGTCCGCACGGATCTGGTCTTTTGGTCTCGATTCCTATTTTCTTACGTTCATTACGGTACTGGTTCAATCATGGCCGACATACTGCCTTTGCACTGTGCTACCAACTCATCTTTACCAAAAGCGTGGATTTGATCTCGTTTGAGTTCGGCATGTTCTAGGGAGGTTGTTAGGCAAATGGCTCTTCCTGCTTGATCAACTTCCCTCGCGATTTTGTACCCGGTTTCGATGGGAAGTCGAAACAGTTGCTTCATCATTAGAACCACATAATCGTAACTGTGATAAGAGTCATCGAGAAGGATCACGTGGTACCTTGGTTGCCTACGCCGATTCTTGGCTGATTGGGGTTTTTTTGATGTCGATTTAGTGGGCATAGAAATAACGTTTCCTTGCATGTTCATTGCTGAGCGATGCTACGCAGATCTCAGGGGAGCCACTTGCCGCCAGTGCATATCTTAGCTTAATTGGAAAAGGCTTTCGCCTCGATCTGATGACGCGTCGCAGGGCATTCATCAACTCGCTCGGCCGCTATATTGTAGCGCTCAGGACAGGCAGTCGGCAGACCCGAATTTGAAGGAAAGTTCGGCTGGGGCGATGATTCAGCGGAGGTTGATTCAGCTCACAGCCCCCATTTCATTCTTATTTTACGTGTTTTCGGTCCTTCAATAAATCGATTCATTCGCTCCGTTACTTCAGGAATCAGTCATGACATCTTTTTCCGCAATATTGGACACACTGAGATCAGCTTCGGATCGACATTTGGATGACCTGGTGCACTGGTTGAAAATTCCGAGTATCAGCAGCGACAGTCAACGCTGTGAGGACGTGCGGGCGGCAGCTGATTGGGTGGCTCAAAAACTGGCCTCAGCGGGGCTAGCCGTCGAACTCATCACCACCGACCGGCATCCATTCGTTTACGCCGAAACCAAACCGGTTCCCGGTGCACCAGTCGTTCTCGTCTATGGGCACTACGATGTTCAACCAGTGGAGCCCTTGGAACAGTGGGTCAGCGGACCTTTTGAGCCCACGATTCGCGACGGAAATCTTTATGCTCGTGGCGCGACCGACGACAAAGGGCAAGTGCTGACACATGTGCAAAGTGTTTGTGAGTGGATCGCTGCGGGGCATCCGATGCCACTGCAGATCAAATTCTTGATTGAGGGAGAAGAGGAAGTTGGTAGTGAGAGTCTTGAGGCAAGACTTGAAGGACTTAAGGATAGGCTAGCTTGTGATTGCGTCGTGATTAGTGACAACAGTCAATACGCCGACGGCCAACCCGCCATCACCTATGGTTTGCGTGGGATTGCGACCTACGAGTTGTCGCTTCAAGGCCCCAGCCAGGATTTGCATAGCGGATCCTTCGGTGGTGCCGTGATGAACCCTGCAATCGCGCTGTGCCATGTGTTGTCATCCATGGTTGATGAGGAGGGTGTGATTCAATTACCCGGCTACTACGATCGTGTACGTCCTCTCGATGAAACCGAGCGTCGTGAGTGGGCGCGTCTACCTCAGACAGATCAAGAGTTCGCTCAGGCGGTTGGTGTTCAAAAACTATTCGGTGAGGTAGGCTACTCCACCGACGAGCGACGCTGGGCTAGGCCGACCTTCGATATCAATGGGATCAACTCTGGACATCAGGGAGAAGGTGTAAAAACCATCATTCCCGCGACTGCATCGGCAAAGTTTAGCTTTCGTTTGGTGCCAGATCAGAGCCCTGAGGAGCTGACCGATTCGATCGAGAGGCATCTGAAGAATGTCATGCCGGTTGGTGTGACGTGGGAGCTAAAACCGGATCATGGTGCACCTGGGATGTTGGCATCGACCGAAAGTCATTTCGCTCAAGCGGCCAAAGAGGCGATCAGGGAATCGTTCGGCGTCGAGCCGGTCCTTATTCGAGAAGGAGGTTCGATACCGATCGTTACAAGATTCCAAGAGGTCTTGGATTGTGATTGTCTACTGCTGGGCTGGGGATTATCCGATGATAACGCACATAGCCCGAATGAAAAATTTCGCGTGCGAGATTACCATGATGGCATTCTTGCTTCGGCAGTGCTTTGGGAAAAAATTGGAAAGTTGAATTCTTAAAACGATAGATATCAGATGCTAGATCGTAAATTTATTTTGCAAAACGCTGACGCGGTCCGCGCGAACTGCGAGAAAAGAGGCGTTGAATGTGATGTCGAACAAATCACAACATTGGATGCACAGCGTTTAGCTGCTCTGCAACTGGCAGAGGATTTGAATCGTCAGGCCAATGAAACGAGTAAACAGATCCCCAAGGCAGCCGATCAGGACGAACGAAATGCACTAATTGAAAAGGGACGAGACTTGCGGCAGCAAAAAGATGCTGCCCAACAAGACCAAGATCGGCTTGACCGAGAAATCTTGAATTTGATCGCAGCAATCCCAAATATGACTCACCCGGATGTGCCGACAGGGGGTGAGGATGATGCAGTGGAGATTGCTTTTGGTAAACATCCTGTCAAATCATTTGATTTTCAGGCACTCGATCACGTCGATTTAGGTGCGAAGCACGATCTGTTTGACTTCGACGCGGGGGGGCGTGTCACTGGTTCGGGGTTTTATTACCTGAAGAATCAAGCGGTTCACCTTGACCTCGCACTTCAGCAATATGCCATTCGTTTTCTGTGTGATCGTGGGTTCACACCGTTAACGACCCCCGATTTGGCGCTCACTTCGATCTTGGAGGGTATTGGTTTTACTCCTCGTGGACCGGAAACCCAAATCTACAGTATTGAGAACACCGAGCTCAACCTAGTGGGGACTGCAGAAATCACTCTCGGTGGTATGAACGCAGGACAAACCCTTGCAGCCGACGAATTGCCGCTACTTTATTGCGGCTTGAGTCACTGCTTCCGAACTGAGGCCGGAGCGGGAGGACGTGCATCCAAAGGACTCTATCGCGTCCATCAGTTCACCAAAGTCGAGATGTTCGCCTTTACGCTCCCTGAACAGAGCGATGAAATACATCTTCGGCTTAAGGAGCTCGAATGTGAATTATTTGATTCTCTTGAGGTTCCTTACCGTGTCATTGATACCGCTAGCGGCGATCTGGGGGGGCCCGCCTATCGTAAGTTTGATCTCGAAGCATGGATGCCGGGCCGAGGTGAAAAGGGTGAATGGGGCGAGGTGACGAGTACCAGTAATTGCACTGACTACCAAGCCCGGCGTTTAAATGTGCGATGTAAGAGGCAAGGTCAGAAGGGAACCGAGTTCGTGCATACTCTCAATGGTACAGCGGTTGCCACTGGAAGGGCGATGATTGCCATTTTGGAGAACCATCAGCGAGCTGACGGTAGTATTGCCGTTCCGAAGGTCCTGCAGCCATGGGTAGGGTGTGAGGTAATTGGGGATTAAGTACCCAACGTCGATCCTCTCTTCTGCTAAGACGGACGCGATCTGCGTATTGAACAAACTCTCGGAATCGATATTGCGAGGGTTCGTTCAAGATAAACCGATTTTGATGACCTATCAAAGCTCCGGTTATGAGGGATGTAGGGATGATGCATCATGATTTTTTTTTGCACCATTCCTTCTTTGACCAAGATGCTTTTGTGACGTAATTATTCATTACGTCGAGCATTTCGATTGGCGAACCCACAACGATGGTGTTGAGTGGTCAAGCCGATCGAGATGTGGTTGCAAGTCGTCTCTTTCTTTTGGTCACGGAACCCAATATGTCATCTGCAATTTCCATTCTGTTGGTTGATGATGATCAATATCTCATTGAATCAATGGCAGATTGGTTGCGTGAGTGCTCGCATCAGGTTTCGACTGCTTCCTGTTTAATGGAAGCAAAAGAAAAGCTCCTGCAAGACTCCTATGAAATGGTGATCACCGATCTTCGTTTGGGGCAGGAAGATGGCTTCGATCTGATTCGGCATCTGAGGCAGCAATATCCAGAGGTTGCGGTTCTTGTCATGACTGGCTACGCGACACCAAGTACGGCGGTCGAAGCTGTTCAGGCAGGAGCGTTTGATCTTTTGACCAAGCCAATCATCGATGAAGAGTTATTGCTGTCGATCCAGCGAGCAATTGAGCTACGTGAGATCTACCGAGAAAATCAGCGTCTCAAGGAAAGGATTGACCGTCGTACGGGGCTCGAAAATATTCTCAGCTATGATTATCGCATGCTCAAGATTTTTGACATGGTTGATGGTGTTGCTGACGCACGCGCGTCGGTTCTCATCACCGGTGAGAATGGTACGGGGAAAAGTATGATCGCAAGAGCGATTCATGCGAGAAGTTCACGGCGCAATGGTCCGTTTGTGGAAGTTGCTTGCGGTGCGCTTCCCGATAGCTTGTTGGAAAGCGAGTTGTTTGGCCACGTTGCGGGTGCGTTTACCGGAGCTAGCCGTGATCGCATGGGTAAGTTTAAGCAAGCAGACGGTGGCACCTTGTTTCTTGACGAGATCGGCACAGCGAGCCCTGCCATGCAGGTTAAGCTGCTTCGAGTTCTTCAAGAATTCCAATTTGAACAACTTGGTGGCAGTGAGACGCATTCAGTGGATACGCGCGTCATCCTTGCGTCGAACGAAGATCTCTCTTCCGCAGTTACTGAAGGTCGATTTCGGCAGGATCTCTACTATCGTATTAATGTTGTGAATCTCAGCCTCCCATCGCTTCGCGAACGATCGGGTGATATTCCTTTATTGGTGAACCATTTTCTTTCTGAAGTCGCTGAGACATGTGAACGGGATGTTTCGTCCTTTGATCAAGAGGCAATGACCTTGCTATCGGCTTATCAATGGCCGGGTAACGTGCGACAACTTGAAAATGTGGTTGAACGCGCGGTGTTGCTTGGACGTGGTTCCGTTTTAACGATCGATGATTTACCGCCGGAGCTCACTGGTCAACAGGACAACTGGTGGGCTTCTCCCCGCGCGAGCCAAGTTGGTGATGAGTTCGGTTCGGTGTCGTTGCAAGGCAAAACGCTTCGCGAGGCTTTGGAGGGCCCCGAACGCGAAATCATCCTCCAGGCACTCCGTGATCATGCGTGGAACCGCGCTGCTACCGCCGATGCTTTGGATATCAACCGCACCACGCTCTACAAAAAAATGAAGCGGCTTGGTTTAGACGACCCAAGACTACAATTTGCCTAAGCTTTCGTTGCTCTCTCTGTGATTCATTTGTACAGGGATGCTGACAACCTCGCCTCATCTGCTTGCGTTGACCGTTATCAAACGGTCGGCCTCACCAAAAAGTTGCAGCGGATCATGCAGCGTGAAACCGTACGTGTTTCACAAAGAGATCCTTAAACTTTCTCTAAACTAACTAATCGTTGGGACCGATAAATGTTGTTGAGCAACGATGCCGCTGCGCGCAGACAAGGACGTCAGGTTGTCAGACACTACAGCACCACT
The DNA here is from genome assembly GCA_022425745.1 of Rubripirellula sp. GTDB lineage: Bacteria > Planctomycetota > Planctomycetia > Pirellulales > Pirellulaceae > Rubripirellula. Next base: position 18,223 of record JAKMEW010000145.1, read on the forward strand.
ACCAACTACGGATTCTGAACAAGATCCTAATTTGGACCACGATAGCCAGTGGGTTCAATGGGTGGCTGGTTGCGGTACGCGCGTCGTGCACGGCATCACGATGATAGGTGACCTATCTTTGTTCACGTGGCAGATGTTGAGATGGTTGGTGACTCGTTTGCCGTGCAAAGGAACCCTGCTGGTCACCTTTTATCAAGTGGGTGCATTGAGTCTGCCGGTGATCGCGCTAACCGGAACCTTCATTGGCATGGTTTTGGCTGTGCAAAGCTATGTTCAGTTTCATGCGATCGGATTGGATAGTCACCTTGGCGTGGTCATCAACAGCACCTTGGTAAAAGAGCTTGGCCCGGTGCTCGCCGCAACCATGTTGGCTGGCAGGGTGGGCGGTTCTATGGCAGCCATTCTCGGCACAATGCGAGTGACCGAGCAGATTGACGCGTTAACTGCGATGGGATCGGATCCGATTCATTACCTCGTGGTGCCTCGATTCCTCGCCTGCATTCTGCTGATTCCCGCACTAACGGTCGTGGCTGATTTCATGGGGATCTTGGGTGGGTATTGTTACAGCGTGATCATTCTTGGGATCGACCATGCTGCTTATCTTTCACATTCACGAGATGGGGTCGCCCTATTCGATCTGTTTTCAGGCGTTTTTAAGAGCGTTTTTTTCGGTGCGATTATCGCCATTGTCAGCTGTTACCAAGGATTCAACTGTGAGCCGGGTGCTGAGGGCGTTGGTAAGGCCGCAACTACAGCATTTGTTTACTCGTTTGTTTTCATTCTGGCAGTGGATCTGTTTTTGACCATTGTTTTGAATTCCGTTTACTACAGCTTCTTCCCAAACGATTCATCATTCCTATGACACAAGAAGTAGATTCTTCATCGGAATCACTTCGAGAGAGGATTCCGAGCCGACCGTTGATTGAAGCACGTCAACTAAGCGTGGTCTTCCAGCAGAATGAGGTTCTAAAAGACGTCAATGTATCCATCAGGCGTGGGCAAACCATTGCGGTGATTGGGGAGAGTGGTTGCGGCAAAACGGTTTTCATGAAATCGCTCGTTGGTCTCGTGAAGCCGACATCAGGTGAGGTCCGGTTTGATGGACGAAGCTTGGAGGAGATTCAATTCCAAGAGTTAACGGAAACGCGTCGCCGCTTTGGATTTGTTTTTCAGAACGCTGCTTTGTTCGACAGTATGTCGGTTTTTGATAACGTGGCCTTTCCTCTGGTTCAGCAAGCGATTGCTTCCAAAGATGAGATTGCGGACCGCGTGATGTGTCACTTGGCAGAAGTGGGGCTCCCAAAGGAAGTTGCTCGTCGACAGCCCGCTCAGCTTTCTGGAGGTATGCGGAAACGCGTTGGACTGGCTCGGGCGTTAATTTTGCGTCCCGAGGTGGTCGTCTATGACGAACCGACTACCGGCTTGGATCCAATCATGAGCGATGTCATCAATGAGTTGATGCTCGATATCAGACGGCGATACCCAGTGACCAGTATCATCGTCACTCACGATATGCGAACCGCGAGAAAGGTTGCAGATCGGGTGCTGATGTTTTACCCCCGGCATCGACTCGAGCCTGATGATCCACAAGTAATTTACGATGGGCCTCCGAGTGAACTGGAACATGCGGAAGATCGCCGCGTTCGACAGTTTGTTCATGGTGAGGCGGGTGAACGAATGAACGAAATGCTTCAAGCAATGGCCTAGGGATGGGCACTCAGTCAATTGAGCCAGAAAATCATGGATGAAAATAAACTACGGTTTGGTGTCGGGGTACTGGTACTATCCGCACTTATCATAGGCGTTGTTTTAACGTTCCTCTTTGGGGCGTTTCCGAGTTTTTTGCAGAGTGAATACACGCTCAATGTCGTGTTTCCATCGGCCGAAGGCATCGGTGAAAGCACGCCGGTTGTACGAGATGGCGTTCGGATTGGTCGTGTTTCGAGTATCGAACTGAGGGATGCCGGTGGAGTGCTGGTCAGCCTCTCCATGGATGCATCGAGACCGATGACCCATCGCTACGTGCCGCAGATTGGAACGGGGAACTTTGTGACCGGAGACGCTCAGCTTGAATTTGTTCGCGCGTCGCAGGTGACCATGGATCGCATTTTTGCTTCAGATCCTTCAGTCATTACACTGCCTTACGGCGACGGTGAATTCATTGATTACGGAACCAAGGCGAGAAGTTTATTCGAGATGCAAAGCGATCTTGAAATGACTTTCGAGGCAATCCGCAATGCTGGTGCGACCATTGCAACAGCTGCAGATAGCGTCAATCAATTAGCCGCTGGTATTCAACAGACCGTCGGCGGGTCAGACTCGAAGTTTGAGCAAATGTCAGATAAAGCACTGCTGGCAATGAGTGAATTTCAGGCGACGATGCAGGAGATTCGATCAATTGTTGGTGACCCCCAGATGAAGGCTAATCTTCAGAGCACATTCGAAACTCTACCTGTCGTTCTTGATGATGTGCATCAGACATTGGGGACAGCGCAGAAGACCTTCGATCGATTTGAAAAAGTGGGTGTGCAGTTCGAGCTAGTCGGCGAAGCGGCTGTGGCAACGGTCGACACCGCCCAAAAAGCCGTGCAAAACATCGAGCGTTTCACTGATCCCTTTGCTGAAAACAGCGATGCCATGGTGCAGCAGGTCCTGCAAACCATGCGTCAGCTCGATGCGTCGATGGGCCAAGTGACCCAGTTTATGTCTGCTCTTAATAATCAGAACGGGACCGTAAAAAGGCTTCTTGAAGACGATGAGCTTTACTGGGAGATTCGCCGGACGGTCGAAAATATCGAGCAGGCTTCTGCACGAATGAGGCCCATCTTGGATGATGTGCGTGTCTTCACTGACAAGATCGCCCGGGATCCGAGGCAGTTAGGCGTTAAAGGAGCATTGACGACCCGCCCCGCTGGGTTGGGATTAAAGTAATCGTAATCCTCATTCAAGTCATGTTTGATTTGCATCATCGTGTGATTGATGCCCTGTGGGTTCACGCTTTCGGATTGACCTCCGGCGAGTACTGTTAACGAAGCTGTCTAGGTTTTGTTGAGCCAAAAAAAAGCCGAGAGCATGTTGGCTCTCGGCATCTAAATTGAAGTTCACTCGGCTGGGATCAAAATCACCGTGAAGCCCGAACTTGACCACGAGCTTTCATGACCGCAATAGATTTGAGCTGAGACTCTTCTGGAGTTTTTGCAGGAAGATCAAGCGCTTCTTGGAGTGCATTTCGAGATTCTTCCGAATCAAGAAGATCTGCGGGCACTGCTTTCCCCGTGATGACATTAACAACATCACCTTCGACGTGTGCAAAGCCACCATCGATGTAGTATCGCTCGGGACCGGCTGCGGTCTGCAATTTCATCGTTCCATAGCCCAAGCGACCAATCATCGGTGCACGACCTTGCATCACACCGAGTTCACCGTCAAACATCGGTAGCGAAACATATTCGGCTTCGCGATCTAATTGGGTGCGTTCAGGAGTGACGACAACACATCTCAATGCCATGATTACTTCTCTTCCATTTTCTTCGCTTGAGCTTCAGCCTGCTCGATGGAGCCGACATACATGAAGGCCTGTTCTGGCAGGTGATCCCACTTGCCATCGCAGATTTCTTCGAAGCTTCGAATGGTATCCGCCAGTGGAGTGATTTCACCGGGCTTGCCGGTGAAGACTTGAGCAACAAGGAATGGTTGGCTCATGAATCTTTCGATTCGGCGAGCACGATGCACGACAAGCTTGTCATCTTCGCTCAATTCGTCGACCCCAAGAATCGCAATGATGTCCTGAAGTTCTCGGTAACGTTGAAGAATAGTTTGCACTCGGCGAGCAATCGTGTAGTGACGATCACCAACGTACTGCGGGTCGAGAATACGGGAGTTCGAAGCGAGTGGATCAATCGCCGGATAGATCCCTTTTTCCGAAATCGATCGTTCCAGGTAGATGAACGCGTCTAGCTGGCCGAATGCCGTTGCTGGTGCGGGGTCAGTCGGGTCATCGGCAGGCACATAGACCGCTTGAACCGAGGTGATCGCTCCATTCTTGGTTGAGGTAATGCGTTCCTGAAGTGCACCCATCTCGGTTGCGAGTGTTGGTTGGTAACCCACAGCAGAGGGCATACGACCAAGCAAAGCTGAAACTTCGGATCCCGCTTGGGAAAATCTGAAAATGTTGTCAACGAACAACAGCGTGTCCGCACCGGTTGAGTCACGGAAGTACTCAGCCATCGTTAGTGCAGAAAGAGCCACGCGAAGACGCGATCCTGGTGGCTCGTTCATCTGTCCGAACACCATGCAGGTCTGTTCGATCACCTTGCGTCCGGTGTCACCAATTTCGGTGTCCTGCATTTCAAGCCAAAGGTCGGTACCTTCACGAGTACGTTCACCCACGCCAGCGAATACCGAATATCCACCGTGACTACTTGCGATCCGAGCGATGAGTTCGGTGAGAATCACAGTCTTTCCAAGACCTGCACCTCCGAACAAACCCGCTTTACCACCACGAACAAAAGGGGTGAGAAGGTCGACAACCTTGATGCCCGTTTCAAAAACTTCGGTGTTGGTTGAAAGTTCGTTGACCGAAGGAGCTTGCCGGTGAATCGGCATATGAGCATCCGCTTCAACAGGACCACGCTCATCGATGGCATTACCCAAGACGTTGAAGACGCGACCGAGGGTTGCTGTTCCAACTGGAACGCTCACGGGCTTGCCGGTGTCGACAACTTCCATGCCTCGCATCATGCCATCAGTACTACCGAGAGCAATCGCTCGAACTCGTCCGCCTCCGAGGTGCTGCTGAACTTCACCAGTGAGGTTGATTTCAACACCTTTGTGAGATGATTTGATCTCGACTGCGTTGTAAATCGCAGGCATTTGTCCTTCGGGGAACTCAATGTCGAAGGTCGATCCAATCACTTGTGTGACGCGGCCAAGGTTATTTTCGGTTGCGGTTGACATGATCGTGACTAAGAGAGTTAGCGGTTATCTTTTTGATTGATGATTGCGAGTGATTGAATTCAAAAGGGTGAGGTTAGCCTTCAAGAGCTTCCACACCACCAATGATTTCCATGATCTCGCCTGTAATTTGACTTTGTCGAGCGCGGTTGTAGGTCATCGAGAGTTGACTGATCATATCACCAGCACTTTCGGTAGCACCTTTCATCGCGATCATTCGTGCTACCTGTTCACTCACAGCAGCATCGAGGAAACATTTGAATAACTTCGCTTTGAAGCTGGTCGGTACAACCTCTTCCAGAATGCTATCCGCAGTAGGAAGAAATTCATACTGACTTGTGTTGTTTGAACCATCAGGCGTCGCCGATTCGTCGCCTTCATCGAGTGAGCCAAATGGCAATAATGTCTCAATCGTTGCTTCTTGACGACTCGTGCTGATGAAGCGTGTGTAAATCACGTCAAGCCGGTCGAATTGACCGGTGATGTACTGCTCGAGGAAACCAGAAGCGATCTTATCCACTTCTTCGTATGCTGGTTGATCTTCGAACTGGGTGTAGTTCCCAGCGGTCTCAATTCCGCGAAACTTCAGGCCGTTGATACCTCGCTTGCCGCTCACATCAACGGTGACATTGCCGATGCTTTCCTTGAGTTCACGAATTCGCGGCACTGCAGCACGGAGGATCCCGGCGTTGTAGCCTCCGCAAAGGCCTCGATTACTCGAGAGCACCAAAACACGTACAGCCTTGGGATTCTCCCGAGGTTGCAGGAGCGGGTGATCGACCTCTGTCCCAGCAGCAGACAAACTACTGACAATTTGGGCAAGACGATCGGTGTACGCCGTAACGGCGTGCGCGCGATCCATCGCTTTCTTGTATCTCGCAGTTGCGATCAGTTCCATAGTCCGCGTGATTTTGCGGATGTTACGGATCGACTTGCGTCGTTTGTCGAGAGCGCGGGCGTTGGCCATCAGTCAGTGAACGCTTCAGCTTGAGGTGACGGGTGAATAAGGTTGCTTAACGGGGTCTACTCTGCTTCGACTGGCTTGTAGCCACTCTTGAATTCGCTGATGCAGGCTTCAAGTTTCGCGACAACATCATCGGTTAGATCCTGAGCGTCATCGAGTGCTGCAATCAGATCACCATGCTTGTCTTTGGCGAATTGCAGGAAGTCGATTTCCCATTGCGATACAGCTTTGACAGGTACGTCGTCGAGGTGTCCACGGGTACCGGCGAACAAACTGAGAACCTGTTCGGTCACGCTGAGCGGTTGGTACTGCGGTTGCTTGAGTAGTTCAACCATTCGGTAACCACGATCAAGCTGCGCCTGTGTGGCCGCGTCCAAATCGGTGCCAAGTTGAGCAAAAGCTTCCAGAGCACGGAAGGCAGCAAGGTCGAGTCGCAGACCACCGGCGACCTTCTTCATCGCTTTGACTTGTGCGGCACCACCCACTCGAGACACCGAGATACCAGCATTCATCGCTGGTCGAATCCCAGCAAAGAAGAGGTCAGGCTGCACGTAGATCTGGCCATCAGTGATGGAGATCACATTGGTGGGGATGTAAGCTGAAACTTCTCCCTCGAGCGTTTCGATGATCGGCAGGCTCGTGATCGATCCCCCTCCGAGTGCATCACTGAGCTTAGCGGAACGTTCCAGCAAGCGACTGTGGCAGTAAAAAACGTCCCCCGGGTACGCTTCACGACCTGGCGGACGACGCATCAGAAGACTCATTTGTCGGTAAGCGGTCGCCTGCTTGGAAAGGTCATCGTAGACGACCAATGCATGACCACCGTTGAACATGAAGTGTTCCGCCATCGACGTTCCGGCGTAAGGAGCGACGTACTGCAGAGGAGCGGGAGCCGATGCACCAGCAACGATCACCGTCGTGTAGTCCATCGCGCCGTTCTTTTCAAGAACGTCTACAACACTAGCAACAGCCGAGTCTTTCTGACCAACCGCGACGTAGAAGCACTTAACGCCCTTCCCTTTCTGGTTCAGGATGGCATCAATTGCGATCGCGGTCTTACCGGTCTTTCGGTCACCAATGATCAGTTCACGTTGACCACGTCCGATCGGAGTCATTGCGTCGATCGCTTTGATTCCGGTCTGCATCGGTTCGGTAACTGGTTGACGCTCAGCAACACCCGTGGCAATCAATTCCACAGGACGGGACACGTCTGTTTGAACAGGCCCTTTGCCGTCGAGTGGGTTCCCTAGCGGGTCTAGCACTCGACCGATTACCGCATCGCCTGCAGGCACCGACAAAAGTGTTCCCAGTGCTTTGACCTCATCACCTTCTTCGATGGTGAGGTAATCACCGAGAATGATCACCCCAACGGAGGTCTCTTCAAGGTTGAAGGCCAGCCCAATCGCACCATTGGGGAACTCAACCATTTCGCCGGCCATCACTCCGGATAGACCGTAAACACGGGCAATCCCGTCGCCAACTTCGAGTACGGTCCCAACTTCGCGAACGTCGATTTTGCTGTCGAACTGCTCGATCTCTTGTTGTAAGACCGAAGCGATTTCGTCACTACTGAATTTCATGGGTCTGTTCGATCGATAAAACGTGAACGCCGGTATGCCGGCGATGATAAATGTTTGTATGGTTTGAGCTTCTTGTGTTTCGCCCGAAGCTCAAAGGCTACTCTAGGTATCACTGCTGAGCAGGTTCAGCTTAGCCCCCAGTTGAGCGGAGAAGCCTGACCTGGCTTTCCTTGCTAACTTGTCCAGTTGATTCGCAACGCTGCTGTCAAACACGCGGTCGCCAATGCGAACAATCATCCCACCGATGAGCGTTTCGTCCACTGTCTCGTTCAGCTTGACCTGCTTATTCATTAAGCCGCTGAGATTGGATGCAATTTGATTCCGAAGCTCATCAGTGAGTGGTACTGCGGTGCGAACCGAAGCAACCACTCGCCCCATCATCTCATCGTGAATCGTCTCAGCCGCTGCTCGGACCGCCGACACATAACCCAAGCGATCTCTCGATGCCATAACTTTCAGAAACTTGATGAGAACCGGTTGGTATTGGTCACCAAATAGTCGCTCAATCACGCGAACCTTTTCAGCCTCATCCACTCGAGGTGAGGAGAAAGCAGCCTGAAGACTCGGGTTGCCGGCGAGGTAATCATCTACCAGTTGATTGAGTTGCTCAATCACCTGATCTGCAACACCTGCATTGTTCGCGGCACCGATCAACGCCTGAGCGTAGGTTTTACCTAACTGCTCCGCGCCAGTGTCGAGCACCGTGTCGTGTTTCTCGGCTTCAGTCATCGAATGATTTGCTTCTGTGCTGACAAATGAACTAGTTGTTGCTTGGAAGACGCTCGAGCGATTGACGAATTAATTCGGCATGGTCTTCCGCTTTCAATTCTCGACCAACCACATGTTTGGCAACCTGAATTGCCATGTCAGATGTTTGACCAGCCAGTTCGGAAATCGCAACTTTCTTCGCTGTCTCGATGTCACTCACTGCGCGTTCACGCTGACGTTCCGCTTCGGACTTTGCTTCATCAACGATTCTTTGGCCAGCAGTTTCTGCATCCTTGCGGGCGGATGCCAACATCTCCTGAACCTGATTTGCCGCTTCATCAAGCTTAGCCTGATACTCAGTCAAGAGTGACTTAGCATCCGCATTCGCTTTCTCAGCCGAAGCCAAGTCGTCATGAATCTTTTCCTCACGAGCTTGAAGGCCGTCCAGAATGACGGGCCAAACAAACTTTGCAAGAACAGCAAAGACACCCACGAAGATCGCTAAATTGATGACCGCTGAACCAATGTCAAGAGCCAACAGTGGTGGATGATCACCGTGGCCGTGATCGGCGTCGTGACTATCGCCACCGTGATCAGCAACCTCGGCGGCGGTACTGCTAGCACTCGCTTGCTCATCCGCCGCAGATGCTTGCGGCATCAAAGAGACCAATACCAGTAGTGCTGAGGCTGCCATCAGGCAAAAGCGTCCAGCGGGTAACAACATTGAATCGCCCTTGAGAACTTCTTAGTAAACGGTTCAGTGGGTTCTTGTGATAAGTGGTATCCGTTGCTCGGCAGGGTCACCCGCAAAGGCGACTCCGAAGCAACTAGTCGCACTTATGCCAAGATGTACATGAGAATCAAAGCGATAACGGAAACACCCTCGACGAGAGCAGCCGAAATAATCATCTGCGTGGAGATGGTTCCGCTTGCCTCGGGTTGACGCGCGATGGAATCAACCGCTGCACTACCGATGCGGCCGATACCGAGGCCTGCGCCAAGGATGACCAAGCCCATGCCGATGCCTTTACCGAACAGTCCCATGCCAGCACCATCTGCCGCCTGAGCCAACATCATCGCAAAATCTAACATTTCTGCTTCTCTCCTGAGGAAATTCTCGTGTTTCGGACGTCACGGAACGTTTCGGTCCGAGGAAGGGGAAAGGGTGAATTTAATACACTGTGTTTCTTTTAACTTGGCCGAGAATCGGGCCAACCACAAGTCTTGCCGCTATGACGGTGAACTCATCGGGGTTATCCGACTCGGATCCACCAGTTTGTCCAAGTCCATGTTGTCTTCATCACTGTACGGATCATGTTCATCATGTCCATGGTCGTCGCCATGATGCGTTGCCACCATCGAGATGAAAAGAACCGTAAGGAAGGTGAAAATGAACGCTTGCAAGCAGCAGATGAAAACTTCTAGGAGCGTCAGCACCACACCGCCCAAGACCACGGCAATTCCAACGCCAGACCCGAGGACGGCCCCGCTTTCCCAAGCCACAGCGACTAGGCCAACAAAAGCAGCGATGACAAGGTGTCCGCTCATCATCGTCCCGAATAATCGCATTGCCAAGACGACGCATTTAATCAGCAACCCCATCCACTCCAGCAGATAAAGCGGCAGACCGAGCAAAAGCATTTTCGGATCGTCCCAACCAAGCGGATTAAAGTGAGACAAAAACGCTTTCAATCCTGTTTCCTTGACCCCGATATAAATCACTGCGCAAAAACTGACGAAAGCCATCATCGCGTTGAGCGAAAGATTACCCGTCGCGCTACCACCCCAGTGAGACAGGCTAGGGTCGGCAAATCCCAATAGGTAGCCGAACGGCACGAGCCCAAGAAGATTCGCAAACAGCGTGAAGAAAAAAATCGTCCAAATGTAGTAGATGTACTTATCGGTGAGACCGTGCAGGTTTGGCCGCGCGAGTTCGTCGCGAACGAAGGTGCACATGGTTTCGAATAACTGAGCCAGCCTACCGCGTGTCCGGTAAGCATCGAGTCCCGTCCCTGCGGGCTTGACGCGTTTGGCAACGTGCCAAAACGTTGCGATCACGACGATGGCCGTGAGAAATGTCATCGACAGATGGTTGGTGATGTGGAAACCGTAAACACCATCCACAATATTCAGAGCTGGCACATCACCCTGACCTACAGACACCTCAAACAGAGGTTCAGAATGCAGTTTGTGAGGAACTGCATGGCTAAGCGGATCGGCGGCGGCAAGTAGAAATTTCATCCCGTTTCAACTGTTTCGCTGGCTTAGGCTGGGCTTTTGGAATTATCGCCGATTTGTGCCGGCAGTAACTATTTTTACTTCACGTTGCAGGAATGCACGAGCCCCTAAATTCCGTAATTCAGGTCGGCCATTGGACGCTTTACTGCTCGATCCCTGTTTTCGCTGTGACACCTAATTGTGACACCTAATGAGGTTTGGTTTCGGCTGATTGCTCTACCGACTTCAATCCTCACTCGCGGAATCAAAATGTTTAACCTCAGTTGCCATCGCGTGGGTAATGATTGCTGAGAAGATCAGGTACCACGCGATACACGTCAGCGCAATTAATTCATCCGCGGCCGCCATTTGATAACGGCACACCACAAACAGTGCAATGGTACCAATGAAACGAATTGCCATTCCGAACAGCATGAGGCTACTTACCCCCGCTGCCCCACCGCTTTTCGGGGTGCTTGGGTTCTCTCCCAATGCCATCCTCTGACCGAGATGCCTGAGGGGCATCAGAGTTAGGTAGGCAACAAGCAGATTGCCAAGAGAAATCAGACAGTAGTTACTAGTTTTTGTCGTTTCCAGCATCTCCTGCGGTAGAAACGCCGCTCCCGCAATCAGTGAGGCACCGAGGATGATGATCCAGACTAGGGTGATTTTGAACCCTATCATGATCGCCAAAGAGTGGGGTTCTCGCTGAGGAGACTCGTGGTGATCCGGTCGTGGAGGAGTCATTGCTTTGTGTGTTTATCGGAATTGGGCGTCTGAAGCGAATTGGCTTGTCGGATGAAATGAATGATTCCTGCAATGAAGCCAAAGAAAGTCCCAAACGCTGAGATGTAGGCGATTTCGGATTGAATCCAGCGGTCAATCGCAAGGCCAATGACGGCGGGGATGATTGTGAATCCTGCGAGTTCAAGGCCCGCACCGACCATCTTGTACCCGTGATTCGAGCCAGGAGTTGCGGTTTCGGAAACGTCCTCTGGTGTTCTCTGTTGAGCCATCTCACACGCGGGTTCGGCGGGAATGCTCGACGGGTGATTGCCTTCATTCTGGCTTGGCTGGGTCGTGTTCATTGGTCTTTCTCGTTTGTCGAGACCTTTGTTTCGTCGTGGTATTGCCCACTCCGATTCGCATACGCTTTTTGCAGGTGAATTGGCGAGTTAAGCAAGGTTTTGGGCCGTTCACTGGTTCTCTTTTTGGTGCGTACTCGCGTCTGGCTCTGGCGTCCCAGTGGAGAGTGCGGTTAAAGGTCGCATGATGATTGCGCGAGGTCAATCCGCTCGAATTGCCCAGGTCTTTGAGTTGACTTAAGAGTTATGAGAGCTTGTTGTGGGTGGTGATTCATCTTTTTCAAGGAAAAGTCCTTTCGAACTGAGGCACCACAGATCGGGGGGGAGGGAGCGGCGGGCATCTGCTGCTAGCAAGATTGTTCCCTGTCTGCAGAGTGGTGTTTTCATGGCAGGGGCAGTTTGGGCGAGATGGGTCGTTTGTTCCCGTTCCGAGTCAGTTTGAGATTCCTGAGTCTTTTTACGGGGTTTCTCACGTTTCTCTAACTCGTTTACTTAAAACGTCCGCGTCTTCCCTAGAAGTTTCTAAAAGCCTTGGCATAATAGATTGCGGTGACGATTGTGCCATTAATGGTGGTTCGCCGGCCCGAAGGATTCCATCGCGAGCAGATTCTGTTCCGAGGCGAAGAAATCGATATGGGGTCAGAGGATCAGCTGATTGTGTGCACCCCCGCCAAGTCACCCCCACCCAAAGTTTGACAGCGTAAATAGTCGCTTCAAACGTAAACGCTTGTTGCATGGAGCAACATCAGTTGGGAGATGGCAACGTTTGTACCGCACACGGAGGGAGAGAGGTGCACCGAGAGCGACAATCAACACATTGACCGAGTCAGCGTTCCTGGAAACGGCGTTCTTGGTCAGGAGAGACTCTGAGGTGAAAATGATCACGACCGCAGATTTGAAGGCACAGACGCGTCGAGAACTCGCTGATTTGGCGAAGAATTACGGCGTGCCCGGTTGGCATGGCCTGAAGAAAGACGAGCTGATCAATGAAATTTCAAAGGTACAGCGACGTCTCCGGCGCCAAGCCAATTCCGCCGCTAAAAAAACTTCTACCTCACGAAAAACCTCCAAATCGAAGGTAACACCTTCCAACTCCAAATCCGCCAAGGCGTCGGCTTCTAGGTCATCTTCTGGTCAAAAAGGATCTAGGTCGACATCCAAAGCGGCCGGCTCAAAGGGCCAAACGTCATCCTCGAAGCGCCGCAGTTCAAGACAGACAAGTTCAACACAGAAAACAGTAACTGCTTCTTCCAAGTCGTCGAAGAGCAAGGCAAAGGGTGCTTCAAAGGCGGCCTCGCCGAAGTCTTCAGCAGCGTCAAAAGGAAAGTCAACTAGTAAGTCGGTCGGATCCAACTCTCCCAATTCTTCGAAGCCTCTGCCAAAGCTTCCTGAACCGAAGGTGTCTGCCAAAACAGCTCGGATTCGAGCTCAGTTACGAAAACGCCGCGAGACACTCCAGCAAAACAAAGATCTCTCAACGGCGACTTTGGTTGCCGGAGCAGCGGTCAATCGAGGAAAGGCTGAGAAACGTACCAAGGAACCTCTTCAGGATCGTATCGTCCTGCTGGTTAGGGATTCTTTTTGGTTGCAGGCGAGCTGGGAAATCACTCGCGCATCGGTTGAACGCGCTCGATCATCACTCGCTGAGCGGTGGCACACCGCGACACCGGTTTTACGTTTGTTGAGTATTGCTGATGTCGATAAAAACTCAGCAGAGAGTGTCGAGCGTGATATTACAATTCATGGCGGTGTCGATACTTGGTACCTAGATGTTGATGAGCCACCATCGCGTTTTCGTGTTCTGATTGGTTATCTAGCTGACAACGGTGATTTTCATGCTCTCTGTCGCAGCAATGTGGTGGAG
>JAKMEW010000156.1 GCA_022425745.1 Rubripirellula sp.
GGCAGGGGCCCCATCGACGATCCGTCAGCTGCACCGAGTCGTCACCTAAGAGAATTCTCTAGCTTTTCCGTGCCCATGTCCGCTCCCGAACGTCAACTACGTGCCCTAGCCAGCAGCCCCAAGTTCCCCACCATGGAACTTGACATCCTGCAGTACTGGGATGACCACGACGTCTACGCTGAATCGCTCCGTCGTCGCGAGGATTCCCCTTCATTCGTCTTCTACGAGGGTCCTCCGACCGCCAATGGCCTGCCTCACCCCGGGCACTGCTTGACTCGCAGTATCAAAGATGTCTTTCCGCGATACAAAACCATGAGGGGCTTCCGTTGTGAGCGAAAAGCGGGGTGGGACACCCACGGTCTGCCGGTCGAAGTAGAAGTCGGCAAAGAAATGGGGATTCACAGCAAAGAAGAGATTGAGGCATTCGGCGAGGAACCCTTCATCCAAAAATGCCAGCAGAGTGTCTGGCGTTACATGCAGCAGTGGCAAGAGCTGACTCGACGTCTCGGTTTTTGGGTTGATCTGGATGAGGCATACGTCACCTACCACCAAAGCTACGTCGAGAGTGTTTGGTGGAGTCTCAAGAACCTTTTTGATCGAGGCTTGCTCTACCAAGGGCATAAAATCGTCTGGTGGTGGGCGCAGGGTGGGACCGCCCTGTCGTCTGGGGAAGTGGGGCAGGGTTACCGCGAAGTTGCAGACCCAAGTGTCTACGTCCTGTTTCCGCTCGTGGATCATCCAAATCGCTCGCTGGTGGTTTGGACGACGACTCCTTGGACGCTTCCGAGCAATATGTATGCCGCGGTTCATCCCAAACAGGTTGAGTACTGCGTTGCGCGTGACCCTGAGACCAACCAAGAATTGGTGCTCGCCAAAGCCCTTCTCGAAACGATCTCGACCAAACTAAAACGGGAACTTGAGTGGGTCGAGGACGTTGAAGCCTCCGATCTGATCGGACTGCGATACGAACCACCTACACCGCACTATCGTACCGCAACCGGCGACCCAGAGGGCGAATTGGTTAACGGCGGTACAGAACATTTCTACTGGCGTGTGGTTCCAGCAGATTTTGTGACCACCGAGTCGGGTAGCGGCATCGTTCACCAAGCTCCTGCCTTCGGTGAGGTCGACCATGACGTATTGGTTGAACAGCAGCGAAGGTTCGTCGAAGGACAACGGCCCGAGCTTTTGTGCGCGGTGGGACCCGACGGAAAATTCACCGACGATTTCGACACCTTCCAAGAGCACACATTTGTTGGAACCTGGGTAAAGGATGCAGACAAGCCAATGGCTCGCGCCCTGAAAAGCACCGGACGGTTGTTGCACCAAGAACAATACCTGCACGAATACCCGTTCTGTTGGCGAGCCAAGAACGATCCGCTGATTCAGTATCCAAGAAGAAGCTGGTTCATCCGAACCACCAAGTTCCGCGACATGATGCTCAAGAATAACGCGGAGATTGGTTGGCAACCCGAGCACATCAAGGATGGCCGTTTTGGTAACTTCCTCGAGTCAAATGTCGATTGGGCCCTCTCCCGGGAGCGTTACTGGGGAACTCCATTACCGATCTGGGTCTGCCAAGAAACCGGCCGCATGGAAGCCATTGGCAGTTACGAAGAACTATTGAACAAACCGGGTATCGACGGCACCCAGGTCTGGGAGGAAGCCAAGGCAGCGCGACCAGATCTGGTCGACGACCTCCGCGTTCACAAGCCTTACATCGATGCGGTCACCTACGCCTCTCCCTTCGCGGATGGGGCAAGAATGCAACGAGTCACCGAAGTGATCGACTGCTGGTACGACAGCGGTGCGATGCCCTTCGCCCAGTGGGGCTGGCCGCACCAGAATTCAGAGCGTTTCAAAGATCAATTCCCCGCAGACTTCATTAGCGAAGCACTGGATCAGACGCGCGGCTGGTTTTACAGCCAACTCGCCATCAGCACGATGCTGTTCGGAGAAGGGTCACAGATCTGCGATGAGGGGTTCACCGCCGATGATCCCCACTCACAAGAAATCGCCAAGCAGCAGCCGTTCCCGCATCCTTTCCGCAATTGCATCGTGCTCGGCCTGATGC
>JAKMEW010000194.1 GCA_022425745.1 Rubripirellula sp.
ATGTGGGAGAGGCACTTGGCGTGTCGATGACACATCTCGAGCGATACATCGCGGCGGCGCGGAGAGTCGTGGACGCTGCGATCGCTCAAACCACTAAGGCTCCTGAGCCGACTTTGATTGATTGTCATTTTCGCGAGTCGGAAGTAGATCGGGAATTGGGTAAGACGATCAAGCATTTGGATGATGGAGCGTTGGTGAGGTTCTCAGCGAGTGGGCTATCGGGTGGGCATCTTCGTGAAGGGGGAACGCGAGTTGCCGGAAAGTATCGCGTACGAGTGACTGGATATGCCTACCAATCTGAAACGCCGATCACGGTAAGTGTCTTCGGGACTTCTTACAAAGCGGGTTCTGAACAACCGCTGTTTGGCTTCTTCTCGTTTCCCCCCGGTGAGGCGACGACCGTCGAGGTGATTGCGGAGATTGATAAGAACTACATGCTTCGAATCAACCCTTACGGCATTTCCGACCCTGATCACTACAAGAGGGAAAGCGTTGATGATGTCACGACGCCAGGGTTTGCATTCCTGTCCGCCACGTTGGAGGGACCGCTAGTCGATGAGTTTCCGAGTCGCGGGCATCAACTGATTTTTGAGCAGATTCAGCGAGCGGAAATCGAACCCGGTAACCCAAATGATAAAACAAAGAGTTGGTACCGGCCAAAGTTCTCAATCCAAACAGAAAACGAGTTGGCTGATATTCGGCAATCGATTGCAAGGGTAGCCCGCCATGCATTTCGGCGCCCAGTCAGTCCGGAGGAGATTGAACCTTATTTGGAGTTGTTTAAGCGTGAACGTGACAAGGGTGAAGGCATTGAAACATCGCTCAAGACATCGATCGTTGCCGTTTTATCTTCCCCAAGTTTTATTTATTTCACGGAAGAGACGGGGGAGCTAGGCGATCACGCGTTGGCGAATCGCTTGTCCTATTTCTTGAATCGAACTGCGCCCGATGATGAATTGGTGCAACTTGCTGATGAAGGTCAATTGACGCGGAACTCCGAGACGCTGCGTCTTCAGACCGAACGGCTGATGCGTGATCCTAAGTTTGCTCGATTCCTCACCGATTTCTCTGATGCTTGGTTGAATCTGCGGGACCTTGATTTTACTCGACCCGACGCCGTGCTATTCCCAGAGTATGACGATTTTCTTCACGCATCGATTCGTGGGGAAACGGAAGCGTATCTCCGAGAGCTAATCGTCGCGAACTATCCCGTCTCTAATCTGGTTGAATCTGATTTTGCGATGCTTAATAGTCGCTTAGCTGACCATTATGGATTACCGGAAGTTAGCGGAGTGGAGTTGAGGAAAGTATCACTTCCAACTGGTAGTGTTCGGGGCGGTTTGTTAACGCAAGCAAGTATTCTTAAGGTGTCAGCGAATGGAACAAATACGTCGCCCGTTGTCCGTGGCACCTGGGTTCTAGAACGTATCTTCGGTGAGGCCCCGTCCCCGCCACCACCGGGGATTGCCGGCGTTGAGCCGGATATTCGTGGAGCAACAACACTGAGAGAGTTGTTGGATCTGCATCGGGATACATCAAGTTGTCAGGCTTGTCACCAGAAAATCGATCCTCCAGGGTTCGCCTTGGAGCAATTCAATCCAATCGGCGGTTTTCGCGAGCGATTTCGTTCTATCGGCGAGGGCGAGAAAGTAGACTTACAGATCAATGGTCGGAATGTGCGATACCGTTTAGGTCGCCCAGTTGACGCGTCAGGTCAATTGGAGACGGGTGAACAATTTGCCAACTACCTTGAATTTCGCGACCTCATTGCCTCTGACGAGGCCCGGTTGGCAAAGGCGTTCACAACCAAGTTGCTAACCTTTGCAACAGGACGGGAAATGGGATTTTCTGATCGAGATGCGATTGCGAGAATCGTGGAGGCAGCATCGTTGGACGGGTACCGTCTTGGCGATTTATTTCATTTGGTCATTTCTAGCCAAATCTTTCAGGAGAAGTGATGAGTCAGACAGCTTGGATTACAAAGCCTCGATTGGACCGCCGTCATTTTCTTCGTGGGATCGGAACCTGCATTGGGCTCCCGCTGCTTGAGGCGATGGTGCCCTCTCGGGCCAGTGCTGCGGTGAATACTAAGATTCCGCGGTTCGTCGCGATGAACGCGGGGCTGGGCTTTCATGCTCCTTTTCTATTCCCTGATACTGAGGGTGCAGACTACAAGCTAACGCCTTATTTGCAGCAGATCAGTGAGCATCGCGAGAACTTCACGGTGTTCTCTGGCTTGTCGCATCCTGATCAAAACGGAAACAACGGTCACGCCTCGTCGATGACCTGGTTGACCTCGGCGCCTCGTCCAGGGCTAGCTGGGTTCAAGAATACGATCTCCTTGGATCAGTTGATGGCTCGTCAGGTTGCCGGGAAAACGCGAGTGCCTTTCTTGACACTCAGTACCCGCGGTTCATCGCTGTCTTGGTCATCCAATGGAGTGCAGATTCCGTCCCAGAGTTCACCTTCAAAGCTGTTCCAGCAGTTGTTTGTCGAAGGAACAAAGGATGAGATCGAGGGCGAAGTTAGCGAGCTTCATCGTGGACGTAGTATTCTTGATACGGTCTTGAGTGATGCGAAAAGATTGAATCAAACCTTGGGGCAAAGGGATCGATCAAAGTTGGAGGAGTACTTCAATTCACTACGTGATTTGGAGATTCGGCTACAGCAGAATGAAGAATGGGTGCGACTGCCAAAACCAACAGTAGGTGTTAACGAGCCGAAAGATGTTACCGATCAGAATGATGTGCTCGCTCGACAGCGGATGATGTACGAAATGATGGTGTTGGCTTTGCAGACCGATTCAACTCGTGTAATCACGTTTGACCTTGGAAGTTTGAATGCTGTTCCAAGCAACATTCAGGGGGTTAACAACGATTGGCATAATCTTTCGCATCACGGCAAAGATGATGCCAAGATTGATGAACTGAAGTTGATTGAAATTGCTGAGTTTCAAGCTTTCAACGAGTTTCTCAGTCGACTCACATCCATCGAAGAGTCCGGTCAGTCGTTACTTGATCATACCGCCGTCTTATTTGGTTCCAATCTTGGAAATGCTTCCTCGCATGATTGGCGCAATTTGCCTATCCTGATAGCGGGTGGTGGATACAAGCACGGATCTTATGTTGCACATGATGCGAACAATAATTCACCGCTTGCCAACGTTTTCGTCTCGCTCGCTCAGAGAATGGGACTTGAGATCGACCGCTTCGGCAGTAGCACTGCGGACACCATTCGTGGTTTGGAGATCAGTTGATGGCTTTTAGTTTCGATCTTTGCAATTTGAACGATTGAACGAGTTTTCGAAAGTTTTCTCCCAAGATCAAGTGTTTCGCATTTTCACTGATTTCAGCGTGAATCACTTTTGACAACTCGGTACCTAGTGATCGAGACGGGAGGTGACTGCCGAAGATGATTCGGTGAGGACCTAGCTCGCGAACAGCCATTTCGATGAAGCCTGCGGTGGCGTCGAATCCTGATGTTTCTACCCAGATGTTCTCGATCTCTCTAACCGCGCGGATTCCCTTTTCCCATTCACCGCCGGCATGAGCCGCGATGAAAATCTTCTCGGGATAGTTCTTGGCAACCTCAGCGAGTTCACTCGGTGTTGATTCCCCTAAACCCGTTTTTCCACCAGTTTTGAACCAAGTGTGCTGCATGATTACGGCATTGAGTTCGGTTAGTCGGTCATAGATCGGCTCAAGTTCCTTTCGGTTGCAGGTCGCTGCGCCCGGACCGCCACCGGGCAAGTACGCGCCGATCATGGGGCCATCTGTGATCCATCGTTCAATTGCATCCAACGAGCGATGAACATCATTCCCGTTTAGTTGAAGCATTGCTAAAAGTCGTGTCGAATCATAGGCGAGTTGCGAACGGACGATGTCAGGATTTGAAGATAAAAGCATCTCGAGTGCGGGGTCGGATGTTGTTCCGATACCGACATGCGCGAAATAACAAAATTTCTCGAAACAGCCTAGTTCGATGGCGCGCTGGGACCGTTTGAAATCGGCGATCCAGTGGCTGATCCCGTCGCGTCCCGG
>JAKMEW010000204.1 GCA_022425745.1 Rubripirellula sp.
GTGAGGAGGAGATTCAGCGACTGCCCGCAAACGTAAAGCAACAGTGGTTTTCCACCTTGAGCTTGTCGCTTCAGATTTGCAAAACGAGTATCCAACCCGATACTCACAAAAGCCATGCAAAAGAACCACCCACGCAGACCCTTGGTGGCTCCCTTCGTCGTCAGCGACACCAATGACTCACCATTGTCAACCAAATGACTCAGCAACGTAAAAGCGATGGAAGCGAGAACAAAACCCAGAACAAACTTAGGGAAACGGCGCCAAATCTCCATTGCATCGGGACGAACCTGATTCGCTTGATCGGACTCAACGAACAGAACCCAGTAAACAGCAACTCCGAATGCCGTGATTCCGATCAGGATATTCTGAATCATTTTCACTGTGGCAGCTGTCTGCTCCGCAATCGGCCCCATGCTTGAGCCTGCCGCAACCACGGCACCGGTTGAGTCAATGGTGCCGCCAATCCATGCTCCACCCACGATGGGGTCCATTCCGATTGTTTCAATCAAAAACGGCATCACCACCATCATCACGACGGTAAACATCAGAGAAATCGCGATCGCGAATGACAGTTCTTCCTTCTTTGCTCGGCAACTCGCCGAAGTTGCGATTGCGGCGGAGACTCCACAAACAGACATATCCGCTGCGATTACCATCGCGAGTGACTTACTCGGCAACCTCAATACCTTCGTGCCAAACCAATAGGTGCTGATAAGAACGATCGGTGTGACGATCCAAGCAACCGCAATCCCTGGAACCCCGAGTGCAATCAAACGATGCCACAGCACTTCCGCTCCAAGAATCACCAACCCTGTTTTGATGTACAACTCAGTCAGCACAGCCGGCCTAAGCCAATCCGGAACCCCCACGGTGTTGCTAATGAGAAGCCCGACCGCTAACGCCCACAATGCGTACTCAAGGTTAAAACTCTTAACCGTTGCCTGACCCGCCATCACATAAGCGATGCAAGCGAGGAGAAAAATGATGAGGAAGGCTGGGGCAAAGTCTTTTAATGAATGCCCCTGAAGACGCCTCGCGATCCCAAAACCGATCAGACCCACGAGCAAAGGACCGAGCATCACGCACCAATTCGTGATCGATGCGATCGGGTTATCGGTCCATCCACCCGGTTTCCCCACCCATGATTTCCAAGGGTGGCTCATGGCGGTCTCTCCGTCAACAAAATCGACCGAGACTGAACCACATAGGAATGCCGCCAGTAAAACAGTGATCCCAATCACCACCGCAAGCCAATCCTCATGCTTGTACCAAGCGACCGGCACGACGGCTTGCGAACCATTCGATTTCAAGTCGTCCGAATTTTCTTCTGTTGAAAGTTTATCTTCCGACACGCCTTCTCTCTTCTTTCTAAAACCATTACCCCTGTGAAGTGTGGCATCTTAACAGAGTAATACTGCATGCGTGGCGTGCTAGCCGTTATAGACTCCGACCACCAAACTCGAATCCGTCAGCATCGATCAGACATGCATCAAGGAAACGAGGAAACGGGATCGCTTCCTGCCAAGGATTACTTTCTTGATCGAGGCCCCAAGCGACCAAACATCCGGTCAAGTTCGTCACGACTGAAAAAAAGTGCTGTCGGACGACCATGCGGGCAGTGGTGTGTATCGTGATAGAGATCTTTCTGTTCCAGCAAACTCGTGATCTCATCCGAAGTCAAACGATCACCAGCCTTCACGGCAGCCTTGCAGGCGATCGTCGAAAGCAAGTGATTGAGAAGATCTTTTGCATCGGGCTGTTTCCCTGCAGCGACCACTGCATCAAGAAGCGTGTGGAGCATCTCACCGGGAGACGTTCTGCCAAGGATCGCAGGGCAACTCTGCACCAGAATGGTCTCACCACCAAAGTCATCGATCTCAATACCGATTTTGGCTAGGGTTTCTTTGGCATCCAATGCAGCGGTGCGTTCCGCCGGCGTTAGCGACACCGGTTCGGGCACAAGTAACCTCTGCGACTCCAGCGGACGTCCTTGCTCAAGCACCTTCTCACAAACCCGCTCATACAGCACCCTTTCATGCAGAGCATGCTGATCAATCACCACCATCCCCTTTTCATCTTGCGTGACGAGGTAGCGTTGATGAACTTGGAATCCGAGGTAGCTAACGCTGGGAGTTCCACTAGCCGATGCCCCACCAGCTGAAGCCCCACCAGCTGAAGCATTGGCCAACGCAGCGGATGCGTCATCTCGGGTTGTCTCGGTAGATTCCCCAGTGTTGATATCAGTGTTGATATCAGCGTCGCTATCGGCTGAGTCCCAAGGTGCATGATCTGACGAATCGACCGGCGGCATCGCCCGCTGTCCAGTCTCAAGGAATCGGTCATTGACGCCGCTCACACTTGGGGCAGGCACAGGATTTGAGCTAGCGGAGTCGGTGAATGCTCCTAAATTCCTGTTATCGGGAAACGGCTGAAATGCGGGAGTGGTAAGTGCACCGACACCCGCATTTGACTGACCTGTTCGCGCCCAATCGATGATCGACTGCCTTTGCCTTCTTTCTATCTCACTGATAGGTGGACCACCACTGAGTGGAGATGTCGACGTCGTTGGCGAGCCAGCAGAATGCGCTGCACTACCTGCACCGTGCGAATCAGGATCATCGCCTGTCCCACCCACTCGCTGCGTCATGTTGGTGCTTAGAAACTGATGTCTAAGTGACTGCAGAAGTCGACTGTAAGCCCGACCGCTGTCGGTGAACCGAACTTCAAGTTTGGTCGGATGAACATTAACGTCGATCATCTCTGCCGGCATTTCCATTCGGAGAAAGCAAACCGGGTGCCGACCGACCATTAGTAGTCCTCGATACGCTTCGGATAAAGCATGCTGCAAAGCTCGATCACGGATGTGCCTACCGTTTAGAAACAGGTACTGCATCCGATTGTTTCCGCGACTGACCGATGGATCACCCACATGCCCGCTAATGCTTATCTGACCATCATCACTTTGTATGGGGATCAGCGACTGCGAAATCTCCGCACCGAAAAAAGCGTGAATACGATCTCGCCAGTTAGTACTCACTGGCAGATCGTGCAGAACCTTACCGTTGTGACTAAGAACAAAGTGGATGTGCGGGTTCCCGAGCGCCAGACGCGTGAACGCCTCGACAATATGCCCCTTTTCGGTCTGAGCGGTTTTCAAAAAACGATGCCGAACCGGGGTATTAAAAAAGAGGTTCTTAACTTCAATCACGGTACCGACCGGTGCACCACATGGTGCCGGAGGTTCCACAACACCACCCCGAACAACTAGCTCAGACCCACTATCCGAATTCGCGGTGCGAGTTCGAATCGTCAGGTGAGAAACACTGCCAATCGACGCGAGAGCCTCGCCGCGAAACCCCAACGTACCAACGCGAAACAACGCATCGTCCGTTGGTAGCTTACTTGTCGCGTGACTCGAGACTGCAAGCGGTAACTGCTCGGGGGTCATCCCGCAGCCATTATCGCTAATCCGGATCAACTCACTCCCGCCACCGGTAACCGTTACTTCGATCCGCGTTGCCCCGGCATCAATGCTGTTTTCCAACAGTTCCTTGACGACCGATGCAGGTCGCTCGATAACCTCACCCGCCGCAATTTGATTGATCAAATTAGGTGGCAACTGGCGAATGACTGGCAATTTTGATTCGACGGTACTCATACCCCGAATGTAACGCTCATCAGCGCGACGACAACCGAGGCGAGGAAGTGCAAAGCAAAATAATCGCGGATCCTCGCTAACGAAGCATCAACAACATTCGTGAATTGCCTCGCCGGACAACGATTCGAATGGGTCGCGCGGTTCGATTCGCCTGAGCGACCATTTCCCGCAACTGTTCAACCGATTCGAGCTGGATGCCGCCGGCCCCTTCAATGACGTCTCCGACCTGCAGATCAGCCTGATCGGCCATGCTACCGGCTTCAATCTCCGTCACAATCAGACCTCCGGTAAGCCCGCGGTAACCATATTTTTGAGCGGATTGTGGGGTTACTGGAACCACGGTGGCACCGAAAATCTCTCCGGATCGAAACAATGCCATTGCGGCGTCGGTTCGCTCCTGCAAATTCACGGTCAGATTCAGAATTTCACCAAACCGATTCACCTCCAATTCGACGGTTGTTCCGGGACGCCGCACCGCCACGGTGCTAACCAACTGCGAGCCTCCGCGACACGGTTTGCCATCGATCTTGGTCACGACATCTCCCGGCTGCAGTCCCGCCTTGGCTGCAGGATTTCCTTCCAGAACTCCACCGATCAATGCTCCCTGACTAACTTTCAAGTCATACGCTTCCGCGGTGGCCGGCGTGACATCGACGACCTGTGCACCGAGAAAACCGCGGCGAACCTCACCAGTTTCCACAATCGAATCTAAAACCGGCTCCGCAATGCTGACCGGAATGGCAAAACCAATGCCCGCACTCGCTCCGCTGCGAGAAAGAATAGCGGTGTTAATCCCGATCAACTCGCCTCTCAAATTAACCAGTGGACCTCCCGAATTTCCGGGATTGATCGCGGCATCAGTCTGCAAGAAATCCTCCAGTCCATTTCCGTCTGCAATAATTCCCTGACGTCGATTTTTCCCACTGATGATCCCACTGGTTACGGTTTGGTTGAGGCCAAAAGGACTGCCGATTGCCACGACCCAGTCACCCACCTGGATCTCATCAGAACTACCAATCGGAGCGGCCTTCAAGCCGGGCAAGTCGATTTTGATCACCGCTAGATCCGTCTGCGGATCCGTTCCAACAATCTCTCCACGGACCTTCCTCCCGTCAGCCAGTTCAACGTTCAACTCATCAGCACCCTCGACGACATGGTTGTTCGTCAGAATGTATCCTTCGGGTCGAACAATCACGCCGCTGCCCATTCCCGA
>JAKMEW010000215.1 GCA_022425745.1 Rubripirellula sp.
TGACATTGGCAAGCAGGTAAAGACAAAAAGAATCGATAAAAAACGGTTGTTCACGCCAACACCAAAAAACTGAAACAAAAAAAAGAAAGGTTGCCACCACGTCAATCAAAGGACGCGTGCAGACGGCGTCCCGAGCAATCTTAGCCGAAAAACACGTCGCTTAGTTTATGCACGCCTGCAGGTGGACTGACGAACGATCGCCGAGACGACCCAAATCAGCGCAATCGTAGATCAAATACCTAATGCTTGAAAAAGATCAGCTTGTTAAGGATCGATATAATCGACCTTAATGACCCCGCGCGAACCGGAGGGAAGTTGACCTGTCACAACGACATCCTCAACTTCGTATTTGCGTGGGTTAAAACGCTGGCTGCTCCGTTTATCCGTGAATACCTGCTGCGGCAGAATCAACTCCTCGTTGGCAAGAAGAGGAGCATCACGAAAGAGTAGATATTGACCATTGATTTCGATGCTCAACCGAGGAATCTCAAACGGCTCCAAGTTTTTTACGATCACTACTTCGGTAGCAACCGGACCTTGCCCGTTAACGGCGTCTACCATCCGGTAATCTAAACTCACCTCAACCGGCAAAGATGGACCTCCGACGCTCGCTGGGAAAAGCGAGTACACAATCAGCCCGACGGCCACCATCGCGAGTAAGCTGGAAATCAATCCACAACGCGAAAGGCCCAAATGGGGATCAACTGGCTGCAAGCCTGTGTCACTAATCTGAGCTGTCATGATTTATCACCATCGGCTTCGTTTCTTGTTTTATCAAATGCAGTAGTCAACCACTGGCGTCACTAACTCGTTTCATCAACAGTTCAGCTTTGCGTAGCGTTGAACTATCGACACACAGACTCTTGATCGCGGGGATTTCTAATCGCGGACGAATACCATTGCATGCGGCGTGGAGCAACTACATCGAGCAACCACCGCCACAACATCGTGGTGCACCGCAATCACCTCCCGAAGACGCCATCGGAAGACTCTTCGATTTCACCGAGGGAGACGAAGGCACGCTCATCAACTTCTGCATTTTAGGCGCCCCGCAAGCCTCGCAAGAAACTGACTCGTCCACACTGCGAACCAACGCCTCAATCACGTTCTTGCAACTCTGACATTCATACTCATACAGCGGCATGTGCAAATTCCTCTGAAGGACTCACCTTGCAATCTTACTCACGATCTCAACAGTGTAGAGAGGTTACAATTGCCTCCCATCAACGACGTGTTTCATGCACTAGGATAAGCCGCCCTCGACAGGTTGAAAATGCCCGAAACTGAACAACATGGCGATCGTTCTTGCAAAGCAAAACTCCCCCCTCTGAACCGCGAACAAGTACGGAGCATTGACCGCATCGCGATTGATGAATATCAGATGCTTGGAATCGTCCTGATGGAGAATGCTGGATGTGGTGCGGCTGAAATGATCAACCTGCACGCGCCGCTCGGCAAAATAGTGGTCTTATGTGGCGGCGGCAACAACGGAGGTGACGGATATGTGATTGCGCGACACCTGCAGAGATACAGCCGAAGTGTCAAAATCCTCTCGCTGGTGGATAAGACGAAGATAACCGGGGATGCATCGTTTAACTATCAGATTGCCGTAAAAGCGGATATCCCGCATCATTTCATTGAAACGCCAAACCAAATCCGCGAACATCTAAGCGAATCGGAAGTGATCATCGACGCAATGCTCGGCACTGGAGCCAAGGGGCCAACCAGAGGACTTTTTTCGGTTGCTATTCAAGAAGCAAACGCGAGTTCCGCAACGCGTTTTGCGATTGATCTGCCAACAGGTCTAGATTGCGACTCGGGGACAGCGAGCAAAACAACCTTCCGCGCCGACCACACCGTCACTTTTGTTGCAGAAAAGATCGGTTTCAAAAAAAACAACGCCGACAGTTTTGTCGGCGTTGTACATATTGTCGATATCGGTGTGCCTCAGAAATTACTGAACCACTTTCTCGTCAGCGGAAACAGTCGGCGGTAGTCGAGACTGACTGACGTAGGGGAACTCACCAGTCAGGCCTTCAACAAGGAACCCTAGTAGGTCAACCTTTTCCTGATCCGTCAGATTGAGCGGCTTCATCTTGTCGCTTAACCACTCGTTCTTGTGACCACCCTTATCATACCAGTCGATGACCTCTTCCAAAGTCTGCTGGCTTCCATCGTGCATGTAAGGAGGCGACATAGCGACGTTTCGCAGCGTTGGCGTCTTGAACGCCCCACGATCCTTGTCTTCCTTGGTCACATCAAACCGTCCCAGATCCGGCTTTGCGGCCTGCATTCCAACACCGAGGTTGTGGTACTGCTCGTCAGCAAAATTCGCACCGGCGTGGCAAGCTGAACATTTAGCTTTATTAAAGAACAAAACCATTCCACGCTGTGCCGATTCGCTCATCGGGAACATTTCCGTCATGGCTTTGATTTCTTCGTACTTTGCCTTTAGTGCTGGCTCTTCGTCGAGGTATTCTAAATCTTCGGCAAACTGCTTCTCAAATTTCGCTAGTGCATCGTAAGCGTCGTACCCCATAGGCCCGGTCACCAATGCACGCTCGAAGGTTGCGATAGCTTTGCCGATATTGTCGATGTTCACCCCATCCTCAAAGATGCGATCGAACTGCTTTCGATAGCCAGAAATACTACTGACCGTCTTAACGCTCGCTTCGTGGGTGTTCCCCATCTCGATCGGGTTCGCGATCGGGCCAACCGCCTGTGCTTCGAGCGAATCTGCCCGCCCGTCCCAGAATTGAGCCTTACTGAGAATTCGGTTGTAGCTAACAGGTGAGTTTCTGCCACCTTGCTGCCCGCGAACACCAACGCCAAAAGCGGTCTCAGCACCGTAACCAAGCATTGGATCGTGGCATGACGCGCAAGACACAGTGTTATCACTCGACAATCTTTTGTCGAAGTAAAGTTGTCGCCCCAATTCAATCTTGGCTCGGGTCATCGGATTGTCGTCAGGAATGTAGATATTTCCGCTCGCGGCACTGAGGCCTTGAGGCAGATTTACTTTCAATTCGATATGACTATCGGGGTCGTCTAGCCAACGATCGAGTTCATCGTTCGTAAGGAGGCCAACCCCGGGCACACCGGCAGTTAACGATGGATCCCCCAACGTCACCTCGGCAGCGTCCTGGGCCGCCGCAAAACTTCCCATCGAGATCGCAATCCCGCAGGCAATCTTACATAAGTGTTGACGCATTCGATCTTTTACCCTTCACAGTTGAGAAACATTCAATGAATAAGATTTAATTCTAAAGGAGGAGGTTATCGCGATCGAGACAGAACCTCGTTCGCTTGCTTCCTAGTTTACAGTTAGAAGCCCCTCTGGCTCGAACCTTCGTACCGCAATAATAAGCAACTCCGCAACAGATTTCCGGCGTGGTATTCCCGAACATCGTAGCAAACCATCAAGCATATTCGCGGCCCGATGACTCATTCGCGAGATAATCAGCTATTTTCCGACCCGTTACACTCATCGGCAAATCCTTCATCTCTCGCAAAGTCGCCAGTCGCCAAGGTCTGGAAACCTTCAAGCCGCTGCTGCGAGGTAGCTCACACTTTGCCGAATAAACATTTAGCTTGATTCGAAATCGTGTCACAGCATGCTGAATGGTCAGAAGCTTTTTTTTGACCTCGAGACACAAACCCGCCTCATCGCTCAATGCCTTGCTGGCATCTCCGACGTTACCGTAATTTTCCTCGGTAGTCCTCGGAAAATCCCACAGACCTGCCCACCGTCCCCCCTCGGGGAGTGATCGTATTAGGTAGCGAGGCTCTTTCCCGTCCCCACACCTCTCGAGAGAAGGAATCACGAAGGCGTACTCTTTTCTGTTCTCGTACTTGAGTTGCTTGACTTTCCCCGGAATGACTTCTTGGAGGCCCAAGCTACTGGCCCTGCAATACTTGGAAACGGGGCAACTTGAACAATCCGGCGAGGCAGGGCGACAGACCAGAGCGCCCAACTCCATGGCTGCTTGATTGAAAGCTCCTGCGTCGCGTGCCGGAAGCATCGCCTCGGCAATTTTCCAAAGCAAATTGGTCGCAGAACGTTCCGTCACCGGAGCACGATTTGCAACCCAGCGACTGAAGACCCGCTGCGTATTACCCTCAAGAATTGGCAGCCGCTGACCACAGGCTATCGAAAGTATTGCACCGGCGGTGTATCGACCAACACCGGGTAAAGCCAGCACTTCGGGGTACGTTTCGGGGAATTCACCCTCGTGCTCGTCAACAATCTTTCGCGCCGCTGCGTGTAAAGATCTCGCCCTCCGGTAGTAGCCCAAGCCCTCCCAGTGAGACAGAACCGTTTGTTCGCTCGCATCAGCCAGATCTCGCACCGTCGGAAAAGACTTCATAAAACGATGGTAGTAATCGATCACTGTCGCAACTTGGGTTTGCTGCAACATGATTTCGCTAACCCAAACTCGGTAGGGAGTTGAATCAACTCGCCACGGGAGATCACGAGACTCACGACGAAACCAACGCAAGAGGTCACGACGCACTGCGGCTCGCCAAGTTGAATCCAACCAGATTCGATCATGTTCGGGGGAATCATGCGATTCGAGCCATGCTTTGAAATCAAGGCTCGCTGTAGAAGCTGACCTCATCAGACCCTCTCTATCAAACGATCAAAACTCATGACTCCTGATACCTGCGGAGCTTAAGTGATAGAGACTGATCTTCTCCACCTCGCTGATACTGGACTTCCACACTGTCGCCCGGAACATGCTCGTTAATTGCATTTTGGAGATCACGAAAGTGCTTGATTTCACGGTCGTCGATCATGGTGATGATGTCACCTCTCATTAGCCCCGCTGCCTCAGCTGCGCTTCCCTCCTGAATTCCAGTCACCTCGCAAACATCGAAGTTATCGATGCACATCACCCCCAGAAAACCTCCGCGACGATACTGTATCTGCAGGCCAGGTAACTCTTCTTTCAACCTGTCAGCTCGCTGCTCAGAAAGCCCTGTTCCCATCAGAATCAACGAAGTTCGCAGTGGCAAAGCCGCGATGAGATCTCCATGTGATTCTTCGAGTCGGCTGTACTGAAATTCAAGCGTGTCCAGCCTTTTCAACTCATTCAACGGATCAAGAGCATCATCACGAATCTCCGCATCGGCCAAAATAAGCGACCTCAGCGACGGCATCTTGACCACCTCCCTGATCACCTCCAGCCTCACCGATCGGCCTTCAACGCGAGCGTTGTCATAACCGTCAACCCACGCGAGCCACTGCAGAACCTTGATATCCTGATTCCAATTATCACCCACCTCGACCAACATCCTCTGTCGACTTTGTGCACCAATTGAAAACTCAGCTAAACCGACAAACACGCCGGCTCGGGCAAGTGATTTCTTTGCCTGTTGGCTGCGAAACTCCTTCACTTCCGACAACGCGTTTCTAGCCATCGAAGCGGGACGGCCAACCGACTGACTCGACAATTCCAACAAACGCTCGTAAGCTCCGCCATCTTCTCGGGGCGGAACAGAGATCGCTATTTCGATCATTGCAGCTGCCGCTCTTTCAACCACCTCCAAATCACCCAATCGCACCGCATCGGATAGGACACCCACCGCCGCAGGCCCAGCCTTTATCAACTGGCGACTCGCACGCTCCCGTCTTAAATAGTTTTCGTGACCTAATTGCAGCACCCACTGTTCCAATATCGGGGCGGACGAGCCGCTATCTTGACCCTCAGCCACTTCAGCCTGATCGGTGGCGTTTTGGCCGTGTCCCTGTGACTTACGATCCTGTGACTTACGATCCTGTGACTGATTATCCTGCGAACCTTCATCCTCTACTTTCGTAGCGTCTTGCGCGGCAGGACTGCTACCGGTTGCCTGAAGAGGAGCGGCTTTCAGAGACTCGATCACCGCACTACCGAGACAAAAGAAACTGGCGAGAACCACGATGAGAGAGCGTTTCTTAAACGGCTCGGAGCAATCAACAATCCTAAACATTCGCCTGATAAGCGATTGAGAAGAATGAATCGCCGACTCCGCATGTGTATTGACTGGATCAATGAAGACACTCATGGGATGAACCCTCCGAATTCAGGTTGCATACTCGATGCCGAACGCCTTACTGATCATACCCGAGCGTCGACACCTTCGTTGGGCAGATTAAGTTCTGACCAACAAATCGACCCTCGGTCTATTGCAGAGACAAAGAGGAACTTTTCTAGCCTCGAATCGTGGCGAGAACCTGGCCTGTTGCAACCTGATCACCCACATTCACTTTGATACTATCCACCACTCCATCTACCGGAGAAGCGACCTCCATCTCCATCTTCATCGCTTCCAAGATCAACACGGGAGCACCCGACTTGACCGAATCGCCAGGTTTGGCGAGCACCTTGAAGACCGCACCGGGCATCTGCGAGGTCACCTCGGAGAGATCCCCAGAGGTGGACTCAGAACTAGGCGAAGCTCCCGCTTCTCCCTGAGGCTTGATCCCAACGCGGAACACACGGCCCTCGACGGTGACCATGTTCCCTTCGAATGCCATAAAAACGTTTTTACCATCGACCGAAACAACGTACTCGGCGGGCTGACCCTCTTTGGCCGGAGCAGGGGCAGCGGGGGCTTCACTGGCAGCATTGGGATCAATTTTCCGAACCCCCACCTCAGCTTTGCCCTGCAGGAATCGAATTCCCTTTTCTTTACAGGTAGCAGCGATGAAAAGGTTTTCATCGTTGATCGGAAGATTCTCCTCCTCAAGCGCTTCCCTAGCCGCCTCAATGCCCTTGGTGGGATCGGCGTCGTTGAGCACCAATACTTTCTCGGTTGTCGGCGGCAAGCCAAGTTGCTCCTCCGCTAGCTTGACGACCTCGGCGTCCGGAGCGACAGGTGTTTTACCAAAGTAACCTAGAACCATTTTCCCGTAAGGCTCAGCGATCTTTTTCCAAGGGCCAAACATGACATTATTAAATGCCTGTTGGAAATAGAACTGAGACACTGGCGTCACCGACGTTCCAAATCCACCTTTGCGAACCACGTCACTCATCGCGAGGATGATTTCGGGGTACTTCTCCATGATGCCATTATCTCGCAACATCTGGGTGTTGGCGGTAAGAGCTCCACCCGGCATCGGACTCCAAGGAATCAAAGGTTCAACCGCTGTTGCCTCGGGTGGCAAGAAGTAATCCTTCATGCAGTCCTTGAAAACCTCTTCAGCCTCACGGACCTTTTCAACATCAACGTCAAGCTCAAAGTCGCTGCCGCGGAGTGCATGCCACATCACCAAAATATCGGGTTGGCAGGTTCCACCGCTGCACGGTGCCATCGATAGGTCGATCGCGTCCGCCCCGGCATCCAATGCGGCCTTGTTAGCAAGAACACTGACACCGGCAGTCTCGTGAGTATGGAAATGTATGAATGCGTCACTGGGAAGAATCTTTCTCGCTTCCCGAATCGTTTCGTAC
>JAKMEW010000217.1 GCA_022425745.1 Rubripirellula sp.
ATCCAGCCTTCATTCGCCAAGCCGTAGCCGAGGAATCCAAGTGTTCCGACGACACTGCCGAAGATCACGGTTTTGCGTTCGCCGAATCGCTTTACCACTGGGCGTACCAATCCTCCTTGGACAACGATCGCGCAGATACCAACTAAGCCCAACGCCATCCCATTGGTGGTGGTATCCCATTCATAGCGATAAGAGGTGTAGAGAACCCAAACATTCTCAAGCCCTCGCTGTGCTAATGATTTACACATGAAAACGATGGCGAGTCCTGCAACGATCGGGTAGGCACCAAGTCGCATGATGCTGGAAAACGGGTTGGCTTCCCGAAAAGACAGCGACGCACGTTTTTCAGGTGGCAGGGATTCGGGTAGGACAAAGTAGCCGTACAGCCAGTTGACCAGTGCAAGCCCCGCCGCAACAAAGAACGGTAATCGAGGGCTCAAATCACCAAGGAGTCCACCAATGG
Source organism: Rubripirellula sp. (assembly GCA_022425745.1). GTDB lineage: Bacteria > Planctomycetota > Planctomycetia > Pirellulales > Pirellulaceae > Rubripirellula. Next base: position 464 of record JAKMEW010000217.1, read on the forward strand.
CGGGACCGATGGTAAATCCTAAGCCAAACATCATTCCCATAAAACCAAAGTTGCGTGCGCGAGTTTCATCGGTCGAAACATCCGCGATGTAAGCATTGGCGGTTGTGAAGTTTGCCCCCATCACGCCAGCTAAGATGCGGCCCGCAAAAAGCCAACCGATACTGGTTGCAAAACCTTGGATCAGGAAATCAATCCCAAGGCCAAAGAGGGAGACGAGGATGACCGGCCTTCTGCCGAATCGATCCGACAAGACTCCCATGATCGGAGCAAAGATGAATTGCATGAAAGCATAACTTGCAGCAATTACCCCGGCGTATCGACCCGCAATCGAGTACATCTTGTCCCGAGTTATGACCTCACCAACGCCGGTAAGCGGGTCGACCACAGTGATCGTTTCTGCTGTTGTCGCACTATGACCCCAAAGTAGTTCGATGATGAGCTCGGGGAGCACCGGAACGATTACCCCGATACCTAGAATATCGATGAACAGAGTCACCAGGATGAATGCAATCGCAGCTTGCCTTGGTTTTGGCGTTTGATCCGTCATAGGGTTGCGATACGGTGAAGGGATTTGAGGTGAATGTGTTGCGTTCGGCAGCTTTGAGATGTTCGCTGCCCCTCGCTAATCCAGACGCTGCTAATCCAGACGCTGGTAATTCGCGATCTGGATACTTTCGACTCTGATAAGTTAAACCTTTTCCGGCGTAAGGACTCGCTGAAGCAACGGAAAGTCAAAGGCAAATGTTATTCCTCGAGGGACGTAATGATAATGCCACTGGGAACGATCGTGAGGGTACCTTCTTCGCGGGTGGGAATTGTAGGGGATGTGATGTCCGTACAGAAGGACGTTTTGCGAGCGTAGCTACAATCCTTGCCTTGGTGCGGGTAGGCGGATAGTCTGTTGCGGTTCAACTTCCACTTCATACGAAGCTAAAATTAGATGAATCAGCCCTCAGGACAAAATCCGTCTGAAGAAGATAGCAATTCGCTCAGTTCAGACGATGTCTCTCGAATTGAGCGTCTTCGCGAATGTCACGATCGCCTGAAACGTGAACTTGGTCGTGTCATCGTTGGGCAGCAGAGCGTCATTGAACAACTGGCCATTGTTCTGTTTGCAAGGGGGCATGGTCTACTGATGGGGGTTCCCGGCTTGGCCAAAACCCTGCTTGTTAGCAAACTCTCTGAGACCCTTTCGCTAGGCTTTAGCCGTGTGCAGTTCACACCCGATCTGATGCCGATGGACATCACGGGGACTGATATCCTTCAGGATACGCCCGATGGTCGTCGCGAGTTCAAGTTTGTGCACGGACCTATCTTTTCAAACATCGTTCTCGCCGACGAGATCAATCGAGCCCCGCCTAAGACTCAGGCCGCTCTACTCGAGGCGATGCAAGAACGCCGGGTTACGGTGTTGGGGACATCGTACGAACTGGAGCAACCATTCTTGGTGCTCGCAACTCAAAACCCCGTGGAGCAGGAAGGTACCTACCCGCTGCCCGAGGCGCAGTTGGATCGATTCATGTTTCTGATCGAGCTCACCTACCCATCAGAGGAAGAGGAAATCCAGATCGCCAGAAGTACAACGGGTGACGATTTGGTGACTCTGGACGCTCTTATGTCCGGTGAGGAAATCATGGAATATCAGCAACTGGTTCGTCGGATTCCTGTACCAGACCATATATACCGTTACGCGGTCAGACTGGTTCGCAAGACGCGCCCGCAGGATGAGGTCTCGCCCGACTGGATGAAATCACTGGTTTCGTGGGGCGCTGGGCCTAGGGCGATTCAATATCTCATTTTGGGTGGCAAGACTCGTGCAGCCCTTAGTGGTCAGTATATGGTTCGTCTCGAGGACGTGCAGGCGGTTGCCGAGTCAGTCTTGTCACACCGTTTGATCACAACATTTGCTGCTCAGAGTGAGGGGGTGAGCGCCCGCGACGTAGTGAGGCGTTTGGTTGAAGAAACCGCAAAAGAAGGTGTGCTGGGCTGATGCATCTTTTGGGCTGCCAAATCGTTTATGGGCTGACACAATGCTTTGGGCTGACACAATGCTTTGGGCTGAGACGGTGTCCATGGTTAAAACAGCTTGGCGTGGAACGATGATTCCCTTTGTGTTGGAAGTTGGTGCGTGGGTTTCGATGATCGGACGATTGGGAGTGAAGGTCGGAGTGGTGAAGAGATTGCAACGGAACGTTGTTCTATCGATCGCTGCCCTCGGTTGCTTTCTAACCTTACCCCACGGGATGTGTCAGGAAGTTTCCGAGGCGGGAAATCAAGCACGAAATAATCGCACAGACGCCAACCTTGCAGACAGCACTGCCGGTAATCAACCTGTGCTGATCGCATCAGATCCGTTTCGAGCGATGTGGGAGCGGGCGGTTGAAGCGTTAGATGAGTCTTACGACCAATGGAATTTTCGACCCGAGGAAACGGTCGACAGTACCACGTTCACCATCAACTATATCGCTTCTCTGGCTACTGACGGGAGAAGGCGTTTGGATCGCGTGATGATTTTGCACGCAGACCCCGATCAGGATCGAGCAGTCACCCGCGATGAGGCTCTGGAATTTTTGCAGTCTCAGATTGGACTCAAATGGATCTCCGGCCAGCCTCTTCGGCGTGATGATGGGCGCGTCCTTGCGTTTGGGGACTTTTTAAGAGCGGACACGGATCAGGATGACGCGATCAGTGAGCAGGAATTCGTCGTGGCAAGATGGGACCGTGAAGGGAGTGATACTGAGTTTTCACAGATGGATCAAAACGGAGATCGTGAGATTGATCTACAGGAGTACTCAAACTCTGCCGGACCCAACTTTAGAAACGTCGTCGAGGATTTTCATCGCCTTGATCTTAATCGTGATGGCTCGGCGACACTTGAAGAACTTCGCGGCAGCGTTCCTCTTCCAAGAAGGCACTTGGTTGATACGAATTTTGCTGCGTTTGACGATAACGATGATGGGCGGTTATCGATTGACGAATATCGGCTAACGATGTTGGCGAATTACAACTATCCCTGGGAGCACTTGCCGGAGGATGACGATCTTGATGGTCAGATCTCCTTTGATGAATTTCAATTTCACCCGAGGGATTTGTTTCAGCTGCAGAAACGTTACTACTTCCATCGGCTCGATCGAGACCAGGACGGGCTGTTGTCCGAAGATGAATTCGTGTTCGAACGCCAACCGATGCATGCTTTGTTTCGCTTTGAGATAGGTCAGGGCACGCGTAGGGACGTCGTGGGCAGCAGAGAGATTTTTTCTGACGAGAAGTACCCTCGCTTGGGATCACCCGTCATTGGCAGAGGTGACTCCGAAGTGCTTTTCCACGCTGTGCCACGCGATGGTGAACACCAAGCAACGCTATTTCTCCTCAAAACAGACGGCTCAGAAATACGAGAGGTTGGCCATGGATTGATGCCCAGTTGGGCTCCCCGTGGTGATCGGTTTGCTTGTTCGCGATACGACGGCGGGGCTTCGGTTTGGATAGTAGGACTCGACGGGAATGCGAGAAAGCGTATTGATGCAGGTTGGGGTGCAGAGTGGTCCCCGGATGGTCAAAGAATTGCTTATAGAAATGACAACGGCATTCGCCTATATGATGTTCAGTCCGGTGAATCAACCATTTGGTTTGATAAACACGATCACCATTATCGTTACCTCCAGCCGTATTTTGCTTGGTCACCCGATGGTCAGCGGTTGGCATTGTTTGCTCAACGGCATCAAAGTGTTGAATTGATTGTGCTGCAATTACCCAGCAATCAAGAGGTCGGTGGTGATACAGGTGAGCCGATTG
>JAKMEW010000218.1 GCA_022425745.1 Rubripirellula sp.
ATCCAATGAATGACGAGATGCCCACCCCTAGCCGGACTCCCATGAATCGTAACGAACCAGCGCTTCGAGGGCAAAGTGGGATTGAGCAAAGCATCGTATCGGAGCTGGGAAATTGACCGCTTACCGGTGATTCTGCTCCTTTTCTCTGCTCTGCATCGCCCGGGGCGAGGCAGAGAACATCCCCTACTAGAGAAGCGTTATGATGACACTCAATTGATGTGGCACTCGATCCGTTTCATTGCCAACTTTTTGGTTACTGATTACCGTTTTGGGAACAATGGCTTCGTTGAGCAATAGCCTGGTTGAATCATTGTCTGTTTCAAATCATTGTCTGGTTCAAATCATTGTCTGGTTCAACGGGGCGGTGCTTCTCACTTTCCAAGTTTCTACCCGCTAGTCGCCTCCAAACCACGGTTATTTGATGAATCGAATTTTGACATTTGCTTTTCTCACGCTGCTCGCTCCGGCGTTTTGTCACGCTGAACTACGGCTCTCGCCAATCTTCGGAGATTCGATGGTCGTCCAGCGAGATCAACCGATACACGTGTGGGGATGGACGAAGCCCGGCGTGGATGTGACCGCAGAAATGGCGGGCAAAAAAGGCTCAGGTACCGCAGACGCAACTGGACGCTTTGATCTTAACTTGGAAGCGTTGCCGGTGGGTGGACCGCACCAGCTAACAATCCAAGCGGATGAGACAAAGACTTTCAGCGATGTCTTGGTCGGAGAAGTTTGGCTTTGCTCGGGTCAGTCCAATATGGCGTGGCCAGTTTCAAGTGCCAATGATCCAGATCTCGAATCATTAACGGCGAAGTTTCCGCAGATTCGATTGATCTCTGTACCACAGGTTGCATCACAAGAACCGTTGAATGATTTCGACGGGCAGTGGGAAGCATGTACGCCCGAGACGGTCAAATCCTTTTCGGCGGTTGGTTACTTCTTTGGTCGCCAATTGCACCAGACACTCGATGTTCCGATCGGGCTCATCGATAACGCTTGGGGCGGTTCGGCGGCAGAGGCTTGGGTGGCTCGCGAGGATCTTGAGAAGACTGGAGCTTACGGGGATTTGCTGAAAAAGTGGGACGATGAGGTTGCCGCCTATGATCATGCCGCTGTGGTGAAGCAGTATCAAGAGCGACTCGCGAAGTGGCAGGTCGAGAAAAGAGGTGCGAGACCCCGAGCGCCCCGAAGCAAGATTGACAGTAACCACCGACCCGCAAATCTCTTTAATGGTGTCCTGCATCCCGTGCTCGGTTACACCATCCGAGGTGCGATTTGGTACCAGGGGGAATCGAATGCGTCTCGTGCTTATCAATACCGACACCTATTTCCGTTGATGATTCAGACTTGGCGTGACCGTTGGGGGCAAGGTGACTTTCCTTTCTACTGGGTTCAGCTAGCAGATTTCCGGCCCGAAGTGGATACTCCGGGGGATAGTCAGTGGGCAGAGCTCAGGGAGGCACAAACCATGACGATGTCAAAACTTCCTAACACTGGTGAGGCCGTCATCGTCGATCTTGGTGAGTCGTCTGATATCCATCCTCGTAATAAGCAGGATGTCGCGAAGCGTCTCGCAAGATGGGCTCTCGCGACGCAGTACGGTTTCGATCTTCCTTACCGGAGTCCAATGTATCGTTCGGTCACTTTTGCAGATGGTAAAGCGACCGTTGAATTCCAGCACGTTGGTGGGGGACTCGATACGTTTGACGTTAAGGAGCCGATTGGGTTCACCATTGCTGGGGATGATCAAACATTCGTGCAGGCAGAATCGAAAATTGTAGGAAAAGATCGCATCGAGGTTTGGAGCGAAAAGGTTGCAAATCCCGTTGCGGTGCGTTTTGGTTGGGCGGACAACCCAGTCCGAAACGTGCAGAGCTCTAATGGTCTGCCGGTCACGCCATTTCGCACCGATAAATGGGCGGGTGTGACTGAAGGGATCACCCACTAATCACTGGGGATCACATAACCTATTCAGCAAACAAGGCGGCCTCGAGATGTTTCGAGGTCGCCTTGTTATTGTGACGCTGTTGAGTCGACTACTGAGCCGTTTCTTGAGAGAGCAGGTCTTACTCTGGACCGCAGTGTGAATGAGTGACTTCAAACCCCAAGTCCTCAATCATCTCGTAGTCGGCTTTCGGGGCCTGCCCTTGGGTGGTGAGATAATCCCCGACGAACATGCTATTTGCGACGTAAAGTCCGAGAGGCTGAAGAGAGCGAAGGTGGAGTTCGCGTCCTCCTGAAATTCGTAATTCACGATCTGGGTTGACGAAGCGGAACATCGCGAGTGCTCGCAAACAATCATTGGCACTGAGGTCACTGGCGTTTTCCAGCGGGGTGCCCTCGATTGAGTTGAGGAAATTCAGTGGGATCGATTGCACCCCTAGGTCTTTGAGGTCAAACGCCATGGAGACGATGTCAGCATGTTTTTCGCCCATGCCGATGATTCCTCCTGAGCACATTTCCATGCCGGCATCTCTGACATTTCGAAGCGTTTGCACGCGATCCTCGTAGGTGTGAGTGGTGCAAATCTCTTCGTAGTACTTTTCGCTCGTGTTCAAGTTATGGTTGACTCGGTCCACTCCACACGCCTTGAGGCGGTCGGCTTGTGATTGATCGAGCAGGCCGAGGCAGGCGCAGATGTCTAAACCGTACTTCTCTTTGATTTCCGGGACGATCTGCTCGACGGCGCTCATCTCTCGCTCATTGGGAGCTCGAGCTGAGATGACTAGGCAGTACGTCTTTGCGCCACGTTCAGCAGCCAACTTGGCTCCCTCCATCAGCTTGTCTCGCTTCAGGATGTTGTACTTCGGAACTGGGGCAGTCGAGATCTTCGATTGGCTGCAGTAGTGGCAGTCTTCGGGGCAGAGACCGCTCTTTGCGTTCATCAAGAAGTAGAGCTGAACGGTTTTCCCAAAGTGCTTTTGACGGATTCGAAAACCCGCTGCGAGTAACGCAAGGATGTCTTCATCGGGTGCTTCGAGGATCGACGACGCTTCCTCTCGTGTGATGGTTTCTCCGCCGAGCACCTTGTCAGCAAGGGCCTGGTATTGGTCGGATGCATGCCGTGTAGGGGCTTCAGTTTCGAGATTCAGACTCATCGTTAATCTAATTGTTTGCGTGTTTGTGATTGTGCGAGTGGATGCTCGCCGGCTCGTCGTTGGGACATGATATCCCACTGGGAATCATCGTGTCATCATGGGTGGACGTATTTACTGGTTTGCCTGATCAGCTTCACGATAGACACGTGATGCGTCCACATAATGCAGGCCGGTCGCCATCAGACGTTCAACATCCGCGTCGGTCAATTCTCGTACCACCTTTGCGGGAACGCCGATCGCAAGGTGCCGAGGAGGGATAACGCATTTTTCCGGAACAAGGGCACCCGCACCTACCACAGCACCCGCTCCAATCACGGCCCCGTTGAGGACGACAGCGCGAATCCCTATCAAAGCTCCTTCTTCAACGGTTGCTCCGTGTACCACTGCGGCGTGGCCGATCGTGGCTAGGTCACCGATCTTGCAGGGAAAGCCGGGGTCCGCATGCAGAACTGACAGATCCTGAACATTTGCTCCCTCACCAATTTCAATCGCTTCGCAATCACCTCGAATGACCGCTCCGAACCAAACGCTCGAGTCACGCCCGAGTTTTACATTGCCAATGACGGTCGCGGTGTCTGCGACAAAGGCCGTCGGATGCTGCAGTTCAGGGTGGGGGTTCGGGTCGATTTTTCGATCGCTCATGCTTAGGTTCCAAGAAATCAGAACGTGATCAGATTTTATCAATGATCGGAAGTTGGTCGTTCTTCAATTCGCTGTGTAGATTGGATGCAGTTTGCATTGCTGCGGAAAGGATTGATGAGTCGTTTTCTTTTTACTCAGGCGACGTTTTCTCTGCTCGAAAACTCCGATGACTGGCTGTCCGTCATGTGCTGTTCGTCTCTGGATAAGGATCCATCACGGTGCGTGTTCTTTCCTTCTTGTGTACTCTTGATGAGGATATCGCACCAAAGTGATTTTTTTGAGACCCTCGATCTTTCTTGCCAGGTATGAATCGCTAATTCTGTTGTGCTGAAAAGGATAAGGAGATAGCCAAAGAGTTCGACGGTTTCCTCAATGACTGATTTTTGATCTCCCACCATCGGTGCTGCTGAAATGGTTGGCCAGAAGCTTGTGCGGTCAAGCGTTTGGCAGAGGGTCCCAATCAGCACGATAGCGAAGCCTAGGACGGTTCCGTATGGCAGAGAAAGGAGTTCAGCACACTGATAGTAGATGCTTTCTCGATTCTTCCAAAACTCTAGGGCGACGATGGAAATCAGAGGTAAGCAGACCAGCCATTTATAAGCATCATCAAAAACGAGCATCGCAAACCAATCATCTGCTTCGCGCGATGCTGCGCAAAATAATGCCGCAGAAAGTCCGAAAATCGCCGTTCCGATGCGGGTAGCGACTCGTGATGCAAATCCTGCGATCGACGCCGCTAGGATCAGGATCGCGAATTGCGCCACTTCAATCGGTCCATTTTCTGAGGCGAGGTGTTCGAGCGAACCCTTCTGGATCACCCGCAGTGTGAGTTGCATCGCGAGCGCGGTGATCGCCGTGTAGAACAGCATGCGGATCGGGTAACCCACTGTGAGCATGCGTCGCGGCGAGGCGATGACCGGATGATCGGTGTGCTCATTCATGGGTTCAATAATCTCTATCGTCGTTACTCACTGGATGTTGTTTATGCAGCTTGTTGCGCGTCGTTACCGCAGAGGCTTTGGTAAAAACGGTTGCGTCCAATCAGTTCGTGATGTTTGCCGATATCGGCAACTTGGCCGGATTCAATGACAATGATCTGATCGGCGAGCATTAAGCTGCTCGCGCGATGGGTGATCATGACTCCGGTTCGGTTGGCTAGGAATGAATCCAAGGCTGTATGGATGAGTTGCTCGCTCTCCAGATCGATTTGACTGGTTGCCTCGTCAAGGATCAGAATGTCGGGATCTCTGAGAAACGCGCGAGCCAATGCGATGCGTTGCATCTGACCGCCCGAGAGACGGACTCCCTCTGAGCCAAGCAACGTTTGGTAGCCGTTTGGAGTTTTGTTTTGGATGAAGTCATCAGCGAAAGCCAGTTTCGCCGCCTCGATCACTTGGCTCGATGTCGCTCCGGGGGTTCCGTAGCGGATGTTGTTCTCGATTGTGTCGTCAAATAGAACCGTTCGCTGAGTGACAAGAGCCATGCGTCGGCGGAGGTCCCGCAATCGCATCTCGTTGATCGGAACATCGTTCAGTTGAACCTGACCAGACTGGGGGTCATCAAAGCGGCAGAGCAAGCTGATCAAGGTGCTCTTGCCACACCCATTTGGACCAACGATGGCGACCGTTTGTCCCTGCTGGATCTTTAGATCGATACCACGAAGGATCTTTGGTCCTTGTGGGTATTGGAATTCAACAGTATTGAAGTGGATTGTTGCAGTACCTTGAGGACATGCTCGAGGCCGAGTGGGTTCCATAACTCGGATTGGTTGATCGATGATTTCATAGATTCGGTCTGCCGCCGCGATACCTTTTTGCAAACCAGTCCATACCTCCGATAATTTCCTTGCTGGGTCAGATGCTCCGATTAGAAAACCAAAGAACATCAGGATCTCCCCAACGCTAAGTGGTTTTGAACTCATCTGCATTCCTAACAGGTGCGTCTCTCGATTCACCACAAGATATCCACCGGCGAGGATGGCAAGGCTAACCGTCGCAATTCCAAACAACTCACTGCTGCTTCGGGCGAAGGTATTGTAGAACGCCACCTTCATCGATTTTTGATAATACTTTTCCGAACCAATTTGAAACTTAGCACGCTCTTTACTTTGAGTGTTAAACGCCTTCACCACTCGAATTCCAGCGAATGCATCGTTCAGCATGCCGTAGAGTTGGCTCATTTCCTCCATCGCACGGCGACTTGCTCTTCGAATCGCTCGGCTTAGCTGAGCCATGATGATCCCAAGTATTGGCACCACCACCAAGACAAGTAGCAAAAGTCGTGGGCAGACCAAGATCGCGCCTGACAAGCAAACAATCATTTTCAACGGCTCACGAATCAATCGCCCGAGCAGGATATTGAGCCCCCCTGCAACGTGAGAGATATCGTTCGTTAATCTTGAGGTAAGATTTGCCGAACCGTTCTCACCAAAGCAATCCAAATCAAGTTTTAGCGATTTTCGAAAGAACTCAGATCGCAGTTCTAATGATGTCCGTTCGGCGATGTTTTGAACGAGTAGCAGATTGCTCATCAACGCAAGCAATTTGATGCCGGTTCCGACGAGTAGGAACGCAACGACAAGGATTAGGGTGTTGTAGGGACCATCTGGGGCGTAAGTATCGATCCAAGGTTGAAAACGCCGCAGGTAGTCAACCGAATGGGTGTAGACTTCACGTTTTGCTTGGAGTGCTTCCGCTTGCACGAGCAATGTTTGTCGATTTTGACCTGACTCGAAAGCGAGTTGGTCATTGACCGATGCGAGTTCTGTATCGAGAGTGCGAACGATCTCGTCAGATTCTTGAATGCGGCGTTCCGCATATTCGGGGATGCTTTCCCCTTGAAAAACTACCTCAACCATCGGGTAGAGGGTTCCGATGTTGGCGCCCCAAAGCATCGCGATCAGCAGCGAACTCGCGAGGACGCCGAGTAGCGACCAGCGTTTCCGCATTGCGATTTTAAGGACACGACCAAAATTGTTCATCAGTTGCCAGTCATCCGTGACACAAGCACTTTAAAGGTAGTTTCGCGTCCGAAGGCCTAGTGGCCTCCCGATGTCTTCGTTTTGTAGTCATCAACTCATCGGCTTCATCCGCCGGACTTGAGTGGAACGCTTGGGCTGCGGCGTTTTACGGCGCAACCGCAAAGAGTCTTTTAACGGAATGTGTGATTTTTGACCACCCGAATTCAGGAGGCTCCATCGCTCATGTATCCATTTCCAGGTGTTTCCTGCCTCAGTTTCACGCTGCTGATGCACAGGCTCGCTTCTCTATGTTCTTCCACGCCATGCGAAAGAGTAGCCGAGTGAATGGCAGGTCAAGGCGATCCACTGCAGGGTGATAAACAAGATCACTGCAGGTACATGGAACGGGATCGCTGCGAAGCTCTGTTTGAATCGTCTTGCGGTGATGCAACGCGGTAGATGAGCGATTGCGAGTGTGGCCACCGAAAGTGTTGTGACAAGGTGGTTTTTCTCGATGATTCCGAGCAGAAGTGTGATGGTGGGAAGTAAGGTTTTACCTAGCAGGAGGATCGTGAAGAGTGCGATGAGTTTCGGTCTGGCGATTCCTTCATGAGCATTCTTTAATACGCCACGCAGTACCTCCGCCGCACAGTGGTACATTCTGCACGTGGCAATTTCCGTTCCGTCGATGATGTCCGTCGCGAGGTTTGCCGACCGAAAGAGTCGAGGGAGCATCAGTCCGTCGTGCCGAGAATCACGGATCGCTTGATGCCCACCGGTCGATTGATAGGCACTTCGTTTTGCCAAGAAAAGTTGTCCGCATCCAGCGGCGTATGCAGGATCTCTACTCATTCGCATTCGCTTGATGGGGAGATAGCCAAGGAGGATTAGGTGCATTAGTGGCAGAATCCAGCATTCCAACCAAGTTTTCATTTCTTGCTTCGGGAAAGCACTCAGTAGGTCGAGGTTCCTTTGTTCGAGGTGAGCGAGAAGTTGGTTAATTCCATCGGGCTGAAGACGAACATCCGCGTCAATGAATAGTAAGTGTTCGCTCGAAGCATTTTCTGCCAATTGATGGCAAGCATACTGTTTACCATTCCAGTTTTTTGGAAGCGACTTTCCGGCGATCAGTCGCACGTTTTTATGAGTGTCGGCGATTCTGTTGACAATCGCAGCGGTCTCGTCGGTGGAGTGATCGTCGAGCACGATCACCTCTAAATTCTCGACCTCAGCCTTTAATGCATGTTCGATACACGTTTCGATTCCGGATGCTTCGTCTCTTGCGGGGATCAGAATCGAGACGCCACGCGTTTTCGGTGCTGTGCGAGTGCAATCGCCCGAGTCTTGCTGCTGTTTTGCTTTGAGGCAGTAGAGGGGTAGATTTGCGAGTGTCAGCAGTGCTGGGATTAACGCAATCGTGAGGGCAATGCATGTGAGAATCGTTGTCACTGCAGTGGGCCTCCATGTCTCTGGTCGATTGATCGACCACCTAGGATCGACTTGAGTTTTCGTAAACGACCATAGAGACCACTTGGCCCAGTGCGGCCACTCAGCAGCATCCTGAACGGCTGAGGATCACGAGGAATTACGAGTGAACGAAGTTCATTTTGTGTGGATCGGAGTTGGTCGATCAGTTGCTGGTTTCGTGCTTCTTTTGAATGGCCGCGTAGCGAGGTGATCGAGATCGGATGACCCACTGAGGTCAGGCAGACTGGACGTGGCTCATCCCAGAAGCAGTATTCCAGGGCGATTGGAACGACGTGGCCGCGATCAAGGCGATTGCAGAGGTGAGCAAGGCCTGGTTGCCATCCCCCGTGGTGGTCCCGTGGGTCGGTGAATCGGCCCTCGGGTGTAATCCAGATCGCCGTACTTCCCGCCGTGGCAATTCGATCACTCGTTTCAAGAAACGTCCTCACTCCACTCATTGATCCGAGTTCGACACCATAGAAGCCGAGCCGTTTGAGAACCTGATACCGCTGTAACGCTTGGGCATCAATGGGCGCATAAAATTGACGATCTGGGAATAGTCGACGGTTAAGGAAATGCGCAATCATCGGGTCCCACCAGCTGGGATGATTGGCGTAGATGATGAGCGGTTCGTCTGCGTGGATTGGTTGAAGCAAATCCATTGACCTTGCTTCGACTCCCACCGCGTCAAAGTTCTTTGCGAGGTAACGTTCAAGAAAGCGATGGAAACCGTTTTGCAACCACGAGGATACCCGCGGCGGGTATTCCTTTGATCTTGTCGAGTTGCGGTCTGAACTTTTCAACGATTAACTCGTCGCATGATTGAGGGGACGCGTGGAGGGGCGGTGCGAGGTTTTGATGCGGTTGCGTACGAACAATTTTTTAAAATAAAAACGGTCTCAGGTTCCGATCATTTTAATTGATGTAAGGCTCGATATTCAGAGCTCAATATTCAGAGCTCAATATTCAGAGCTTAATATTCAGAGCTTAATATTCACAACGTAATGCTCCTGCTTTGTCGTGGTCGCGTTCAGTCTTGCATGGCGCGGATGAGCTCGTTGGCTTTTAGAAAAAATCAGTTCAGTTCGTCTTCCTTGAGAAGTTGTAATATCTTTTCCACGATCTCAGGATGATCAACGGCGATGTTTTTGTCTTCACCAATGTCCTGTTTCAGGTCGTAGAGTCGCCAATCTGCATCCGAAGTTGCCTTGCTGTTCTTCGTCTTGCTGTTCTTCGTAGGGCGATACTTGACTAGCTTCCATTGATCCATTCGGACACCGACCGAAGTTTCCCCTTCCGAACTAGCCCAGTAAAGATACCGATGCTTTGCCTGTCGTTCATGATTGCCAAGGAGTGTCGGTAGGTAAGAGATCCCGTCGACCTCCGCCGATTCTGAATTGCTCAGTGGAATACCGGCAAGTTCACACGCGGTCGGTAGGTAATCCCAGAATGCTGAGGGGTGATCGCTCACGCTACCAGCCGGTATGTGGGTCGGCCAACGAACAATCATCGGGACCCGAATGCCACCATCGTGCATCGACCGTTTGAAGCCTTTTAGCGGGCCATTTGAATCAAAGAATTCGTGGTCATGCCCTCCCTCGCGGTGTGGGCCGTTGTCCGACGTGAAAAAGACGATGGTGTTGTTGTCGATTCGCAATTTCTTCAGCAGTTCAAGCAGTCGCCCCATGTCTCGGTCCATTCGAGTCACCATTGCAGCGAAGCCTTTTTCTGGATTTGGCCAATCTCTCTTGGCGTATTCCCCGTACTCGGGGATCTCCATCCCGTCGCCGTTGACTCGCCCCCCTTCGTTGTTCGCATGAGGAATGGTCCAGTGCATGTGAAGTAAAAAGGGTTTGTCTTTTTGTTGCTCAATGAATTCAAACGCGGCGTTTGTCATCTGGTCGTGCGAATAGGTTGTCTGTTTGATGGAGACTCTGCCCCGAGCGTTAGGGTGGTCGCTGAGGACATTGCCCGGATAGAAAACCTGTGTTTTGCTGTTCCAGAGAAAGGGGGGGTAAAAGTTGTGGGCGTTTCCTTGGTTCATGTAGCCGAACCAACTCTGGAAGCCGTTCCCGTTTGGGTGACCCGGGTTGTTGATTTCACTCGGATGGTCAACATTCCCGAGAGCCCATTTACCAATACCACCAGTGGCGTAGCCCGCACTCAGTAACCTCTGAGCGACTGTTTGTTCCATACCTGAAAGGCTGCGATCGCGGTTGCCAATTAGACCGGTGTGGCCAACGTGCTTTCCCGTCCAGAGTACCAATCGCGACGGTCGGCAAACCGTATGGCCAGCGTAATGATCCGTGAATCTCATTCCCTCGGCAGCCATGCGATCCAAGTTTCGAGTTTTAATCACTTGTTGACCGTAACAGGAGAGGTCGCCGTATCCTAAATCATCTGCCATGACATAGATAATGTTGGGACGGCGTAGCTCTGATTGGGAAGTTGCTGCAGTTGGTCGATCTTCCACCAGATTCGCAGATCTTGCACTCGGATCATCGAATGCGGCGCAGTTCGTTGCTGTGAACAAGAGCAAGGCTAGGACGGAAAGCGAGAAGGAAAGGTCGCGCGCGAATAGCGAGTCAGTATGCTTTTCCTTTTTGCAGCATCTGCAGAGATTCGATTCGGAGATGAAGTCGCACATCATTGATTGATTCAAGGTCTTGCTCCTGACGACACCAGTCGTCCTCTTTTGTAAGTTCTATTTCCGGCGGTAGTATAACGCAGTCGCAGCCGAAGTTTATCCTGCGGAGCAAATCGCGGCGAGGGTTTAGCATCTGTGGTGAACACTTCGGTTTGGCGAAACGGCAGCCGAGTTGCTCGATGGTAGGCTCGGGCGAGTCTCGAGGCGACTCCGAGTCTATTCAATCATTTGGCGTAACAATGGATCGATTTGACTTAACCATTATTGGCGGTGGCATTGTTGGTATAGCAACCGCAATGACACTCAAGCAGCGTCATCCTAAACTGCGTGTATGCGTGACGGAGGCGGAGGGACGCGTTGCTGCCCATCAGTCCGGGCACAACTCGGGTGTCTTGCACTCTGGCATCTATTACAAACCCGGTTCAGACAAAGCAAAGCTTTGCCGGAGTGGTAAAGAGATGATGGAAGCGTTCTGCGATGAACATCAGGTTCCCTGGGATCGGTGTGGGAAGGTGGTCGTCGCTACCAATCAGAGTGAGTTGGAGCGACTTGATCGCATCCAAGAGCGAGCGAGAGCAAATGGCGTTATCCACGAACGCATCGATGAGCATCAACTCAAAGAAATCGAACCAGCGTCGGCAGGGATCGCCGCACTCTATGTTCCTGAAACTGGAATCGTCAATTATCGCTGCGTGTGCGAGAAAATGGCTGACAGGTTTCGAGATCTCGGAGGGGTACTGCAGCTTGATTTTCAGGTCAGTAAAATTGAGTCGGTTGGTCATTCATTGCTATTGAACAATCCAGCTGGAACGTCGATCTCCAGTGGTGGCTTGATCAATTGTGCTGGGCTTTATAGCGACCGGATCTGTCGACTTGCCGGTGGAAAATCTGATCTGAAGGTGCTTCCGTTTCGAGGGGAGTATTACGAATTGGCGCCCGGTAGTGAGGCATTGTGTCGGAACTTGATCTATCCGGTACCAGATCCGTCTTTTCCTTTTTTAGGTGTACATTTCACTCGGATGGTTGACGGTGGTGTGGAATGTGGACCCAATGCTGTTTTTGCTCTGTCTCGAACCGGTTACCGTTGGTCGGATGTGTCGCCGTCGGACATCCTCGAAGCGGTGGCCTTTCCTGGCTTTCGTCGGCTCGCAGCCAAGCATTGGAGGATGGGGATCGGAGAGATGCATCGGTCGTTGAGTAAGCACGCTTTTGTCCGAGCGTTGCAGCATCTGATCCCATCGATCCGCTCTGAACATTTGATTCCCGGCAGGTCCGGTGTGCGCGCACAGG
>JAKMEW010000225.1 GCA_022425745.1 Rubripirellula sp.
AATCCGAAGTTTCCGACCCAGTTTAGTGGCTCATTTCGTTCACCCCTGGTATCAAACTACTGCTTGGTGAACGGTTTAGGTCGATCCGGCGTCAATGCGACTCTTTTGCGTGACGACGCTTCGATCGAAGCAACGACACCAGCACAGAACCCATTTTTCGTTCGGTCAGCCGGTCAGGCTCCAGTGGTTACCGCTGCTAATCCAAATCCGGAGAGCAACCGGCTTGCGAGTCCATTCATGCGTTATCAAACGTTGATGCGAATGCCGAACTTGGTTTCCAATAACTCACAGGTATTCTTGCTGCGAATGACGCTTGGGTTCTTTGAAGTTGATGCAGCGACGGGCGAGTTGGGTCGTGAATACAACGCCGATGCTGGCACGAGTGAGCGTTACAAAGCGACCTTTGTGGTCGATCGTTCGATTCCCGTTGGTTTCGAGCCGGGGAAAGATCTGAATGCCAGGGATGTGGTTGTTTTTGAGAGTTACGGACAATGAGACAGGCTGACGCGAGAAAGGTCAAAACAGTCATGAGGCGAAGTCAATCACTTCAGCGTCTTGCGTTCACATTGGTGGAGATGCTGGTCGCGATGGCGGTCACCATGCTGATGATGGTCGCGTTGGCTCGCGCGTTTGCCTATGTCGGTCGGCAGGTTCAAGATAGTCGAGCCGTGACGCAGTTGACATCAGAACTGCGAGATATCACGTCAAGGATTCACGCGGATCTGAAGCAATGCACCGTCAAACTAAAAGCAAATCGCGGGTTAGAACCGGATCAGAATGGCTACTTCCTTTACTATGAGGGGCCACTTACCGACGCCACGTCATCGCTTTTTCGCGTCGACAATTCAAGCGGCAAGCCTGTTCTTCCTGATTCGCGTTACGGTGATTGCGATGACTACCTCGCATTCACAGCGGTGGCGAAGCCTGGCCAATGGTTCCGAGGCAAGGTACCACGTTTTTTAGTCGAGCAAAAAAACAACCCGACATACCCAGGGCCTACGGATCCGACTGACCCAAACGATCCAGCTTTTCGCGATCTGGTCGTCATTGAATCGAAGTATGCGGAAATCGTTTACTTCGCGAGTCCAGAGTATTATGCGGATTCACCTTCTACGCCTTGGCCAACTTACGTCGACAATGATGGCTTGATTGACGTTGACGGAAGCGGGTCAGTTGATGGCGATGAAGTTGGCAATGGCTTTCCCGATCGGCTGCGGATTCACCGTCGCGTCTTGTTGATTCGGCCGGACCTGAATGTAACCGGAGCTGATGGACAGCTTGAGCTCGGTGCTGGGATGCGTGGGGGTACGAACGCCAAACTGGGATTGGCAACAACGGTGCATCAACGCTGTGATTTATCTGTCCGTCGCGTCCTCGATGCAACCGGTAAGCCGACCGTGCGAGTTGCTGCAAACTCATTGGTGGATCTGAGCAGGCCACATAATCGATTTGCGCATTATCGGATTGATTACGGGAATTACACTTCGATGCCTATCTTGGCTTTAGGTCCGCCAGCAACGGTTCTCACCAAGACCGGTAACATTTCACCCGTGACTGGTGCAGTTTCCACAACTACTGATCTGAACGGTTTCTTGCGTCCAGAGTTTGTCCTTGGTGGTACTCGACAGGGTGAGGATGTTTTTTCCGACTATGCAGTTGGGTTTGATGTGCAGATTTTTGATCCCGAGGTCCGGTTGTTTACCGAGAATGAAACAGTCGGACCCACTGACGCTGGATACCGTGATGCTTTAGTCAACGCATCGGCACTCAGGCAAACTCAAGGTGGCTACGTCGATCTCTGTTTCCCCGTGCTCTCCGGTGGAGCGGTTAGAGGTTGGGAAGCGATCGCGAGGGATTCTCGAGGTCAAGCTGGCGATCAACTTACAAACTTAGGTTTGTTCACATCCCGATTTTCCGGCATTCAAAGCCTGGGTAATGCCGTAAACACCTACGATGATGGCTTGTATCGCTCGGGTCGTGTCTACGCTAACGGCACATCATCCATTGTTGCCTTTCAACCCGTCTTTGATACTTTCACTTCGCACTATGAACGTGATGGTTTCTATCAGGCCTTGGAAAACGGCTTCATGAAATGGTACGCAACCAGCCCTCCGGGGACTCCTGATCTGGGGGCAAATGGACTGGATGATGATGCTGCCTATGGGGCTGATGACATTGGTGAACGAGAAACGCTGCCTCCTTTCTCAGGTAACGTCGATTCCATTCGTGTTTCGGTACGACTTGAGAACACGAAGACCCGTTTGGTTCGTCAGGCCTCGGTCGAGTATGCGAGTCCTTAATCGTGCAGGTCGTTGAGCGAACCTCCTCTTTGGTCGACAAATCAACCATGGCTCAGAATCGACGACTGCTGTCCGTTTTCTTGGTGGTGCTTTGCGTCGCAGTTGCCAAGACCTTCTCGATGATCAGCACACCATTCCCATCGGCGGAGCGGACTGTTCGATCAACCACTCGTGAGCAAGTGAAGAACTATCTTCATGAGGCGCTTGATGAGGATCTGCAAAGCGTCTTCTTCGGCATGGAATCAATCGATGGTGAGGATGTTGGTTCGACGAGTGTGGCTATCGACGGCATCTTCGCTTCATCAATCAAGATGGAGTTGCAGCAGTATGACCCCACCGCTGTCGTGGCAATCTTGCCGGGGCTTGATGGTCAGCCTGGTGTTGCCGGTGTCGATGATGATGGAAACGGTGCAGTGGATGACCGTAGTGAACTTGGGGCAACGCATAGTGATGATCGTTGTGAAACGATGAGCTTGACCAAGTCCAAGTCGATCAGTCCAAAGCCTCTGGTTCTGCAGCGAGGTGCTTTCGTCGTTGTGAACTCTGCCAGTGAGTTACTTGCCGACGCGGAGCAACGCGTTCATGTATCGCTGGAAATAGAGGGTCAGGTCAGTGAGTTTTTGATCGCGGAAGATCTTGCTTTATTTCAAGATGCTGACAACTGAGCCGCCATGTGACTCAAAGATCCCGGTAACTCAAAGATACCGGCATCTTCTATTCAAATATCATTCGGTTTAGAAGTTTGTCGCGGCTCAGCATGCTCTCCTAGGCCGTCTTTTCATGGTTACCTGCTGTTAATGGCGTTATGTTCCTCCTTGCGGGCTGTTAAAGGGGGTTCCGGGAGGGGTCACTTGGCTTTGAAGCATTGATCTTTAGAATGTGGCAGATGAATTTGAACTCCAACCCAAACATTGACGTGGACCATGCCTGATCATCATTCGCTTGATATTAAACGTGTTGCAATTTTGTTCGCCGGTGGTCCGGCGCCAGCGGCGAACGCCGTGATTTCGACAGCAGCTTTCTCTTTTCTTGAAGAGGGTGCACAGGTATTCGGTATCAAGCACGGCTACAGTAGTTTGGCTGAGTACACTGCCGCAAGTCCTCTGCAGGAAGGCAAAGACTATATCAAGTTTTCGCACGAGACCTTGACCAACGCTCGCAGTAGCCGCGGCATCATGATTGGGACGGCACGAACCAACCCCGGAAAGCATATTAGTGCACCCGAGCATCTCGACGACGAAGAGTTGGTCGCGCCACTACGTCGTGTTTACGAAGGCCTCTGCTCACTAGAAGTCGACGCTTTGATCTCGATTGGTGGCGACGATACTCTGAAAACCGCGAACAAACTAAAACTGTTCCAAGACCGTCTACCCGAGGGTGCGAGACGCTTCCCCGTTGTTCACCTTCCAAAGACCATCGACAACGACTACTCGGGTATCGACTTTACTTTTGGTTTCTTCACTGCGGCGGAAACGTTGGCAGAAGAGATACGAAATCTCAATTACGATGCCGCCGCTGGTCGTGCTTATTTCCTCTGTGAAGCCATGGGCCGCAGTGCCGGATGGTTGGCGTATGGTGCCGCGATTGCCGGAGAGGCAAGCATGGTTCTGAGCGTTGAGGATATTCGCGGAGCACTTGCTGACACCGAGGTTGTCAATCAAGAGACTGGTGAGACGCGTAAGGTGATGGCACTTGATCGAGTCATTGACCGGATGGTCGACATGATGCTCGCTCGTGAACGTGAAGGTCGACCCTACGGTACGATCGTGATTGCAGAGGGTATGGCTGAGTTTCTACCTGCAAAGTATCTCGAGGGCATTAGTCGTGATGATCACGGTCACATCAACATCTCGGCAATCAATCTCGCTTCGTTGGTTTCTGGTTTGTTGGCTGCTAGATACAAAGAGCGAACGGGTAAGACCAAGAAGATCAATGGTTTGCAATTGGGCTATGAGTCTCGTTGTGCAGCACCGCAGGCTTACGACGTGATGCTTGGATCATCACTAGGGGTCGGAGCGTACCGAGCACTGGTTGAGCAGAAGCTCAATGGTGTGATGGTCTCCGTGCATGGGCAGCTTTCTTTACGCTATGTTCCGTTCGAAGAGCTAGTCGATCCTCAGACGCTCGTTACCAAAGTCCGTTTCATCGAACCAGACAGTGACTTCCATCGCTTGGCACGCTTCTTGGAAACCTGCATCGACTCCTAGGAGTTGATGACGCTTTATCCAGCAAAAAAGGGCCTGCACTCGCAAATGCGAATGCCGGCCCTTCTTCGATTCAGCTCGTCGGCTTCCATGAGAGCCAAACCAAGATTTTGTTCACTCGAGATTGATGCACTACTTGGTGGGTAGCAGAACGGTGTCGATAACGTGAACAACGCCGTTGCTGCAGCCGATGTCGGTCTTCAAAATGCGTGATGCATTGACCATTGCACCCTTGTCGTCGGTGCTCACAGCGATCGAACCGCCTTGCAGCGTTTTAAGTGATTTTTGCTTCAGCACCTTCGCTGCTGGCATGTCGCCTTTGACAACGTGGTAGGTCAGGACTGCGACCAATTGATCTTTGTTTTCTGGCTTCAGTAGGTTCTCGACCGTTCCGGCAGGCAGCTTGGCGAAAGCTTCGTCGGTGGGTGCGAAGACAGTGAGTGGACCGTCGCCACTGAGAGCATCAACGAGCCCGGCCGCTTTCACCGCTGCGACCAAAGTGTTGAACTTGGCTGCGATGGCGGTTTCGACGATTGTCTTGGGTTTCGCTTCTTCAGCGATTGAAACGCTAGGAATCAGCATCAGTGCAGCGAGAGCGAGGAGAGTGTTACGCATCAGATTGGGCTCCTATGACCCGGGGTGTAGGTAGGCAAATGTGCCAAAGAGTTTTCGGGTGATTTCCGATTTGCGGGAGTGTAGAGCCGTGGCAAGGAAAAAAATTTGTAATAATTTCGAAGGTTTCTCAGCAGCTTCCGAAACTCCTCCCCTTGAGCCGAGTTTGTATGTTAGCGAAGAGTCAATTTGCCCAGCATTTATGTTGGATTTACGAGAAAAAAGTCTTATCGAATCTCTTTTTGGATTTTCTATCAATGAAACTCAATCGATTGATGACAGGCCTATTTGCTTTGGGCTTGGTTGCATTACTTGCGTGCGGAGCGCAGGCACAGG
>JAKMEW010000254.1 GCA_022425745.1 Rubripirellula sp.
TTCCAGCTTCGAAGTGACATCCCGCCATATGCCCGCCGACTGATTTTGATGGAGCGTGTTGTATTCCTTGTCGAAGTTTGTAACGTAGAAATCAATGGTTCCATTTTGGTCAAAATCTGCGCTCGCAATTCCCATGGATCCCTGAGGGATCGCGCGGTCATCCGCACCTAGACCGCGAAGCATTGCGGATTCGATAAGTTGATATTCAGAATGATCGGGTTCATGATTTTTGCTGAGTGTCCAAAAATGATTGTTGGTCATGTCATTCGCAATGAACAAATCATTGCCCGGCGATTCATCTAGGGCTCCGATCACCAGTCCGAGTCCTCTACCGGTAATCGTTGGCTTCCCATTCCACATCTCGCTTTTGTCAATCAATTGACCACGTTCATTAGCATGATAGAAAACGTCCGCGGATGCGGAAAACTTCATCGGGCTACATGATCGAAATAGGTCTGAATCAGGCATCGGGCATGTCACCGTGACAGGATCCATGCCCGCACAGTAGTTCAGAACCACCAAATCACTGAGCCCATCTCCATCGAGGTCCGCAATGGCACCACTGGTTGACCACTCAGGCATGTTCGAATTGAACTGATCGCTTGTGTCCGTGAATGTCCCATCACCATTGTTCGTCATTAAGATGTTGGGACCGTAATTGAGAATGAAGATATCGGGGAATCCATCTTCATTGATGTCTCCGACCGCGATTCCTTGCGCAAATCCATGGTCAACCGTTTCGGATTCTATTGTGAAATTGCGAAAAGATCCGAGCTGATTACGGTACAACGCATTCGAGGCGGAATCACTTGAATTGGGTGTACCACCCGCAGCAGCAAGGTAGAGATCACTCCAACCATCAAGGTCGAAGTCGAGCGTGCCCCCACCACAGCCCAGTGTCTGATAGAGCATGATGCCGGGTTCATCTAACGTATCACTAGTCCGACCAAAAAAGGTGAGGCTTCGTTCTTGTGCTTCATCACGCAAGACAAACTTAGGTGGGGCCGAGACCGCCGATTTTGATTGCGAGTCTTTTTCTATTGCTGCGGTCTGAAATCGATTGATTGATGGCATGGCCAGATGGGTCAGATCGGCTTGAAGTTCATCATAAAGATCGCTTATCTGCCAAGGCGTTTCTCGGGATAGTTCCTGAAGGATTTCGTTTCTGTATTCTTGCACTGGAACCGAGTCATCTTCGGGAAGAAGCAAGGCGACGGAGCACCACGCTTCTGCTTCCCACTTTCTTCCCAGAGCGTTCAGCGTTTTGGCGATTTCGAGGGCGGTTTCGCGAGAGACGCTACCACTGCGTTCAAACTTTTGCCTCTGTTGATTCAATTGACTGAGCATTTCGGAACGACGATTAATCGCAACAACAAGGTTCGGGGTGATCAGTCTTTTCGTGTTAGCGATGGAGGCTTGTGGTTGCTCGGAAACGCCTTCAGCCTGTCTCAATGCTAAGCTTAGTTTGGTCCATGGTTCAGCTAGTTCACCATCAATACGCGTGGCTTCCCAGTAGCATCGGGCCGCTCTTTCAAAATCATTCTCGTTGCGAGCCCAATCGCCGAGTGCCAGCCAGTACTCGGGGTAATCGGCAACGTCCTTCGTTACAGTCGAGGCCCACTGTTCGAGTGACCTCCATTTTTCATTTCCAGCGATAACCCGACCGAGAAGACCTTGGGCTGGAGCATAATCAGGGAAGCGATCGATGATCGATTGCAAGACCTCGGCGGCACCGTCGAAATCGCGTTCGTCAAACTTTTGTCTGGCGTCTCCGAGTAATGGACGTGTGTCTTCAGGGAACCGCTCCGTCATTTGCAGCAATGGTTGCACTTCCATTGTGCGGTACTCTGTATTTGCCAACGCCTTGAGTAACTCAATGTCAAACTGACGATCTCGTATTAATCGGCGGCCGTGTTGTAGACCTCCCTGTCGATCTTCACAGCCCATCAAGAGGTCAAAAAGCCAGCGGCGCGATTCATGTTGGTCAGGGTGTTGGTCAACAGCACTCCTCAGAAGATCGAGGCCTTGGAAGAGTTTGCCGACACCGACAAGGGCGATCATTGCCTGTTGTACTCTTTGAGGCTGATCGTAGTTCTCAGCGGCGCAAGCTAGCACCAGATAATCGGCCGCGTGCTCTGGCTTTCCAACGTTATGGGCGAGCTGTGCTACCTGTGCGAGAATTTCTGGGTCGTCGCTATATTTCTCCACGACCTGTTCAGCGTGAACCCAAGCCTCATCAAATTGGCCTCGGCTCGCCAAAGCTCGCATCGCACTAAGAGGATATTTGGTTGGTGATGAATCTTCGGGGCTCTCTGGCGGATTGCATCCAACGCACAAAATAAACAGCAAGACAGAAATCATCGTCCAAAGCCAAGACCGCCTCCCCTGACTCGTCACATCACAATTCATTGATTGATTCCTGATCGCGTTGGGGATTTAAGGTGTTGTTTCGTTCGTCTTCACACCCAATCGCGATCTTTTCGCGATTTTGTGGTGGTGGATTATATTTTTGCGGTCATCAGAGTTCGCCGCATCATATGTTAAATTCTGAAATCGATCTTGGCTAATGCTGTCCATTCGGTCTCCCCGCTATTCCTCAAAGTCATAATTTGAATCATGCATCCAGATGAATTTGGTGTTATTCGGAATCTTGTGAATGGGTTGATAAGTCACCGTTACACGAGAACACAATTCATGCTGGGCAACAGTCGCCTGTGCACGGTCCGTAGTCGCCTGTGCACGGTCGTGATGTGCCTGTGCGCGGTCGTGATGTGCCTGTGTGTTGGTTGCGCTCCCGAAGAATCCGTGTCTGTCGGCGATAGTGATTCTGATGCGGCGATTGTTGGGCAAGGGACGAACGGGACTTCTCTTGCCAGTGCACAGAGGCAGGCGTGGGTCAATGAGATACGACCGAAGGTGGAGACATTTTGTGGCGATTGTCACGTGATGCCGCGTCCTGGAAGTTCCACGAAAGAGATGTGGGTTGAGGAAGTGAATCAAGGATTCGCACTCTACGGCGCTGCGAACAGAAATGATCTGGAGGTTCCCCAGTACGACGAGGTTCTAAAATTTTTTCAATATCAGGCGCCCGCAGAGTTGAAACTTCCAACGTCCATCGACCATTACCCCAAATGTCAACTTGGACTTCAAAGTAGCAAGGTTCGAATGCCAGGTGCGCGACCACCTGGGGTAACTAATGTTCAATGGATCGATCTTGGTTTTGGAGGATCTTCCGCGTTGGTTTATTGTGACATTGGTACCGGGATGGTGAACGCTTGCTGGCCGCAGTCTCATGAGCGTCGAGTGCAAAGACTTGCAACACTTTTGCAACCGGTGCACACCGAAACGTGTGATTTGAATCAGGATGGTTTAACCGATCTGGTTGTTGCAGACATTGGTGAGTTCAACGCGGAGGATAGTGAGTTTGGTAGGGTGGTCTGGTTGAGGCGAGATCCGACAGATGAATCCTTTGAGAAAGTTGTGCTTGCTGAAGGGCTCAGTCGTATCGCAGACGTCCGACCCGGAGACTTTGATGCCGACGGTGACACTGATTTGTTAGTCGGTGTGTTTGGTTGGCGCGAAACCGGTGAGATTTTGTTGCTGGTCAATGAAGGCTTGAATGCTGATGGGACGCCGGCGTTTGCACGGGTCACGCTCGACAAACGACACGGTGCTGTGAATCTCCCAACGGCCGATCTCAATGGCGATGGGCATCTGGATTTTGTCGCGTTGTTAAGCCAAGAACATGAAGTGGTTGAAGCGTTTATCAACGATGGTGAATCGGGTTTTGATCGAAAGGTAATTTGGGCGGCACCGGATCCGGCTTACGGCTCAAGTGGTATCGAACTGTCGGATATCGATGGGGATGGCGATCTCGATGTGCTGATGACCAATGGTGATTCATTTGATCGAGGTGCGAAGCCTTACCACTGCGTTCAATGGCTTGAAAATACGGGGAGCTATCCGTATCGGCATCACGTGATTTGTGAAATGCCTGGAGTGCTGGATGCTGTGGCCGGTGATTTTGATGGCGACGGGGATCAAGACATCGTGGCAGTCTCTCTGCTCGCCGGTCAGGATTATCAACAACTGGCTCAACGTGATACTTCTTCGATCGTCTATCTTGAGCAAACTTCGCCGAATGAGTTCGCGAGATACCAAGTCGAAGCACGAAAGCCATCACATTTAAGTTTGGTGGCCGGTGATTTTGATGATAACGGCGGTCTCGATTTCTCGGTGGGAACTTTTTTAAGAAGTGGAGGTCTCGAGGAAGCTGACTTGGTGATTTATTCTTCTCCCGCTCGAAAGTAACTTTCGGCCAGATGTATGCCATGCAATCAAATTAATCCGAGATGATTGTTGGGATCTTGAAGCGTTCCCATGCGTCACGGATTTGGGTTTGGTAAGTGGTGTCCTGTTCCCAGATTAAAAATAGTCTTACCTTCAGCGCGACATCAGCCATTCGGTCAGGATGTTCATGGCGAATGAAATTCAAAGCGGTGGCAATGGTGTTACACCCGCCCCACGCTTGCAACCAGCTCAGATGTGGATCGGTGTCGTCCAAAAGCAAATTTGCAATCCACATCGCGCCTTCGGTCCTCTCTTGGTTCTCACCGATTCCGTTGATGTTGCCAACTTTCCAGCAGCTTCTTAGATGCTCTGGAGATGGATAGTTCGGGTCATGCAATTTCAGGTTGCTGTAGACCTGTTCATACAAGGCAATTTGATGTTCGATCCAATTGACCGGGTGGAACGCATTCCATCCGTCTCCTCGCTGCCAGTGGAATTGAGAACTGCTGTTGATAAGCCCCTCGACTTCAAACTCATTAGAAGTGAGTAGGAATCGAATCATGGAGCAGCGATCATCCGCTTCCCCGTCTGCGGTGACGATCACACGGGGCCGAGCTTGCTGGGCAGTCGCGACCGACGTGATGCTCGCGATAAAGAAGTGAGCGGAAAGAATGAGAGCTGTTTGAAATAAAGTGCTTCGGACGAAATTTGGGGGCATGTGAATCCGGGGCTACTCGATGATTCTGGTTGAGAATCCCAAGATGTTTTGACGGCGTTGGAGACTAGCCGTGTGGAATTTTACGTCTCTAAAAGATTACGTTTTGGCGCTAGGGGATCCAGTGAAGGACGTCTCGCATAATGCACCACCTCGGTGTTTTCGTCTCGGTGCCCTTTCCGTGAACCCAGTAATCCCTGAGTTGCTGAAGCGTGCCGTTCATCTCCTCAAATTCAATAAAGCGATCAAGGAACTGCACCCACTCAAGGTCACCTCTTCGTACCGCGAGTCCGACCGGCCTTTGGAGCGGTGGTTGTGGGACAACTACCGAGTGATTTGGATAGAGAACATTCCACGCTGATGCTTCCTCGGCTGGTAGTAGCATGCCATCAAGCTCGCTTCGGTTTCGAGTGAAGAATTCATCGACGGAGCTGAGCAGTTCTAGTTGGATTTCAGGATAACGTTGTTGTAACTGGAGAGTTGCCGCAGGCTCATCATAGGCGAGTTTGCGAAAACTGATTGGAATACCATTTTGACCGACTACGCGGAATTCGTCGGTTCGGTGATCCGCAACGAGCAGCGACATCGTTGCAATTTGATAGGGTTCTGTAAAACCGACGTCGAGTAGCTTTTCGGGTTTGATAACGAGTCCGCTAGTTGCGAGGTCGATCTGCCCGGAATCGAGCATCTCCACAATTGAGTCAGCGTCACGGTAGGGGATAAACTCAAGCCGCACCTGAAGCCGAGAGGCGAGTCGGTGCATGAGTTCGACGTCAAAGCCAACTAGATGATACTGAGTATTAAAATATGAGTAGGGGATATGATTGCGTTGGTAGCCAACTCTCAGAACGCGTTCTTTTTTAAGGCGAGATAGGGTGGAGCCAGAATCAGAAAAGTTGCTGTCGACTAACAGGATTTCATCCTCGACAATCACGTTCTCATAAGGTTGGTTGATTTCCAGAGAAAGCAGTTTTTCATCAAGCTTGTAGTCGAGTTTGATTTTCTGCAGGTAGCTGTGACTCGCGATGCCCGTAGAGAGCAGGCATGCAGCTAAGATTCCGATGCTTGCCAGCAAGCGAATTCCTCGGAACTGAATGTCTTCATTTACCAGCTTCGTAACCAGAATCGTCAAGGCCATTAGGTGAGCAACACCTACTACGTCAGCGATACGAGTGGTGAGAAAACCGGGAAGGATAAACAACGCCATTAAGTCTTGCGGCAGTAAAAAGAAATCGAGCATATACGGCATGCTGATCAGCGGATTTGCAAAACTCGAGACAACGCCGGTGGATGCCATGCTTGCTGATTCAACCGGGCTCAGAGGTGTACCGACATACCAAGCAGCAAAAGGTATAAATACGAACGCAAGAATTTTTCCCATGTGCGGAAAAGGGTAGGCAAGTGGAACAACGACGCTAGCGGTTGTGTCACCCTTGTCTGCGGTATGTGCGGCACCGCATCGGAGTAGTTTCTCACTCTCTTCTGCAATGTTGGGTAGGACAACAAATAGCTTCCCTGTTGCGATTGCAGTCAGCGAGGGCCCGTGAATCGCTTTGATGAACTCGAGGTAGCCTATGTTCGTTAGGCTCGTTACCAAAAGTGGGATTGCCACGTAGGTCGCCAAGATTGCAGCCATGAAAAATGTGAGCAGGTAAGCCTGCAATCTAGCCATGTCGTGGAATTGAAGGGTGCCTGCAGCTGATGCACTCAACGCGAATAGGCCGAGCGGTGATAATCGGATAAGCAGCAGGTTCATTTTCCCAATCCCTGATCCACACAAGTCCAGAAAATCAAGTACGGGCTCTTTGTTGGGGGTAAGCATTAAAGCTGTGCCAAAGAAAAGGCAGAAGACAACCACTGCGGGAACGTATTCACTCGCAAGTGATTGAAAGATGTTGTGCGGAATGAAGGTCGTTAGAAAATCCTCCGATTGGGATGGGGGGGTGTCGTGCGTTGGGCTAAAGAACGAGGCTCCCTGAATTTCGGGAAGGACCATGGTAACGGCAGTCACCAGAATGACACCAATGCTCCAAAGGATCGCGGAGAAAAGCAGTGCGCTGAATCCTAATCGCTTTGCAGTCGATGGAGTTAATCGTCCCAGCCGTGCGATGAGCGTGATAACCAGGTACGGCATCACGGTCATCTGCAGCAGTCCAACGTAAGTCTGTCCGATGATGTCGAGCTGGGCACAATATTCACCAAACAGAAGCCCCACCGTGATACCAGAAAACATACCGATGACGATTTTGAAGCCCATGCGATCTGGCTTCTCTGTCTCGGTGTCAAGTTTTGTAACGGTTTCGTTCATGTTTAACGACGCGGTTTTCTCGCTCGAGACGACACTGGTTGCCTGATGGTTGTTCAGCAGGCAATCGCCCGGTCGTCATTCTGGCTTGCCAGCGACGTCACAATCATAACACCAAATAGATTTGACAAGACGCGAATAAAGTGATATCACTGTGATATCGTTCCGGGGGCGTTTTTGGGCTCCTTGCTTTGCTTGACGATCTTCGTTCTCAAAAATAGGGTTCACCTGGCATGAAACACGAAAAAATTTTTAATCCTAAATCGGGTTGGGTTCCGCTTTGCACGATCCTCGCTGGACTGGTTGCCTCGGTGATCTTGTTTGTTTTGGGAATTCGAGGCGAACAGTCGGCGATGATCTTTATTGCCATAGCTTGCTTTGCCCTCGGTGTGATTTCCCTCTTTGGATTCACGCCGGTTCCGCCAAATGAGTCGAGAGTGTTGTTGCTTTTTGGTGAGTACATTGGCACGGTCCGGGAAACCGGTTTTTTTTGGGTCAATCCATTTTTTAGCAAGCGTAAGCTGTCGCTTCGAATTCGAAACTTTGAGACCGGATCCACGTCAACTCCTGAAGAAAAAAACCAGGCTGGGCAAGTGGTCAAGGCGAGTGGCCGTACAGCGGGCAAGCCGTCGAAAGTCAACGATAGCGAAGGCAATCCGGTTGACATTTCAGCAGTGGTTGTGTGGCGTGTTGTTGATACTGCTGAGGCATTATTTGAGGTGGATGATTTTGAGCATTTCGTTGAGGTGCAAAGCGAGGCTGCATTGCGCGATCTCGCGAGCCGACATCCCTATGACAGTGATGATGAAACGATTTCTCTGCGTGGCAATCCGGAAGATGTCTGCGAGACACTCAAGTCCGATATTCAGCGTCGGTTAGATAATGCCGGTGTCGAAGTGGTTGAGGCGAGGTTAAGTCATCTTGCTTATGCGCAAGAGATTGCTGCGGCAATGTTGCAGCGTCAGCAAGCGCAAGCAGTTGTTTCCGCTCGAACCAAAATCGTTGAAGGGGCAGTTGGAATGGTTGAGATGGCGCTCGAGCAGTTAAAGCAGAATGAAATCGTAGAGTTGGATGAGGAGAAAAAAGCGACCATGGTTTCTAATCTGCTCGTTGTGCTGTGTAGTGATCGAGCAACTCAGCCAGTGGTCAATGCCGGATCGTTATATTAGAGTTTTCGGGTTTTCTGCTGACCGCGTACTATCACACGAAGAGAAGATAGAAGATGCCTCGCGAGTCATTTTTACTTCGGACGGATCAGAAGGTTCTTGAGGCCTTGCGGAAGTGGGCTGATGATGAACTGCGCAGCGCAAATGGACAGCTTGATTACATCCTCAGGCAAGCCCTCAAAAGTGCGGGCCGTTTACCCAAAGAGACGGATAAGAAACTGAGAACCAACTCTAAGCGTAACTGAACGCCTAATCCAACAGGCGGCGTCCTCGATAAGGGGTCTGTCCTCAATAAAGGGTTAGGATTCATCTTAGATAAGGCACAAAAAGGGGTCAGGACTCATTTTGCATAAGAGTCCTGACCCCTTTTTTAATTGCTTGAGTGCATCGCGTCGTGGGATGGTTTAAACTTTTCATCCAGTACCATTTGTCCGAACGGGGGCTTCGTTCGGATTTGGTTGGGTCAGGTTTTGTTTTGGCAGTCAGCAAAGTAAAGGATATGAGCATGAGTCGTTTGAACCGCCGTGAATTGATTAAAGTGACCGCTGCAACGTCAGCGGTTCTCGCAGTTTCGGCGCAAAACGTCATTGCTGATGATCAGAATGGCAGACTAAGAATCGCGGTAATCGGATGCGCCAATCGTGGCGGTGCGATTGGTGGTGAGGCGGTTCGGCACAAGCTAACGCGTTGCGTCGCGCTCTGTGATGTTGTTCCTTCGAGAGCCGAGGGTTTTAAAAAGAAGCACCAGGATCAATGCAGTGATGCAACGATCTATGACGATTTTCGCAAGATGTTTGAGTCGATGGGCGATCAGATCGACGCTTGCACCATCGGCACACCGGACCATTCACACTTTCCGATTGCGATGCTTGCAATGTCGATGGGGATTCATGTTTACGTGGAGAAGCCGCTGGCTCACACCTTCGAGGAATGTGAGTTGTTGATGGCGGCCGAAAAGAAATATGGCGTGAAGTGCCAGATGGGCAACCAAGGGCATTCCAGTGGTCAGCGTTTGCAGTTTCAGTCATGGGTGGATGCGGGAATCATCAAGAATGTTCGTCGTGTTGATGCGTGCATGAACAATGGACGCCGCTGGCATCCTTGGGGCGACATCAAGGCGTTTCCCAAAGCGGATAAAATGCCTGAGGGGATGAACTGGGACACGTGGGCCGGGACTGCACCGCTTCGTGACTACAGCACCAAGTACGATCCAGGCAACTGGCGCGGATGGTACGACTATGGCAACGGAGCCTTCGGCGATTGGGGTCCACACACTCTCGACACAACTCATCGGTTCTTGAAATTAGATCTTCCCCATACGGTTCGTGCAGAGAAGATCGAAAAGCCAAACGACTTTATCTATCCGCATGGCACGACCATTGCATTTGACTTCGCTGAGCGAGGTCCCGACATGCCCGCGATGACGATCAATTGGTATGACGGCGTTCGCAATCGTCCACCCACCGGTGAAGGTGTTAAGTTAGCGAGCTGCGGTAAGGCAATTTACAGTGACGATTTGACGTTTGTTGGTGGCACACATAGCGCCCAATTGAAGATTGTCGGTGGCGAAAAGCAACAAGAGGTGACAGCGAATCTACCGGGGCCAATCGAGAGTAAAACTTCAACAAGCCACATGGATAATTTCCTGAAAGCGGCTGCTGGAATTGATCCAGAATGTAATTCCAAATTTGCAGTCTCCGGACCTCTGACACAAGTTTTCATGCTTGGGTGCATTGCTCAGCGGCTAGGTGAGACACTCGAGTTTGATGCGAAGGCCAAAACGATTACCAACAACTCGCGAGCTAATGAGCTACTCAAAGGCAACACGCCTCGCAAAGGCTGGGATGAGTTCTACCGCATGGCCTAGGTGTGGCTTTGTGCGCTGGGCTAGTTCCCAAGCAAGCTCCACGCTGAAAGCAGCGTGACCAGGCCGATGGTTGACCCAATCACCCAGGGTAAGGTGCCAGAGAAAATCGTTTCGTTGGCAAGTTCTGGGTGTTTGACATGGAGTTTGGCTTTGTATTCGTTTCGGCAAATGCTTTCTTGGCCAGGCTTGCCAACGACATCCATGTACCAGATCAAGGGCTGCTGGCAACGCATGCACGCCTTGAGCCCGATACGAGAAAGTCCCTCGCCGCAGTGAGGGCAGACATCGATACCTTTCAGTTTCTTCTGCAACCGGTCAATCGTATTGGAGGCATGGTTGGTTCCGGTCTGGCGTGCTTTCCCTGAGCTGCTCATCGAAAGATGCTCCCATATGATCTTTTATCGAGTCCGCGAGGTACGGCAAGTGTCGAGTCAGACCTGAGAAAGTCAATTCTTCCATTTACGAGATCGGCTCGACACGGTTGAAAACCATTGCTCGGCGGTCGATCAGCGGATAAGACAGTTGGTTAGAGAAGCGTTTTTCGATGGGCGATCTGCCTAAAAAAGGCGGCTGCCTGAAAAAAGGGGTCTGACCCCTTTTGGGCCGACCTTGGCTTGGGTGGGGTTAGGCGAGTTCTTTGAATGGGTTACGCTGAGGTGGTTCTTGGTGGTGAACGTTTTTGAGGATCTGTTGCACCATCATATTGAGAAGGGGAACGCGGTGCCGGATCCAGACGGTCGTCGTTTCCGGTTTGCAGCCAAGTCGACTTTTTGCTTCGAGAGCCGTTCGGCCAAACGAGATCGTTTTGCAACTCCACTGTATCGCTTTATCAATCACCGAGAGAAGTAAGGCATGGTAGATCGGCAGTTGTGCATTCTCCTCGTAATCCATTCCGAGGTAGAAACCGATAGCGGTATCGCCATCTCGGATCATCGTTACAAATCCGATCAGTGAGTCGCCGCGACGAATTCCAATGGTTGCAAAGTCCTCGCCAAGTGCTGTGGATAACTTCGGCAGGGTCGATTCACTTAAACCAAATAGGCACACGTCAGCCTTGGACGCCACTGCTTGATAGAGCTCAAACAAACGATCTTTCTCGTCGCCCAGGTTGGTCACTGGGCTGATTTTGAGGTCTCCGGCTTGAAATGGCTTGAGCACTTTTTTGGCTGCAGCTCGATAGCGTTTGGTCAAGCTTGCCAAGTAGTCGTCCATTGAACGCCACTCTGGATGCAAGTGCAAAACCATATTCGGCTCGGTTTCAAGCGAGCGATAGCGGAACGGTTCTAATGGGCTTGGGTCGTAGCCATCAGATTCAAACAAGTCTTTGACGATGACATAATCCACCTGACCATGCAATCGGTTGGCTCGTCTGATGCGATAGAGGCAATCCGCGACTCCCCGCCACGCATCTGATTCTGAAATGCCTTGAGCGAAGGCAACTCCATGGGGGCCCCACGTGTGAACGTTTCCGCACAACATGATGCGGCGTTTGATCATTGACAATGATTTGCGTTTTAGGTGATCGGTTGGCGTGCGTGAATCGCTCGGTTTAGCACTGATGAGTTGAGTGCCGTCGACATCAAAAGTTTGTGTAGCGACAGCGGCGATTGGATTGCCGTGCTCATACACAATCGCAAAATTGCGAATGATCTGTTCGCAGAATTCTTGCTGGGCGTTCGCTAGGTAGCGGCGGTCTAGAAAAACTGAGTGGTGACGAGTGACGTGGTCCCAATGCTCGGGGTTGAGAAAGTCGATCCGATCGGCGATTGAAAATTGAAAGCCCGATGGTTGGCGTGTGGCAGGAGGGGGCTTCTTTTTCTGAGACATTGTTCGCTCGCTGGGTGGTCTAATCGACTGGCGATTGGTGTTGTACCCAAAGGGGAGATAGGTTTGAAAGGGTACGTGCTCTTGGGAAGTTTTCTAAAGCCCTTTGAAGTCACCCCATTGATTCAATTTGCTTTTGACGAGCGACCATTCCAGTGCCCATGCAGTGAATGCCGAGTAGAGGAAGTCTTTCCAAGGTCTGGCTGAGCCAGGTGGTGCGAGCAGGCCTTCCCTAGCAAGCCGAACCTCGTTCTCTAATTCGACGATCGATTCGAATGAGGTTGCCATCGTTCTTGCTACATAGAGTTTCAGGTTTGGTTCTTGAACAGCAAGTAATTCTCTGAAGATGGGTATGGCAGATTCCGTCCGGCCGATGCGAGCTAATGCACCTGCAGCAGTCGCTCGCACCATGGCGTTCTCGTTTGTCAGTTGTTCATGAAAGAATTGCGTCGCCACAGGGGACTGATCATTGCGGATGATACGTTGCTGAATTGCCCAGTAGGTAAGAGCTGGGTCTTCACCGCCGAACAACTTGAGGCCATCAGGACGTGACGCCTGATCCGCAGCGTTAAGGATTTCGGTGATCGGATAAGTCAAATCGCTTTGAAGGATTGTGTGCTGATCCGTTTTGTTACTGATCGCACGGCGGTGCATTTCGGGTTCAGTGAGAAAGCCGCTATCTCTGGTTTCAGTGATCCACGTCTTCAACTCTCTAGCCAGCTCCGTTTTGATTTCTTTCAAATTCTCGCGATCAGCAACATTGTTTTCTTCGTGAGGGTCACCATGCAGGTCGTATAGCTCTTCGAAAGGTCGTGGCTTCCACAATTTTGCTGATTGTGGTGTGTCTAAGCCCGCAGCATGTAGTCGGTGTAATTCAATGAGCGATTCTTTGTAAACGGGACTGAGAATGTAGCCTTCCTGCATCGGTGGCAGATGCGGAAGGTAGTGGCGGATGTAGAGATACCGTCCATCAAAAATGCAACGGCTGAGATCGTACATGTCATCCGCCCGGTCTCGTGCACCGAAAATGTATTCACGAGGGGGACTCTGGAAGATGTCCTGACCGGCGAAGTAATCAGGCTTCTCAATGCCTGCTAAGCGGAGTGCGGTCGCAGGTAGATCGACGTAGGACGTGAGTGATTCTTGAATCGCCACTTCCGGTAGATCGCCACGATATCGCTTTGGTAGATGGACAATGAGGGGGACATGCAATCCTGTTGAGTACAGCCAGCGTTTGTATCTTGGCAATCCCATACCGTGATCTGACATCAAGAAAACAACGGTGTTCTCTGCAAGTCCGTCCTCTTCGAGCTTGCTCATCGCTGCGCCAAACTCGAGATCGAATACCGTGATCAGCTCGTGATAGCGAGCCCAGATGCGACGCATCTCTTCTGAGTTGGGGTGATGTGGAGGGACGGTGATCCGATTTGGGTCTCTCTTGGCGGATGCCGGAAGTTTTGCAAGAGCCTCGGCTGCTCGTTCCGGTCGATTTCCGCTGCCTTCGTGCGTGCTTCCAAGATTCCAAAAAGCATAGAACGGTTTATCCTTTGGGCACTCCGTCCACGGTGGCTTTTCACGATTTCCGGAACGGTGATCAAACAGGTGCTGGTCGTTGAAG
>JAKMEW010000263.1 GCA_022425745.1 Rubripirellula sp.
CCTGTGATGTGCAGGGCACCCACGGTCTCGAAAGTGTCGAGAGGCTCAGCACACAGACCACCCGGTGCACTCGGATCATCAACGCAAGTGACCGCTTGAAAATTAGCGGCTGTAACGCCTAGCGAGCCAAAAATACCATTGTCTAACCGCCCCGCCTGAATTCTCAGCGGGTTGGAGTCCGCTCCGGCTTGGTAATGGCAGGACGCGCAAGCGTACTGTCCACCGTTTCCGCTGCCGAGTTGTTCATCCCAAAAAAGAGCCTTGCCGAGCTTGATTGCTGCAGCACGAGACTCTGGTGTTGGGAAAGCCTCCCAACCATTATTCAAATTGACGTCGGCGGCATTAGCAGAACCGAAACCGACGGAGACGACAGTGGCCATAGCCAACCACCGCAGTGAGAACCATTTGCGCACGGGTAATCCTCTAGAAGGGTAACGAATATAACGATTAGTCCCATAATCCCGTGCGACCTCCAACGTAGGCGAATGCCTCAGGAAAGATAGTGAAAATGGGTGGATTATTCCAAGTTTATGGAATAAATCTTTTCTTACAATTTTCTTCCACTAACTGCGAATAGCGACTCGCTCACATTTCGCAGACATTAATCACCCCCAAAAAGCGAATCTTCAGTCACATTCCCCCTGTAGCAAGATGTCAATCACAGAAACTTACGCACCCCACCGTTGGGATACATGCCGCACAGGTCGCTGCGAGAAAATTGCGGCGAGTTACATCGAACGCGAGCCGATACAAAAGCCAAACTCAAACCAGCTTCGCTCGTGTGGAATCAGCGAATCGGCACAAAGGACTCCGGTAAGCGTTGCCTAAATTCTCCCAACTCTCGTAGATAGTCGGGATCACTCGCAACGTTATGCCATTCATAAGGATCATTCTCGATATCATAGAACTCTTCATCACCGTTGGCATACTTGATGTAACGATGCCGTAAACCACTCATCGCAACAGATCCGGCACGCCCAAGGAACGTGTAAGCGAGATGCGGCCATTCTGCTTTGACGTCCCGCAATAGCGGTAACAGACTGTGCCCCTGAACATCGATTGGCGTGGTGAAACCACACAACTCGCTCACCGTTCGAAACAAACCAAGAAGGTCAACTGGTTGATCGCACACACTTCCAGCCACCGTTCCTGACGGGAGCCCTGGAACACCTTTTGGAACAGAGACAATCAACGGAACTCGAGTCGACGCCCTCCATCCCGTAAACTTCTGCCAATGCTGTTTCTCACCAAGATGCCAACCGTGATCGCTCCACAGAATCACAATCGTGTTATCTCGGTTGGGACCGGCCTCCAAGGCATCGAGTACCCTTCCGAGATTTGCATCGGCAAAAGCGATTGAAGCAAGATAAGCTCGGACCGCCTCTCTCCATTGGCCGTGTCGACGAATGTGATCGAAATATCGATTTGGCCCCAAACGCAAACCTGCGGGAGGTAAGTCTCTCAAATCGTCAGGGTGATACCCGGGAGGTAGCTGAACGGTTTCAATTGGGAAGCGATCAAAGTACTGCTTCGGATTGAACCACGGTTCGTGGGGTCGATAGATACCACATCCCAAAAAAAACGGACGTTCATGCTTCTTTGCAAGCTGCCGAGCGATGTACTTCGCAGTCAGCACATCGCCACCAAACTCATCATCCGTCACATCAAAAGCATGCCAATCGGTTTCGACGTATTGCCATTCCCCAGCTCTCGGCAGCGTTTTGGGGCGGGAGCCCCACGGGACGTGTTTCGGAAAAGGGTTTTCCGTTTCCTTCGGCGGGAAATATTCATCCCAGCTTTGAGCATCAATAAAGTAGTGCAATAACTTCCCAGAGCCAGCAGCCCAGTAACCCGAACGACGAAGAAAATCAGGCAAAAGCACGGCATCAGGCATCACCTGGCGCATGGATTGTTCGTTGCGATAGAGTCCTGTTTGGTTCGGCGGCCTACCGGTGAAAACTGCGGATCGACTTGGATTACAAGCGGGAGCAACACAGTGCGCATTGGTAAAGAGAACACCTGTTTCGGCTAGCCGGTCGAGATTGGGGGTGAGCGACTGTGGATGCCCGCCCAAACAACCAACCCAATCATTTAAATCATCCATCGAAATAAAAAGAATGTTCGGTCGTCTCTGCTCGGCAAAAGCGATCGTCCCGTAGCACACAAACAGTAGCTGAATCACGAGGAACCAGACCGCACTGCGCATGGCACCAAATATCCAGCGACATTCAAAACGCCGCCGTTTAATCAACAAGCTCGTAATCAACAAGCTCGTTGGTGACGAATTGTCTACTTCCGCCTCCACTCCGTAAACCCGAACCCACAACATCCACAACTCCCCGAAAGTCATTCACCTCCACTGAACCACTGCAGTACGCAACAATGTATCCTGTTTAGGTTCCCTCTGTCGCTCGCCGGAGCAGAACGTGAATTTTGCGAGTAGAAATTAAGAGTCCAGTCGGCCAAAAAGAAGCCGCACTGATACCCTCGATCGGTCGATTGCGTGCAATCTCATCACGCGTGCAATCGTGCTACACAACAAGCAGCCAAAGCATGAGTCACTCGAATTCTGACGTCACGCACACATTCGATGAAGTCAAAAGATTCAAACAGGATGGATACACCGTTATCCGCGACTTCCTCGGCAACAATCGCCTCGATGACGTCAACAAAGGCATCAACGACCTCATTTCGAACCGTCTGAGTGAAATTCCCCGTGAGCACGTTTTCTACGAGGACATCGCGGACCCGCAGTCGCTTAAGCAGATTCAACATCTCGACCGTTATGCACCGGTCTTACGCGAACCATTCCATCACGGTGTCTTTAAAGAACTGGCTGAAAAGTTGCTCGAGCAGAGAGTAGTCGGGAGAAACCTACAGTATTTCAACAAACCACCCTCCAAAAGCTTACCAACACCCCCACATCAAGATGGCTACTACTTCAAACTAAGCCCGCCTCACGCGTTGACCATGTGGTTGGCTCTCGACGCGGTCAATGAGATAAACGGATGCGTGATGTATCTTCCCGGCTCCCACCACCTCGGTCTACGTGAGCATGAAAAGACCGACACCCTCGGCTTCTCACAAGGAATCCCGAAGTATCCATCAACTGCCGAGAAAGCGATGGAGGTCGCGATACTCGCAAAACCAGGCGACCTTCTGGTCCACCATGCATTAACCATCCATCGAGCTGGCCACAATGACTCAGAGCACCAAGACCGACGCGCGCTGGGTTTCATTTATTACGGCGAGAAAGCCGTGGAAAATCAGCATCAGGCAAAGGCCTACCAATCAGGGCTCGTCGATCAATTGCGTGACGAGGGTCGAATCTGAGAATGCTTCAAAAAGTCTCACCGACAGGCCGGCGATAAAGGAACGCATCAGAGGTCAGCAAAGACACTAAAAGGGCATTCATGCTCCCGCCGCTATCCCGATAAGCACGGTGTGCATTTTGCAAGACATCGCGGTCATGGATGGTCTCATTCCGTCCCATCCAGAATCGGAACGCATGCCGAACGAATACTTGCTCCACTCTTTCGCTCCCGGCCAGCCGCTCGATAAGTTCAAGGGCATTAGAGACTTCGCCATCCAACGTCGGATCACCTGATTCGATCACCTCACCGGAGGTATCAACGGGTTTACCCTTCTCACTATCACGGTAAAGACCGGCATGGTTATACATCTCGAAGGGAAGACCGAGCGGGTCCATCTTTTTATGACAGGTCCAGCAATAAGCCTCTCGTGTCACTCTCATTCGCTCGCGAAGAGTTCTACTTGGCTCATCGGGCAACATTGCATCCACGGTAATCGGAACGTCAGGAATCCCGCCACCTAGCAATCGTTCGCGGACCCACCTTCCACGGCCTATGGCATGGTTATCCATTGCATCAGAATGAGACACAAGCCAGGTTGGATGGGTGAGAAGCCCGAGACGCTGACCCTCCGGAGCAAAACCGAGTTGTCGCTCAGGCTTCATGCTTCCTGCACCGAAACTGCGTCGACTGACACGTGCGTAAACCCGTTCTCCATCAAGTTCGGCCTCATCGACCTTGTGATTGATCGTTGGCTTTCTCACTTTTTTGGGTTTCGGAGGCTCCTTCCCAGGGTTTGCGACCTTCCATGCCTCCAACTCAGCTTTGGCTTTTTCAGCAGCAGCTTTCGCTGCCAAATTTGCCTGTCTGATCGATGATGCTTCCTCGTCATCATCACGTCTGCGTCCAAAATAAATCTTGTCAGTATTCGACACCACGATCTGCTGAGTGGTTAATAGACGCCGAAGCACATCGCGGTCCTGACGCAGCACTTCCTCGATCAGACGATCCGTACTCGCGGTCGCATCAAACATGGCTCGATAGTGACCTCCAGTGTTAACACCAGTGTCCGCTAACGCGCGGTTATCCTTGCAGATGTATCCCCCCGAGTCGTAATCGAAGAACTCACGAAAGAAGCGAAGCAAACGCGGCTTCCTGATGGTTTCATTTCCAAGCAACCGAGTGAGTTCACGCTCAACGTCACCACGTGTTCTCATCTCCCCGGCGAGGATCGCCGACCGCATCGTTTCATCGGGTGGCAAATAACTAAGTGCGTGGTTCACTGCGAGACCAAGTTCCCAGTCCCGCATCATCACCCTACCGCTCGCATCTTGTGCACCCGTTTGCACCAATTCAGGGCGGAAAAGAGCATCCCGATCTAGAAAGATCGCGGACAACCCAAGGACCACACCGTCTTTTTTTCCGAGCTGATCAACGGAGTCTTTTACAATTCGAACATAGGTTGCCAACTCATCACTGCTCGGAGGACGGAAGGTCAGCGCCTCAAACAGGTACTCCACTGCATCAACGATCAACTCTTCCTTGACGTCGCTTTGAGCTTCGGCCTCGGGTCGGCCCAAAAGTTCATAAATCGGAGTAATGGGGCGTTTCACCTGCGTTCCATAAACAATACTGGTCGGCAATCCGCGTAGATCGCCCTTCATCTTGTCAGCGATGGAATTGGGATCATCGGTGATCTGATAAGCATTGGCGATACTAAGCGGCCCGTAGGCCATGTACTTAATTAAATCCTCAGCTACACCCAGGATCTGAGTCGCCTCTGCGCTATTGACCGTGTAAAGACCAGGGTAATTCTCGAATCCGTGATCACGTGCCGTGGAAAGCACCACGGGAACGCTTTTAACAGCCGTTGCGTAAGCAACCGTTCCACCCTGCCACTTGATGATTCGGTCAGTACCAAAGTAGAGTTTCAACTCCCCACCGTGATTTGTCGGCACCACATCACCGCGGGTTCGCTGACCGGGGCGTTTGGGATCAAAATTCGGTTCACGATTGATCAATTCATTCAGGCGCGTAATGTGCTCTTGCGGCGTCACACGCCATAGCCTCGCAGGTGATGCGGGCGGAAGAAGATTAACGCCTGACGGCAGCTCACCAAACAACAAGTCATGATCCAAAAAATTTCCCTTACCGGGATCTGCTGGATCCTGAAACCCACCTTCATCAGCGAGCTCCCTCTGCAGCTCGCTAACAATCCAGTCGGAGAACTTGAGCCGATCGATCAACGCGGGCTCGTCGGACTCAGGCGGCGGCATCTCTTTCAGAGTGACCTGTGCCCAAACATTCCTCCAAACATCTAGGGTCACTTCATCAACAGACCCGAGATTTTCCAGATCCAGCCCACCCTCTGGTTCCTCACCTTGGTGACAATCAACGCAGTGGGAAACAAGGAAGTTACGCGCAAAATTCTCTAACGTAATACCCTCGGGATGCCCAGGCGTATAGTCGCCTCCAAACACATTCGCTGCCTGGCAGAGAGACATCACCAATACAGCTGAACACGTGAGTCGCGAAATCATGCCAAGACTTCTCTCAATACACCGTCACTTGAATCAAATTTCTTAGCCAGCTTCTCATTCATGTTGAAGCGATCACAGGGCTTACCCGCAACGTTGAGCAACGTTGTATACAGAGCGTTAATCGGTCGTTTACCATCAAGCTGGGTAAAACAACCTGTCTTGAAAGCTCCATCCAAATTGCCAAGCAACATCACCGGCCAATTGGCCCCGTTGGTGTGTTGCTTATCAGCGTTATTGCTTGTGTAAACAATCAGCGTGTTATCCATCATCGTCCCGTTGCCTTCGGGCACACTCTCTAGTGCCTTCATCGTGCGAACGAGCATCTCACTGTTGTACTGCCGAATTTTGATCCAAATGGGATTTCCCGGCTGATCCATGTGACCGAGATTATGCCCTTGCTGCTCGACTCCAATTCCCTTCCACGCCCCGAAGATCTCGCCACGCCCAGAACCAATCGTAAGTGTGTTGGTAATCCCAGAGCGAAGCGCCGAAACACCGAGTTCCAAAAGCACATCGTGCCAATCTGTTTCGTGCTCTGGGGTCGCGTATCGAGTGTCAACCTCGGGTGCAAACTTCTTCAAATGTTCTGAGACGGTAGCAAGTCTTTCTCGCAACCCATTCACATCACGAAAGCCATCGACAAACCGCCCATACCTTTGAAGATCAGCCTGTGGCAGACCGTTACCCTTTGCTGCAGCGAGTTGCTCGATTCGATTCATCACACTCGAGCGAGCTTCGTGCTGCTTGCGAATAGTGCCACTGGAAATCCCTCCATAGAGCATCTGATAGAGGTGATTGGGATTGGAGTGCATGAAGATAGGCTGCCCCGCTCCGCTAGCTGAAAGCGTTGCAATCGTTGGTTTACTCCGCATATTCTCAATCGAATCCATTCCGATGCACAAATGCGGCATCAATGTTTCGGGCAAAACTTGACTGAGTTCGTAATCGATTGTCGATGCACTTGGCGGAACACCGTCTCCACCGCGGTACCCGCCGAGTGCACCAAAAAAAGCGCTGTGCGAGGGACTGGTGTGAGTGCCGTGCAAACCGTTGATAATGTGAAGTCGATCTTTGTACGGCTCCAACGCCTGGATCGGCTCAGGCAACTTCCACTGATTGAGTTCACCCGACCTCTTTGCTCCCTCCGGAACGCAGGTTCGCGGGTCAAAGCCTTGGTTTTGCATGAAAAAGATCACACGCTTCGGTGTCGTACTGCTCGGTGTAAGTTGCACCTCACCTTTCGGACCAACGGTTGCCGCTGAAAGCAAATTTTCTGTCGTGATTGGGTTGCCCATTGCGGCGCCCACACCACCGACAAGACCGCGAAGGAGATTTCTGCGATTTAGCAAGATAGACCCTTTTCTTATTTTGGTAATCGAACTCATCGGTTCGCTTGCTCACCAGTATACACCAACCTCTCGGGTCAGTCTTACACCAATCATGAGTCGACCAAACGTCGACTCGACGAGGGCTAAACCGGTCGCAGCACGAAAAACCCTCGCAATCCTCGCAATCGAACTACAATGAGTCCGATTGCGGTATGCTCACTCTGCGGTGTGGCCCATCAGAGATAGCTTCCTCGCCACCCAAGCCCGGTGTGTTATTTGGCCGCTTTCAAAGCGTCCACATCATTTTGAAGGCGTCCGAGCTGCTCCAAAATCAAATCCATCTTCCGACTTAGTGCACTCAGGTCAGCACCTCCCTCAGGTTCTTCCTTACTTTCCTTTCGGTCCCCCAGGTCAGAGTCCTCTTGGTGAAGAAGATGCATCTCTCCATCTTTCATTCGAAAGACCCTCACAGACGCCTTGCCTGTGGACGGACCACCTGGCTTATCTCCATCCGATAACTTCTTCATGGCCGCCTCGACTTGGCGTTTCATTTCCTTGCTTAGCCCCTCGACCCCACCGACGTTGATGCCTTCAACGTGGATTTTTGGAAGAGACTTAAGATCCCCGATTCCGATTTGCGACAGGTCCAACTCGCCCAAGTCGACCTCATCGAAACCAATTGCAATGGCAGATTTGATTGATTCACCGTCCGGCATCTCCTCGGTCAATTGCTGCACATGCTGACGAACCTCCTTGGGAAGATCGCTCAGAAGATCGGACAGATCAACGGTTTCTTGGACGGACTCAGTGGCCTCCTCCAGCACCTTTTTCATCGCTTGCGGATCTAGATTCAGCGATTCAATTGATCCACCAATGACAGCGATGCTTTTCTCTCCGTCTCGAATGATTTTTTTGAAAGTACGATCGAGATCATTTGAGGCTTCGTTTAACGAAAAGGAATGCTTCGCACCGTTGATCTCGATTGTGATCTGCCCAGAAGTGAAGGTGGCATCAGACTTTTTTGGTGCTGAGTCTTTCTCTGCACGATCTCCATCCTTTTTACCGTCGCCTGGTCCCTGCTCCCCATCCACGTTTGCAATCACACGTATCGTGGCAGTTGATTTCGTTGCATCAGCCTTCTTTTC
The DNA here is from genome assembly GCA_022425745.1 of Rubripirellula sp. GTDB lineage: Bacteria > Planctomycetota > Planctomycetia > Pirellulales > Pirellulaceae > Rubripirellula. The sequence goes on from JAKMEW010000263.1 coordinate 8,325, forward strand.
TTTCTCTACTTCATCACCAAGTGGGCTACTACCAGCCGCGACGACGAGTGATACACAAGTTGCAAGCACACCAAAAGAACCGACGCGAAATATACTTCTCAACATCAACAAGACTCTTGCAGGACAGAGGAGGAACGAGGGGAGGGGGCGGAGATCTCACCAACAAACGCACACTCAGAGTTCCCATCAACGGATACTCTGGGATCAGCCGACGAGTGAGTATCACGCGAGAGTCGCCCCTTGGAATTCCAAAAAACGAAAACTCACTGACTGAAATATAAACGCCAAGCTAGTTGAGGAACAACAGCGTTGGCATCACGCTCAGACGATTCAGGTCAGCCAACAGTACGAAAATTGTTGCCGATTCGTGGGGAACTCCATTAGACTAATGATCCCGTCTTCAGCTCACCTGATGAAAATCATCTGTTCTGGCTCTGCAACTCGGTTGCACTCAAGGCGGCATGTTTAACACGAAGCCGCTAGATCTCCGATAGAACGCGACCGATGCATCGTTGCACTTATCATATCCTTTTGGGCGTAGTCGCATTACTATTTTGGGCCTCGTTCGCAATCACCTCGAACGCCCAAAACGCGGATTCGTCGCTGCATGACTCAGATCAGGCACCAACGAAAAATGTCTTGACTGACACTGAATCAGCCTACCCCGCCACCCTTCTATCTCGTGAAGATCTCGAATTTTTCGAAACACACTGCATTGACTGCCATGGCGCGGACCCCGAAGACATTTCCGGCAATCTCGATCTTGCACGGGTCATCAAACAACGTCAAATCAGCGAACTCGAAGGCGCCGTTTCTATTATCTCAGCGATCACTGACCACCGCATGCCTCCCGATGACCATCCGGCACCCTCTGAGCAGGAAGCTCGCATCGTCACGCAATCACTAGAACAGTCGCTTTCGAACGCGATCAGGCAATCGCCGCACCCGAGGCACCCAACCGTACGAAGGATGAATCGTTTCCAGTACAACAATGCCGTCATGGATCTGTTCGAGCTGAACTGCATTGTGTTTACTCTGCCGGAAAAAATCATGCGGGAGCATGGGCGTTACTTCGACCCCGCGTCCGGAGTCATGCCAAAGGTGATCACCGTCGGTAATCGCCCGCTCGGAAAGTCCCAGATGATCGAGCCTCGGCTTGCCGGCGTCGCGGCCTTCCCCCAAGACTTGCGAGCAGAACACGGATACGACAATCAAGTCGACCACTTGAGTATGTCACCGCTATTAATGGAATCGTTCCTTGAATTAGGCACATCCATCACCCAAAGCCCTGACTTCACCCGTAAACGTGTCGGCATTTGGGATTCACTATTTGCAGAGCCGAGTGAGGGCGTCCCGAAGGATCATGTACTCGAGGAGCGTCTGAAACCATTCATTCACCGTGCATTTCGCGGACGAGCTTCTGAGGACACCATCAGCCGCTACGTGAGCTACGGGAAAAAAAAGTTGGCTCAGGGTCGGGGTTACACCGAGACAGTAAAAGAAATCGCCGCCGCGGTAATCTCTTCACCAAAATTCTACTATCTCTACACGCCAACGGAATACACGCCAACGGAATACACGCCAACGGAATCAAAAGAAGATCCGCATCCACGCCGCGAACCAAACAAAGATAGCGCGTTAGAACTAGCGACACGGCTTTCGCTTTTTCTTTGGGGCAGTATCCCAGATCAGGAACTATTAGATCTAGCCGCGTCGGGATCACTCACTGATCGCGTCGTTCTAGATGGCCAAATCACACGAATGCTGAACAATCGCAAGCTCAAGCGATTCTGCGACAGTTTCCCCTCGCAGTGGCTACAACTGGAGCGATTGATTTCATCGATCCCAAATCGCGACGTCTATCCCGACTTCTATTTTTCCAAGTACCGACGAAGCATGCACATGATGCTCGAACCACTTCTACTCTTCGAAACCGTCCTGATCGAAAACCGTAGCATCCTCGATCTGATCGACCCCGAATTTACCTATCGAACATCGCTGCTTGAATCGGCCTACGGAGAATTAAAAACGGATACACCCGTTAAAACAGGACCGGGCGGTCAGGTGACCACACTTAATTTCCACCGCGTCCCGTTGGTTGATCGTAGAAGCGGAGGAGTCATCACCAACACAGCCGTCATGACGATGACCAGCGGGCCAAATCGCACCCAGCCTATCACCCGCGGAGCCTGGGTTGCGGGCGTAATTTTTAATTCACCCCCAAAGCCACCACCGGCGGATGTTCCTCCACTACAGGAGGAATCTATCAATCCTGCAAAGCCAATCTCACTACGCGAACAATTGAAATTGCATCGAGAACGTTCCGATTGCAAAGGGTGCCACGAACAGATCGATCCACTCGGATTTGCACTCGAGAACTATGACACAGTAGGGCGATGGAGGGAGTCATACTCCAACGGCGCGACAATCGATGCGTCAGGAAGAATTTATGGTGGTGACACATTCAAAAATCCAGTCGAATTCAAGGACGCGGTGTTAGCAGAAAAGGACCGATTTGCGAAGGCTTTTACGGAACACCTTTTCACCTACGCACTGGCCCGCGAGCTCACTCCGCACGACCGTTTCGCCATTCAGGACGTAACATCGAGAACCGCTGAAAACGAGTATCAACTTCGAGACGTGATTCGATGTATCATTCACACAGAGTGTTTCCAGAGTCATTAATTTCAACGAGCATTGACTAACACTGGTTCTGGCACCAACCAACAACCGACAGCAAAAATGAATCATGAATCGACTACCCAACCGTAGAACCGTGCTTCGAGGACTTGGCGGAGGAGCGCTCGCGTTGCCTTGGTTCGAGAGTGTGAACGCTGAAGACAACGCCGAGTCCGACACTCTTCGCATGGTTCAATTCTACGTACCGATCGGAGTGGTACGCCGCGGTTTCTTCCCCGGGGAAGCGGACCATGTGATCCCAAAAGGTAATCTCGGTAATGTCATGGCGTCCCTCGGCCAGCAAAACCCAAAGTTTTTTGAGCGTCAACTCGATGAACTCACGCCAACCATGCAGCCACTGGCAGCACTGCAGGACAAGATCACTCTGATTACGGGGATGGACCGCACATTCCAAGCCGGAACCGATGTCCATGCTCAGTGCGCCTCGTGCTACCTCAGCAGCGCAAGACCGTACGAAATTGAAGGCACAGCATGGCCGCTTGATCGAACGCTTGATCACCTTGTGGCTGATCAAATCGGCCCAAACACACCCTTCAGAACGCTTGAATTCAGCTGCAATAGCCACCGAGACAACAAAGAATCAATCTACTTCGACAACATCTCTTGGTACGGAACGGGGCATCTCGCTCCCTCAATCCGAGACCCTCAGAAGATGTATCGCCGGCTGTTTTCGACGAGCAATTCTCAGTCGCAACAGGACATTACCAGTCTCGCCCTCGCCGACGCTAACGACCTAAAGAAGGATCTCAGCCAGGCCGACCGAGCGCGATTTGAGGAGTACTTTGAATCGATACGGACGATTGAGAAACAGATCGCAAAGCTGGAGGCTCTTCGATCCAGCCTCAATCAGGTGAAAATGGATGAACCCACCGAGTCACATCTGCCGCGCGGCGAGTACATTCGCCTGATGGGTGACCTGCTCGTTGTCGCGTTGCAATCAGGACTGACCAACGTTGCAACATTTATGGTAGGCCCCGAGAGATGGGATACCCCTTATCTCTACGAGTCTCTGTTTGACAAGCCGAGAAGTCACCATCAGATGTCACACAATCAGACCAAGATGATTGATGACCTGCTTCGAGTTGACCGCTTTCATATGGAGCAGTTTGCTTACATCGCAAATCGTTTGGCATCAACAATTCGACCAAACGGAACCACGCTACTGGATGGAACACTGTTGACCTACGGATCCGGCCTCGGTGACGGATCGACTCACCAGTACAACGATCTTCCAATCATCGTGGCGGGAGGTGGCGACCGGATGCGTCTGCGGAGGCACATCAATCTGCCCGAAGGCACTCCTCTTGCGAACCTCTGGCTAACTCAGGCCCAGCTTTGTGGCCTTCCAATGCACCAATTTGCCGACAGCACTGGAATCATTTCACAACTACTTGCCTGATCAGTCCGCACGCACCGATTGTAGCGATTATCCGTTTTAATCAAACCGTTAGGCCACCCAGCAAGCCTAAATTGCCGCGTTCTGTTCAGATTCAGCCCGCAATCAATCGCATTTACCGCGACAACCCGCATACCGGTTTGGAAGTAAGCGTGTGGGTTAGCGTCTCTAAAAGCAAGTATCTCTAAAAAACTTTGCACCTCTCCGCGACAACACGCAATCGCAACCTAAAGTTGCATCGACACGTGGTCCATCGAGCAGAAGCTGTCTCGGTGTCGCGCGTCGTCAAAGCAGTGTGGAGACCTGTATCCAACGCATATGAGCGTCTTACATCCCTGCCGCTGCATCAAAGTTTCACGCCTCCCATAAACACGTTTCGATGAAGATGGCTCACTCCTTTTCAAAACCTGGCATTTCCAGCCAATCAACTACCCGGCCACACAAGCGTTCAACACGTACTGGTAATCTGCCAATCCTTGTCGCAGTCTTGCTTGTCCCGATCGTAGGGATGCTCGCTCTAAGCGTTGACGTCGGCTACTCGATGAGAAAACACGACGAACTCCAGCGGGCAGCTGACTTGGCAGCACTCGCGGGCGCACGCCATCTTGTCCCAGACGTTGTTGGCAACCAAGACATTGAGCTGGTTCGTGCCAAGATCCAAGAAACCGCTCAAAGTCGCCTATCGGATCTCGACGGTTTCACGGTGTTGGATGATGACATCACGATTGGAAGGTACGACACCGCCACCGCCTACACGAACTTCACCATCAAGAGCAACGGAGTGTTCGACACCGTTCGCGTCACGCTTCGTCGTGATGAATCAGCAAACAATCCGTTGCCATTATTCTTTGGAGGCATCTTCGGAATCGTTGAAAGCGAAGCGATGGCTACAGCGACCGCAGTGGTTCAACGCCCAGTAGCAATCCGCCCAGGGGCTGACATTCTGCCGTTTGCGATTCCAGCAGAGGTTTGGCTGAATGAAGATGCAGAAACCCCACTGAGCCTCCGCAGTGATGGAAAAATCGTCAACGCCAAGGGGCAAGTGCTAGCGAAAGACTGGGGAACCATTGATTTTGGGACACGCCGCAACGAAGCAGCTAACCTCAACTATCAGGTGCTCAATGGCCTTCATGAATCACATATGACCGAGTTGTACCGAGACGGAAGAATCCAGATTCGCTCGACGATCGACAGCAGGCAAGAGATTTGGGTTCGCGCAAAGGCTGGTCTACCACAGGAATTGACCGACACAATCCCGTTGATCGAAGAGAAAGCTCGCTTGGTACCGCTTTACACCCAAAGTTTCGGTGATGGTCGCGAACTTGAATTCAAAATCGTGGACTGGGTCGTTGTCGCGTTCAAACGAACCTCATCCCAAAACAGCGATGACATCATGCTCGAAGTACGGCCCTCGTATCTCTACGATGGATTGCTTCGCCCCTGCCAGGATCTCTGCGCGGAAGAAGGATTGATCGTCGGTGCCTATACATCGCCAGTGCTCATTGACTAAATGTGCTCACTAAGATAATTGGCTTAGCAATTGACTCACGATGCTAGTAGCTTGTCTCCGGCGCAGGACTGTAACGCCATCCTATGAAACCGATCCGCAAACCGGTACAGTCAGGCACTCTAAATTGCGGCCGACCTAACCATGTATTGATTCGCACGAACCGACCATGAAACGATACGCCTTCAACCTACTACTTTTGGTTGCCTCTGCCTCACTAATCGGCTGTGGACCAGTACCCAGTGGTTCGAGCGTTTCCTACGGGGGCAGGGGGTCGTTACAGATCGGATCCCCAGCACCACCGCTGGCGATCGAAGCTTGGTTCCAAGGTGACGCGGTCGAGAAGATCGAATCTGGCAAAGTTTACGTGATTGAATTCTGGGCCACATGGTGCGGCCCCTGCTTGATGAACATGCCTCACATGTCCGAACTGCAGGAGCAGTACAGAGATGAAGCGACGTTCATCGGAGTAACGGACGAATCCGCAGCGAAAGTACGCGCATTCTTGGCAACCGAGTCAACATCGGGCTCTCCTTGGTCCTCCGAAATCACGTACCGCCTCGGCACCGACCTCAACGAGGGGATGTACACCAACTACATGGCTGCCGCCAACCAAATGGGGATTCCCACCGCCTTCATTATCGGTAAAGGCGGAACGGTCGATTGGATTGGTCATCCCGCGGATCTTGACGAAGCTCTCGCCACTGCGGTCAAAGCGGTTAATTAGACGCAGTCTCACTTCTGCTAGTTTTGCGTGAATTCTTTTTTGGCATTTGCGTGTTTTCATTCGCTTTTGTCTAATTTGGTCATGTCTCGCATTCAATCCGTGATGCACCCATCGAATTGGTGATGCTGAACAACTGACGACCTTGACCAACAAAAACCATGCAACTGCCAATTATCGGTGATAAACCCTCCACGCCAGCTCCTTTGGCAATAGAAGAAACCGACGGCGAGTGCCGCGGTAGCTACGCCGTCATCAGCTTGGGCTGTCCAAAGAATCTCGTCGACACCGAACAGATGCTCGGCCGTTTGGACGAGGATGGGTACCGGATGGTTGACTCGGTCGATTCGGCTGACTTTGTGGTCGTCAACACTTGCGGCTTTATCGATTCGGCGCGCGAGGAATCCCTCGAAGCGATTGATGAGATGCTGGAACTGAAGCGTCTAGGAAAAATCCGAAACGTTGTGGTTACCGGGTGCCTTGCCGAGCGGCAGCAAGGCCAGCTCCTGCAGGAGCGTCCAGAGATTGACGCAATGGTTGGTGTCTTTGGACGGAACGAAATCGTTTCGGTGATAGAGAATCTCCGCTCCGGCATCGAGGAACAACAAAGGGTATTCCGACCAGCTGCGGTACAACCACTCTCCGACGCAAAGCGACGAGCCGTCACACCGAGACACTTCGCCTATTTGAAAATCAGTGAGGGTTGCGACCGACTTTGCACCTTCTGCGCTATCCCAAAAATGCGGGGCAAACACTACAGCAAACCGATTGAGCAGGTAGTCGCCGAGGCGAACCAACTCGGTGAAAGCGGTGTTCGCGAGGTTGTTATCGTGGCTCAGGACACGACCTACTACGGCAAGGATCTTTACGGTGAACCGAAGCTCTCCGAGTTGTTAACTGAACTCGATCAGATAGAAAGCATTGATTGGATTCGTTTGATGTATTTCTACCCCATGTACATCGATGACAAACTAATCGACACACTCGCCTCCTCATCAAAAATCCTGCCTTACATCGACATGCCGCTGCAGCACGCTAGTGACCGCATGCTCAAACGAATGTCAAGAAAGACCACTCGATCAAGCCAAGAGCAAATTCTCCGCGACCTGCGAGCAAGAATCCCGAACTTGGTGATGAGAACAACGATGATCACCGGGTTTCCTGGCGAAACGGATCAAGACTTTGCGGAGCTCGCCGAATTCGTTGCCGAGCAAAAGTTCGAACACCTCGGTGTTTTCACCTACTCGGT
>JAKMEW010000232.1 GCA_022425745.1 Rubripirellula sp.
GGATAAGACCAGAATTCAGGGCTGATCTTTCTAGATCCGAGATGCGTTCAGGAACGTTTTTTTGACAAAAATCAGAATTGCGTGATACTAGGAGTTAAATCCATTGGAAATACGCTGTCTACGCTCAGTGGCGAGTAGGCTTCACGGGCGACTACGATGTCGGAAAGTGCCCTTACCCCACAATGAATTCGTCGTTTCCGGATCGGTTCCTGATTCTTCCCCAACGCAGAGGTGTCCTCGATGCTCCAGACATCACGCGAGTCTGTCACATCACCGGCTCAATATGAATCAATGACGGACGAGGAAATAATAGCAAGCTATCAAAATAGCCGTGAAAGAAGCCTCTTTTTGACTCTGTTGAGAAGGTACGAGAGGGAAATTTACAGTTATCTGCGTCGCTACATCGGTCACACAGAACTCGCGGAAGATGCCTTTCAGGGCACTTTCCTTCAGGTTCACCTGAAATGTCATCAGTTTGACCCCGGCCGACGTTTCCGCCCATGGCTTTACGCAATCGCTACCAACCAAGCAATTGATGTGCAGCGTCGGAACAAGCGTCACCGAATGGTGAGCTTGGACCAGTCGAATGGGGGTGATCGAGAGGAGCGTCTCAGTGGTTGGTCAGAGAAGCTTGTTGGGGATAGTCCTGATCCCGCTGATGTAGCTTCAGCTCAGGAACACCGAGATTGGGTTAATTCTTCAGTAGCATCCTTGAGTGATTCAATGCAGCAAGTTATCCAGCTGGTCTACTATCAAGGGATGAAATACCGCGAAGCTGCCGAGGTATTGGGGATCCCTGTTGGAACCGTGAAGAGCCGATTGCATGCGGCAGTCCAGCGTCTCGGAGGGGTGTGGGCAGAGTCGGCGATTAAAAAAGATGACGAATCGGTCTGATGAACGAGCCGCCGATTGAACCTTATTGGTCACCGAAGCATAGAATGAGCGTCGATGATCTACTGTGATTTCGTAACGGTGTCATCTTCGCCTTTAAATTCGTGTCGATTCCTCTGATTCAAATGCAATGCAAGAAGATCTTCTGGGATATCTCCTTGGAGCCCTCGATGATGCCGAGATGCGGCGAATTTCTGAGAGGTTACAGGAAGACTCTAGCCTAGTAGCAGAGCTTGAGAGACTTAAGCGAATCACTGACACGCTGGAAAATGCTTATGTTCCGGTGGAAGCCCCCTGCCCTGATCTGTTGCAAAAGACTCTGGATTTGATTGCGAAAGAGGATCCTAGCTTCCTGAAAGAAGTCCCAGAAAATGCGATCATCGATCGTGCTTTTGAAGGTAAGACCGATCTTTTGTCCGCTGATGCGGGATCTGATGCAGGTCGACTCGATGGTGCGTCGCAATCGGTAAGGCTGACGGATGCATCGACCGTGAATAGTTACGATGGTTCATCGGGCTATCGGTGGTGGGACTGGATCGGGGCAACGGTTGCCGCAGCGGTTGTTCTCTGTATTATCCTTCCGGCTCTAGCAAATGGTCGTTTTGAGGCGAGAAAGATTGCTTGCCAGGATCAGTTGCGTCGTTTTGGTGTCGCGCTCACTGAATTCGTTTCACGGTCACCGGAGCAGCGTCTTCCTGCGGTTGCCGAGTCGGGGCCGGAAGCTTTCGCGGGGGTTTACGCACTACGTTTGAACGAAGCGGGTTTGCTCCCTGAAGGCGAAATAAGGTGGTGTCCTTCGATGGCCACACCCGAGTCTGACTCACCTGAGTTGATAAACCTCGGTGAGATTAAATCTTTAGATCGACTCCATGACGCGACGATCGACGAGTTACGTGCTATTCAGCAGTACTCTGGTGGGCATTACGCCTACAACCTGGGTGTGCTGGACGAACATCGCTTTACATCTCCCCGCTTCGAGGCCAGAGCGTCCTTTGCGGTCATGGCAGATGCGCCTTTGCTCGGGAATCTTGGTTCAGGGAATCTCGGATCAAGTGAAAAGCTCACCGACTGGATTGGGCACGGTGGGCGAGGGATCAACGTTCTATTTGAAGATGGACGAGTTCGCTTTATCAGCGTCGATTCATTGCAGGCAATGCCCGACCACCCTCTTTTGAATCATGAGGGAAATGTTGAGGCTGGCGTCAATATCGACGATGCTACCCTTGGACCTAGTTGGAGACCTCCCTTTCTCGACGTGTCGCAGCGCTAGACGCAGCGGCAGGCTAGTAACGCGACCGCTGGTCTAACCGAAATCACAGCGTTAAAGGTTTCACTTCGCGAAGTTTCTTTGGCTGGATGTCGTCGCTGTTGGGAAATCTTTTGGTACGTCATTTAAGGTGACAGATCCAGTCGCTGCCCACTCAGTACCACGAATGAATGTGGTGATAAAACCAACGCACTCCATCGAATAGTCCGCATGGCCCATCGGCGTGTGATAGATACGACCTTTGCCATAATCGATGGTCATCATCATTGGCTCATGGCGTCCGGTCCCTTTCTTGTCTTGATCAGCGTACGCGGTTGCGAGAATTGTCATCTGATCTGCCGGTCCGCGTAGTTGCTGATAGAGTTCATCTTGAGTGTGCATCCAAGCGCGTGGTAGTCCTTTGGTAATCGGATGCTCAGCATCGCGAATGACAATTTGAAATTCATGCTGTGGGCCGTGCGAACCACCTGAGCCAGGAGTCATGTCTCGAATGGTTTTACCTTGATCATCAAGATAGACATACGGTCCAGTTTTTTCGTTGCGATCGCCCCATCCACCAAGGCCGATCATGCGATTGTATTGATCCCAGTCGCCGAATGAATTGTCTGCAGCATGGATAATGACGAGTCCACCACCTGTATTCACATACTCCTGAAACGCTAGGCGAGTATCTTCCGGCCAGGGTGCGGCGTTCCAGCCGAAGTTGTTGACAATCACATCGTATTTGCTGAAGTCGGGTTGGAATGACGGGTCTGGTTTAGGCTGGTTTAGGTCCTGGTAAGTTTTTCCATCGTGCAAAGGGTAGTCTTCCGCAAGTTGGCCGCCCTTCCATGTGAATTGCGTTCGGTTGATGTCAACCGTAAAACGACCCGTCTGTTCAAGGTAAGACTTCATCATCATGGTGGTTTTGGGCCACGCTCCATGATTATTTTGTCCATCAATAATTAGTGCCTTTAGCTTTTCTTGGCCTTGGCTATTTTGGCTTAGTGCAAGAGTAATAACAGCGGTAATGATGGTTAGCAGTCTTAGCATGATCCAGTTCCTTAACGATTTAGTGTTGATTTGATGCGATCTCTAGGATGATCCTTGCGTTATTCATTCGCCTGTAACTCAGCAAGTCGGTGCATAGAGGTTTTTAATTGCTCATAAACCTGTTGATAGACAGGAAAGAGTTGTTGGTAAGTGCTGCTGGCTTTGCGATCAACCGATGTTTGCTCAGCAATTTGGATGGTTGCTTTACATGCATGTTCAATTGATCGATAGCATCCATCACCGACTGCTGCTAACAAAGCAACGCCGTACGCCGGGCCTTGTTCTACAGCTAGAGTGGTGATTTTTTTGCCGAAGACGTCTGCTTGCATTTGCCGCCAGAGTGGATTTTTACTTCCTCCCCCAGAAGCTCTAATCTGTTTTACGGGGACATTGAGCGATTGAATGATGTCTAAGCTGTCTTTCAACGCGAATGTGACGCCTTCCATCACGGCCCGAGTCATATGGCCACGAGTGTGCGCAAGGTTGAGGCCAACAAAATTTCCCCTCGCATTCGAGTCAGCATGCGGCGTTCGCTCTCCGTTTAGGTAGGGGAGAAAGATCAGTCCATTGCTGCCTGCGGCAATCGCTTGTGCTTCTTCAGTCGCCTTTGCGTAACGTTCTTTGTCGGAGATCCCCTTGAGTCCACGTAGGACCGAATCAACCCACCATTGAAGCGAACCACCGCTGGTTAGGTTGACACCCATCATGTGCCATTTGCCGCGAACCGCATGGCAGAAAGTGTGCAGTCTGCCTTCGGAATCGTATTGGGGCTCATCACTGTGCACGAACATGACTCCGCTGGTACCGATCGATGTGCTCAAGATGCCGCTTTTTACCACGCCATTACCAATCGCTCCTGCCGCACAATCACCCGCCCCGCCAACTACCTTGCATTTGGTTGTTAAACCAAGCAGCTTCGCGGTTTCGGCTGTGAGAGTCCCCGTGACGTCTTCACTCTCAACGACCTCTGGTAAGAGGTCCGTCTCAAGTTCGAGGCAGTTCATTAACTTGTTTGACCATTTGCGTTTGACGACATCTAGCAGTAGCGTGCCGCTCGCATCGCTTACCTCAGTGAAAAAATCACCAGTTAGTCGGCGTCGGATTTCATCTTTCGGGAGTAATACCTTTGCTAGCCTTGAAAAGTTCCTGGGTTCTTGGTTTCGCAGCCACAATATTTTGGGGGCTTGGAAGCCGGTCAAAGCTGGGTTGGCTACCATTTTGATCAGGCGTTTGCGTCCACCGGCAGCTTCCGTGATTTGTTCGCACTCCGCCGTCGTTCGTTGGTCATTCCACAGGAGTGCATTTCGGATAACGCGGTTCTCCTTGTCAAGAAAAACACTGCCGTGCATCTGGCCACTCAAGCCAATCGCGCCCACAGAGTCAGGCGAGACCCGCGATTTCTTCATGACGGCACGAACAGTTTTAATCGTGGCGTTCCACCAGTCCTCTGGGTCTTGCTCTGTCCAGCCTGGCTTGGGCTGATGTAGTGGGTAGTCCACATTCGCTTCTGCGATAACTTTTCCAGACTCATCAATCAAAAGGGTTTTGGTGCCGCTAGTTCCAATGTCGATACCGAGATAATGAGCCATAATTGTCTCTGGAGGATGAACGGTTGATGAAATGTCAGTCGAAATATATTTGAGGTTGATTGGGTTGCTGTTGTAAGAGCTTTCCCGAGTCTCAAGGCATCGAAGCTAGTGTATTGCAATGAACCGATGACCATCATAATTCGTATCGACTTGATGCTAAAGCTGCTCACCAGTGATGTCTTTGAATTTCGTACGCTTCATTGCTAATTGAGCGAAAAAGTTCTCATTACAAGGTTTCGTATTTGATCCGATCGATCTGACTCGTTTACCGTCAGTGGGATTTGTTCCTCTCTATCCGCTTTCAGTAGTATGAAAATGTTAACCGTCGATGGTGTGACTCGCCGCCACATGCTAGGGGCAACTCTAATGAGTAGCTTTGGTCTCGCCGTGGGCTGCCACCAATCGGAACCGGAGGGGCAGCAGGCTGTTCCCGAAGCTGATCGAGTGAAGATTCCCCTTCGTGTCGTTTACGCCGGAGAGATCGGTGATCTTGATGTAATCGAGAGAGGCTGGGGGTCAATTAGTGACCATCCGCTCGAAATTCAGTCATTGAAGCTCACCAGAGACTCCTCAGGAGTCTCGGATTCGGAGCTGGTATCTGCGTGCGCCCGTTGTGATGTTGCGATCGTCCCGTTATCGCTCTTGCCGGCTCTTCGACAGGCAGATGCTATCGTCCCTCTCAGTAAGACGGTTGCCGAGCAAGCTGATCGGGACTTGGGTAATCTCTATCCAGCGGTTCGTAATGCAGCGGCAGTCTTTGCCGGTGAGATGATCTGCATGCCTTTTGGCGCAATTCAGCCCTGCTTGCTGACAAATGATCCCGTGAGTCATCTCGATTCATGGGAGGCTTACGACGAATTGGTTCAGTCGTGGGGTGGATTGGCTGCTGAGCCAACCGCAGTTGGTTGGGCTGCAGTGAGTTTTTTGATGCGATGCTTGGAGCATGAGCGGTGGTTATTTGAAGGGGATAGTTTAACACCCGTGTTGTCTGATGCTTCTTATGTGGAGGCTTTAGAGCTTATGGTGAGAACCTGTCATCGCTGCCAATATCAAGCGTTGACTCCCGGTCAGGTTTGGGAGTCTGTTGCTAGTGGAGCGTTAAAGGGTGGGGTCACATTACCCTCAGCAAATTTGATGTTGGATGCGAATCTCTCGGTGAACCGCCTTCCGGGAGGACTGGAGTTGGAGAAAATCATGCTGGATCCCTTCTCTCCCGTTGGAGTTTTTTCTGCCTCGTGTCGTCAAACCGCCATTGCTCGGCAGTTTGTTTTGGGGATCGGTTGCGGTGATGGGAGCCAGTCGGTTCGCTCTCAGTTTTCTTCGATGGGGTCCGTTAGGCGTTCCGCGGTTTTGGTTCAGGAGACAGGCTCGCCTGTACTCCAATCATCTTACGAGCAGTTTCTTGTTGAGCGATTGAGCCAACCGGTGACTCTGCCTTCACTGCAAATCCTTGAAGCCAAGCAGTATTTTGATGTGTTAGATCAACAGGTAAGGCTCGCTCTCCTCGGCGAGAATTCACCCTCAGAGTCCTTGGTGGGGGTTTGTGATCAATGGGACGCGTTGACCGAGCAGGTGGGCAGGGATGAACAGATGAAGGTGTGGAAGCGAATCAATGGTGTTATCAGTTAGCAGTGTGGAGTCCTAGGCGATAGCTCAACTCGAGGCTGACGAAGTAAGCGTGAGTGAGGCATTAAAAAAAGCCGTGCAGCAGATGCTACACGGCTTATTGTTTATGGTTTTCTCGATCACAGAGATCGGGTCGTTAGCAGGCTACTGCTCGTCATTAGCAGAAGCCGATTCCGGTTCTGCTGCTGCGGTTTCAGTAGCGGCAACTGCAGCTGTTTCATCCGAGGTGATGCTTTCAGACTCGTCCGAATCAAACGCGGGGCGTTCAGCCGCACGCTTCACGCGGTCGTTCTTGCCAACTAACTCAAGAATTGCACGAGTGCCTGCATCTCCCAAGCGTGGAGTCGCGAGTCGCAAAATTCTCGTGTACCCGCCTGGCCGATCGGCGTATCGCTCAGCGATTGTATCAAAAAG
>JAKMEW010000303.1 GCA_022425745.1 Rubripirellula sp.
GAATCGAGTCGTCCGATTAATCCCTCGACGTTCAATTAATCCCTCGACGTTCAATAGTTGGCGTTGGTTGGTGGCGAAGGTTTCGAATTCAGCTTGACCGGAGGAAGGCTCAGTTGCTCACGAAGTGGATCGAGTAGTGCCGGAGTTCCACTGGCACCGCAGCGAGTCACTCCGAGCTTTTTGACCTCCATCAGCGTCGTCAAGTCACGGACACCTCCGGCAGCCTTCACCTGCGTGTTGGGACCACTGTGCTCGATCATTAGCTTTAAATCTGCAATGGTTGCGCCGCCTGTGCCGAAACCTGTCGATGTCTTCACCCAATCAGCACGCTGTTCCGTGCAGATCTGGCACAGTTTGATTTTATGTGAATCATTTAAGAAACAATTCTCAAAGATGATTTTCGCCTTCTGATTCGACGCATGTGCCGTCACAACGATGGCACCGATTTCCTCTGCGACGTAACTCCAGCATTCGCTCAGAACCTGACTGAGATTGATGACGACATCGATTTCTTCGCACCCATGATCGATCGCCCGTTTTGCCTCGTCCACTTTGGTTCTCACATGATTTGCACCGTGTGGAAAGCCGATGGTGGTCGATGTCTTGACGGTGCTGCCGTTGAGACGCTCGGATAGTCGCTGAACGTAGTAGGGCATGACGCAGACGCTGGCGACATCATAGGCCAATGCGAGATCAATGCCGCTCTCCAAATCAGACACCTGCATGGTAGGCGTCAGAAGGGCGTGGTCAATCATTTTTGAATAGTCGTTGTATTTCATTTTGCTCACATGCGGGGTCACTGTGATTTGCTTTCCTTGAGTTCCTCTGTAGCTGGTTTAGTTGATTCAATTCTAGCCGGATATTCGGCTCCATTGCATGTCGATACGACTTTTGACTGTTTGTTCAAGAGAAAACCTCCGTCTTGAAATGATGTTCAAGGCGGAGGCTTGCGAGAAGTGTTTCGGGATCTGCAGCAACGTAATTACCTAAACGGGCCCCTTGATTGAAGAGATCAGAGAGTAGGTGAGATCGGCGTTAGCGATTGAGAAGCGGAGTCAATCCGGCTCCCAAACCAGGGAGTCCCGTTTCCAAACCGGTGCTTTCGACTGGAAGGGCAGGGTGGTCCATGAGGTGATCGTCTGTCGACGGGCTAGTTGTTGTCGATGTGGAGAGTGATCGGGCGACGGAAACCATTTGCAGGAATTCGTCTCGAAAGCCATGTGGGTCTTCGCCTTTGGCATGACGCGCAACGGATTCAATATCCGAGTATGTCCAGTTACCTCGATAATCGCTCTTTCGAAGTTGAAGGCCGAAGTTTGCGACCGCTGCCGCGAACTGAAATTCCAAATCCATTTCACTGAAGGGTGTCATTTGATCGCTGACTGCAAGTTCTAGTTTCTCGCTGGAGTCACTTTCTGGGTGTTTGTAGCGCAGTTTCACTGTCATCAATTCGTCGCCATTACCAGCAGGTATTGTGTCTCGAGGTGTTTGGTACTTGAGTGGATCAATCTTGGGGGAAACTGAATCCTCAATGCCTGCTGGGACAATTTCGTACAGGGCGGTTACCGCGTGTCCAGCTCCGATCTCTCCAGCATCTTTTTTGTCATCGTTGAAATCTTCTGCATCAAGAATTCGATTCTCGTATCCAACCAATCGGTAGGAAGCCACCAGTGCGGGGTTAAACTCGACTTGGATTTTGACATCTTTAGCGATCGTGATCAGCGTGCTCGAAAGTTGTTCAAGTAAAACCTTTTTTGCTTCTGAGTAGGTGTCGATAAAGGCGTAGTTGCCATTACCGCATCCGCTGATTTGTTCAAGCATCGAGTCGTTGTAATTGCCCATCCCAAAACCTAGGACGGTTAAGTCAACACCCTGCGACGCTTCATTTTTCACCAAGTCAATGAGTTGATCCGTTCCCGTCATTCCAACGTTGAAATCCCCATCGGTGCCCAAGATCACACGATTGGTGCCTCCCGCGATGAAGTGTTCCCGAGCAATCTTGTAGGCCAGTTCTATTCCGCCTCCGCCGTTGGTGCTCCCTCCTGCCTCGAGGCGATTCAGAGCGTCCATGATTTTTTCCTTCTGATCCGCTGTGGTGCTTTCAAGCACGAGGCCGGGCGTTCCCGCATAAGCGATGATCGCGATTCGGTCCGCTTCATCGAGTTGATTGAGAAGTAACCTCATGCCTTGCTTGAGAAGCGGTAGTTTATTGGGCTGTCGCATTGATCCCGAGGTGTCGAGCAGTAGAACG
The DNA here is from genome assembly GCA_022425745.1 of Rubripirellula sp. Taxonomy (GTDB): domain Bacteria; phylum Planctomycetota; class Planctomycetia; order Pirellulales; family Pirellulaceae; genus Rubripirellula. The sequence goes on from JAKMEW010000303.1 coordinate 2,252, forward strand.
ATGTTCATGTTTGGCCGTTCACTAAACGCAATCTGTTTGCCCTTCAAGGCAACCCGAACCAAACGATGCTTTTGATTCCATGGGCAGTCCGTGGAATGAACGCGAACCGCGAAGGGTGTCTCCTGCTCGTCGTCGGGACCTTGGTAGTTGTAGAGAAAGTAGTTGATCAATTCTTCGGTTCTGACTGCGTCTGGACGCGGCAGTTGGTTGTATTCCAGAAGGAATTGTCGAACGTTGCGATAGGAGGCAGTGTCGACATCAATCGAAAAGGTGCTCAGCGGTGAGTCGGTAACCAATTTAAATGGGTTCTCTTCGATGTGGTCGTATCGATTTCCTGCCATTCCCGGCCCCATCCCCCAATCCGGTGACATTCCCATGCCTGCTCCGAGCTGGGCGGCCATTTCCATCCCCATCATCGGCATCGTATTGGGGGCGAATTGTCTGCTGGATATTCCGCCGGCGTTTGAATCGATTTGCATGGACGAAGTCGAGTCCACCTGTGCTTGATTACCGCAACCGAATGTCGTGGTAAGTAGGAATCCCACGGTTAGCAATTGGATGTGGCGGAAGTGCTTGGTGGATTGAGGGGTTGATCGAAAGCTAGTGTTCATCTCATCACCTTTGGGCTTTGGGAAAGCACTGAGTTGGTTTGATTTGCCGGCGAACGTATCGGAGTTATTTTTCGTCGCACGGAGAACTGACGAGCGTGGCGTTGAAATGGTTTTGAAAAACAAAAAAGAAATTTGAACAGGCGATAGATACCCGAGGGACGGTTGTTTTGATGATGGTTCACGGGCAAAATCTGCTGGAAGTGGGGAAAGCGAGTGGCCAGAGTGAGTGTGCTCAACTGGCTTCGTTTTCAGGTTTGGCTCTTTGAGTCGGTTCTTAATCAAGGATTAGTTGGGTGGTGCGATTTATATGGGTTGTATGTCGGATGCAAGTTTCGGCGATCCTTGTTTTGATTTTTTCATGGCACCAAAGCTGTCTCGGTCAGACTAGGCAGATTGATGCGGATTGGCTTGTTGCGGAAATGCCAAAACTGATGGAGGATTATTTGTGGCTCCACCAGAACCCTGAACTGTCTTTCAAAGAAGAGAATACATCCGCTTTTTTTGCTGAGTCGCTCCGTCGGATCGGTTTTTCTGTTTCTGATCGGATCGGTGGTCTCGGAGTTGTCGGGGTTTTGGAGAATGGTGATGGCCCGACGCTCATGCTTCGAAGCGACCTTGATGCGTTGCCGGTAACTGAGCAAACGCAATTGCCGTATGCGTCGACGCAAAAAGTCGTGACTGATGGGGGAGTGGAAACCGGCGTCATGCACGCATGCGGCCATGACCTTCATCTAACGAATCTTCTGGGTACCGCACGGTTTCTCGCTTCACATCGGTCAATTTGGGCTGGAACGCTCATGGTCATTGGGCAGCCAGCTGAGGAGCGAGGTGCGGGGGCTAAATTGATGTTAGAGGATGGCCTGTTTAAACGGTTTGGTCGGCCTGACTTTGCGGTTGCGCTGCATTGTAGTAGCAATAAACCGGTTGGCCAGATCGGCTTGCATTCAGGTTATGCGATGGCGAATGTCGACAGCGTTGATATTTCAGTAAAAGGAAGAGGAGGTCATGGGTCTCAGCCACAGGACACAGTTGATCCCGTGGTGCAGGCCGCTCAATTGGTAATCGATTTGCAAACCATTGTCAGTCGTGAAATCAGTCCTCTTGATCCCGCAGTTGTGACGGTCGGTTCGATTCACGGTGGAACCAAACACAACATCATCGGTAATCAATGTGACCTCCAATTGACGGTGCGAAGTTACAGCGATTCGGTGCGTGAAAAACTATTGAGCTCGATTCGACGAAAGGCGATCGCCGTCGCTAGTAGCTACAACGCCCCTGAGCCAGACGTGGTGGTAAGCGAAGGAACGCCTTCGCTGAAAAACGATCCCGAGTTAAGCGTGAGACTGCGAGCCGTTTTCGCTTCAGCAATTGGGGAAGAGAACGTCACAAATGATGAACCTTGGATGGCGGGTGAGGATTTCAGTCGCTACGGAAGAGCCGGGGTGCCCATCGTGATGTATTGGCTGGGGACTGTCTCGGAGGAACGGTTGTCTCGCTACGAGCAGTTAGGCGTTTCTCCTCCGTCATTGCACAGTGCGATTTACTATCCGGACGCAGCGGAGGCGTTGGAGACTGGGATCAGGACGATGACCGCGGCCGCTTTGGATTTACTTCAACGGTAATCAAGTCGATGAAACAGAGAATTCCGGATGCCGCAATCTTTGGGATATGACTGCCAGCTGTGCGAGCGATCGATGCGTGAGCCGACGACATTGCATCACTTGATTCCGAGAATGTGCCATCGCAATCAGTGGTTTCAGAAACGGTTCAGTCGCGAGCAGATGTTGCAAACCGTTCCCCTTTGTAAGGACTGTCACCGTGCGATTCATCGCTTGGTTCCAAGGGAAAAGGAACTGGGCCGTTATTACCATTCCATCGAGCTTCTGCTGGCTCACCCTGAGATCGCCAAATTTGTCGATTGGGTCAAGAAGCAGCGCTAGCTCGTCACCGACACCTCTCGATGCTTGGATGGGTAGGGATTTGATCTTAGTCGTTGGGGATGAGGCCTTTTCGAGGAGATTACACCTTCGCAAGGATTTCACGTACGTCCATTAGGTGAACCTGCCTACCTGAGTGGTGTGGGCTGTCAACTGCAACGAGCGTCCCCTCGTCATTGCTTCGCGGGTGAGTGTCGCAGCGCCATTCGCCGCGATAGCTCTTGGGCGATGGGAAGTGTCCGAGGTCGAAGCGTCGCTTGGAGGGCACGTGATAGAGGTAAACCGTTTGCCGTGAGGTCTGGCGATCTGGATAGGTATCGTTGAGTATCCATTCCCCGTTTGTGTTGGGCAGATAGGTGTTATGTCCGTTGCTTGGCATGTGCGTCTGCCCCACGGGAATGACTTCACGACTTTGGTCGGTAAACTGATAGAAACCATTTTTCTGACCGGCCGGCCGAGTCCACATCGTGACCTGATGGTCGTTTTTCCAAATGAAGTGAGAGGTGTAGCCGCTCGGGTCGAGGATGTATCGATCGGATCCATCGATGTTTGCCGTGAGCATTCTCGTCACAAAGCCGCCTTCGAATTGAAGGCTCTCGGGATCAAATTTTGGACGGTATCGATGGAGGACGATGAAGCGGTCACCCGACGGATTAATCAGCAGGTGGTTGAAATAGTGCCAAGCATCAGCGTGCTGGCTGCCATCAGGCCATGTGAGCTTTGCCACTTCTGCTAATGAGAGAATGAGTTTCGATTCTCCCGTCTCCATGTCGACTCGCCAAATGCCGGAATCTTCTGGTGCTCGCAGATGGACATTCGGATCTGCTAGTCCATCGTAGCCATAGCCTGGACGAAGGTTGTCGATGCGTCGAAAGTCAACTGAGAGGCCCGTTTTTCCATCCTGAGAGATCGTGTAGATGGGACGCGGGAGCGTCTTTACCGTGCCATCTCGCATTGAAAAGATGCGGCATACAAATTGATCGTCTTGGCGGTCATTCCACATTACTCGATCGCCGTGTGGTCCAACCCATTGCAGCATGCAGCCCTGTTGCCAACCCCAAGATCGGCTCGAGCCGATGGTTCGCCAAGCATCGTGGTTCTCTAGGTCAACCATGCCTACCTGGATTGTATCCTCGCCATTGGGGGCTCGCCCTTCGAATTCAACCTGATTACTGAGAACGTAACGGTTTGTCGGATCGAATTCTCGTTTGTCGTAATATCCGAACCAGTGATGCTTAGGGCCTTTGGTGATCTGCCGTGTCGGGACAAATGTTTCGAGTTCACCGATGGGCTGTTCTACTGTTTGTGCTTGGAGTTGCTCGGACATACTTCCCAAGCCGCCGCCAAGAGCAGCGACAAGTCCGCTACTCGCTAAGTAATGAAACTCTCGACGTGTCTGTTTTCGTGTCATCTACAATCTTGTGTTACGAGTGAATCTCGGTACCGGTGAATATTGTTCAGCCGACGCCTAATATAAGCGTTTCAGAACATCAGCATCCCAGCGTATCAGCGTTGCAAATTCTAGCCGTGGTGCGTAGCGGTCGCGAGCGTTGGGTCGGTGTGTTTAGCTTGAAGCTGTCGTTGCCGTAAATCGGTGGAACTCACGCGTCTACGCAAAACCCCTTGGATCCAATTGAGTCCGAGGCGCGTCGATTGCTAAGAAGGGATTGCTCGAACAGAGTCGCGGTTGGAGTTGTCCCAGAATTCGTGGCGATGCAGTATGCTATCGCTGCTCGCGGTAGGTGGACCAACTCAAGTAGCTCATCGCTCCAGCCATGATGATGAAAACAATGTCCATTGTCATGTTAGCCGCACGCATGGGCGCTAAATCGGTCATCCCCAGCATGCCAGCAGCGGCATCTAGGAGAAAAAGAACGACGATCAATATCGACGCTACAAGGCTAATGAGACAGAGCGCCTTGGGCATCAATCACCTCGCCAGATGGACGGAAAAAAGGAAAAGACTCACGAACGTATCGTTACTTAAGCACGCATTATAGTTGGAACTCAAAATATTTCCCATGCCATCCGATTAGGGTACTCTCGGATGACCTACTCGTTTGCCATTTGTAGCGATAAATTCGGGATTAACACTGTTGAACTTGAGAATCATAGATGAAAAAAACGTCACGTGGGACTTCGGAAGCACAAAACGGTCAGGAATCTGATCTTCGATTGGTCGAAGATCCTTGGGGGTGGTGGCGGTCAAAGATGCCTGTTGCCGCCCGTTGGGCCTATTTTGACCATGCTGCGGTGTCGCCACTGAGTGGGCCGGCAGCCGCAGCTTCGCGAGATTTCGTCGGTGATGCATCTGCCAACGGGGACTATCACTGGCCGCAGTGGGCAGCAACCTCAGAGAGGCTAAGAGATCAGTTCCGTGAGTTGATTAACGCAGATTTGTCGGAAATCTGCCTTGTTCCAAACACCACCAGCGGTGTGAATCTCGTGGCAGAGGGTTGGCCATGGTCCAAGGGAGATAACGTCATCGTCCCAGAGGGGGAATTTCCGAGTAACCTTTTTCCGTGGAAAAACCAAATGGTAAAAGGCGTGGAAGTGCGTTTTGTTCCACGCCGTGGTGTCGAAGTCGTTATCGACGATCTGCTTGAGCAGGTTGATGAAAATACTCGCATGATCGCTGTGAGTTGGGTGGGATACGCGAGCGGTTACAGGATAGATTTGCAGCGACTGGTCGACGAAGCCCATCGCCGCGGTGTTTTGGTATTTTTAGACGCGATTCAGGGCCTCGGCATCTATCAACTGGACGTTCAACAAACGCCAGTAGATTTTCTCGCAGCGGACGGTCACAAATGGTTATTGGGGCCGGAGGGATTGGGGGTGACCATGATTCGGCGTCCGCATCTGGATCGTTTGCGGTGTGGGCAGGTAGGGTGGAACAGCGTGAAAAACGCATTCAATTACGCTCAGCCACGGTTTGAATTGCGGGATGCGGCGAGTCGATTCGAGGGCGGATCGGCCAACATGCTCGGAGCGGCGGCTCTGAGTGCTTCACTCGATATGTTTCTTCGTGTGCGTTCCCAACACGGTAGCGATGCCATCGCAGAGCGGATTCTATTTCTTGCTGAGATTCTAGAGACACGCCTTGCAGACCTGGGGGTTAAGACTCGAGTGCACTCCAAAGGTGTGCACCGGAGTGGGATTGTGACTTTCGATCTCCCTGAGGTGGATGCTGGAGCATTTCGGAAAGCCGCACTGGAGCAAGCGGTGGTATTAAGTTGTCGCGATGGAGGAGTCAGGGCCAGTATTCATGCGTACAATGATCAATCGGACCTTGAGCGGTTGATCCGTGTTGTTTCAGATCATCGATGAGCGTGGTAACCGATTTGGTTGCGACTTTGTTTATCGTGCAGGGTTTTCATTGCAGGGTTTTCATTGCAGGGTTTTCATTGCAGGGTTTTCATTGCAGTTTTGAGCCTATTGGTCTTGCTGTCTGATCCCTAGGTTTGATCTCAAGGTTTGATCTCAAGGTTTGAAGAAACAAGCATTTACCATCCATGTTGATTCGTGAACGATGACATCCACTCCATCTTTACCGAGGATTACACCTGTGCCTCGCACCGCTGTTTACACAGGATCATTTGACCCTGTGACCCTGGGGCATTTGCATATCATTGAACGGGCAGCGCCACTGTTTGATCAGTTGGTCATTGGGATCGGAATCAACGCTGATAAAAGGTCGCTTTTCGAACCCGATCAACGAGTGGATCTGGTGCGTCGTGTGACGGGGCACCTAGACAATGTGCAAGTCTCGGTTTTCAATGGGCTCGCGGTCGATTTTGTTCGCAGTATCGGGGCTCGGGTGATGGTGCGTGGGATTCGCCCCCTGACGGATATTGCGGGTGAGTTCACCATGATGATGGCAAATCAGCAGCTTGATCCTGAGATCGAAACCGTCTTTTTGATGGCAGCCGAACAGTATTCGCACGTTAGCAGTTCGCTGCTCAAGCAGATTGCGGCATTGAGTGACGATGATGATCAGTTAGCGAAATTTGTCCCGCGTGAGATCATTCCGTTTTTGCGTCAAAGATTGCATCAAGCGGCACAATGACACGAAAGTCCGAGGTACGCATTTTCGAGCCTTGCACTGCTGAGTCACGCAGCTCGGCGCGATGACGTTTCAGAGTTATGCGTCTTTGTCGAAGTGATCGGCAACGCCTGTGTTGTGTCGATCGGTTTATCTTCGATGCGTTCTGCTTCCTCAAGATTCGTGATGATGCTTGTTTGGCCGATGCTTCGCTGTTGAAGGCTTCTTTCGGGTATCAGCGCGTCATCAGTTGAAGTGTGGATCATTCGTGATCGTTTCTCAGTTGAGTCATCGCTTTCGAGTTTCTCGAAAAGGGATCCCATCAGGCTTGGGTGGTAGCAGACGTAAGTCCACCAAAGCCCGATCGCGGCGGATCCAAACAGATCACTCAGGAAGTGTGACCCGCAGTAAAGTCGTTGCATCAGGGTGCCAAAGCAAAGAGTGGCAAAGATCCATCTCGCTTTTGGGTAGAGCGTCCAAAGTCCCACGGTTAGAGCTGCAGCGGTCGCCAAGTAGGCACTTGGGAACGCGCGTGAGCTGGGTTCAAAGTCAATCACATGGCTGAGCGTCCAATCGAAGGACCAAATCCAGGCATGATCGTTGGTCGCACTGCTGAGCATTAACGAATTGGGGCGAGGGCGAAGGACAAACATTTTGGTGAGTGTCGAAATGGCACCGCCTCCAGCAGCTAACACCGCCAGTCTCGGGATGTGCCAGCGTTTCGAGGGTGCAAAGATCAGGAGGGCAACAAGGATCAGCGTGATGCCGGTTCCGTGTGCGTAAAAAAGTAGTCCCTCGAGAGTCAGGCCAACCCAGCTCGGCAACGGTTCTTCTGCAAACCATTTTGCGATAGGAATGTCGAGAAGGGTTGCCATCGGTACCAACAGCAGCGTGATGGCGGCAAACCAGAGCAGGGTGCCCAGCCTAAAACGAGCCGCCTCAGCATGCGAGGGGCGGTGATGCATCGCATGAAGCCGTCGTGGTTCGTTTGATGGCAGCTCGCTGGCCATGATTTGAATCCTTTTACCACACTGCTTGCAGATTTGGTGGTCTACGGGGTCAATTGAGGAC
>JAKMEW010000307.1 GCA_022425745.1 Rubripirellula sp.
CCTGTGAACCAATCTGCTAATCAGGAATCGGGTGAACCAAACCAATCCGCAGGTGAACAATCAATGAACGAAACGCGGCCATCGGACACCCCCACCGATAAACCCACCGATAAACCCAGCTCAACAACTCCGGATGATGCAGCCGAGGGCAACGCTGACGAGAACGATGGCATTTCCGACTCACCGCGAAGCGACGAAGCGAATCAAGGAAACCTCACTTCTGACAACCTACCAGCAACACCGAACGATCCAGTGGCAATTCGAGAAGTCCCCGATGAACCGATTGGTATGACTTCAGATGAGGCAAGGAAACTCCTGCAGAGCATCCGAGATCGCCAGATGTCTCGCCGAACGCAATTGAAACTAAAGTCACGAATGCGTTCCATCCCCGTAGAAAAGGATTGGTAACGAGACACTTTCAGTCATGACTACACGACAAAAACCAACCTCCATCGCGATCGGCGAGCAATTTACGGTTCTGCCAGTCCTCGCACTGCTTCTGATCATGGTGCTCGCTGCTCCGCGTCAATCAACAAGTGCAGCCGATATCCAAACCAACCTTTCCGTTCGCGAAACCTATGTCGGAATCCCAACCGTACTCCGAGTTGCGATCAACAATGCGGTTGAGCACGACGCACCTCGTTTCCCAGAAGTCCCTGGACTGACCATTGAACAAACCGGTGCTCCATCCACTCGTTCACAAACGAGTTGGATCAATGGTCGCCGGACCCAAAGAACTTCAATCATCTACTCATTTTTAGTCACGCCCAACCAAGAGGGCACCTTCACGATCCCGCCAATACAGATCAAAGCCGACGGAATCACAACGCTCACCGAAGCGGTCCGTGTGGTGGCGACCAAGAGCGAGACCGGCGATCTGCTATTTGCTGAAATTTCAGGTGATCAGTCGCAACTTTACGTCGGTCAGTCGTTGCAACTCACACTCAAGTTCTGGTTGCGACCCTACCGCAATCAGGAATATCGAATTGAGCTTAACGAAGAGGAGATGTGGAGTTGCCTCTCAGAACGAACCTCCTGGGGCATGTTCGAAGACCGAATGACTGAACTTGCTGAGCAACGTAAACGCCCGGGTGGCAGACGTGTCCTCCGAGAAGATTCCGAGGGGCAGCAACGCGAGTACCTACTCTATGAAATCACAACCAAGATTTACCCGGATCGGGCACGCGAGATCGACGCAAAAGACACGCGTTTGATTTTCAACTACCCAGTCACCTTGGGCCGATCCAGAAGCCCTTTGGACATCTTTGGAAACGATGATTTCTTTTCAGGGACCCCATTTGGAAACTCTGGATTTGGTGGGTTCGGCAATCGAGTCACCATTACCGAAGCACGACCGATTGTGGCCGAAATTGCGGTCGATCCGATCAAGGTAATCCCTGTGCCCAGTCAAGGAAGGCCGCAAAGCTATGTCGGAGCGGTCGGAAGGTACACCATCAAGACAACCGCTACACCGACGGATATCAAAACCAGCGATCCGATCACCCTCACCATTGAAATACAAGGTGATGGACCGATGGATGTCCTTCGAGCCCCTGACTTAAACAAACAGAAGCAGGTTACCGACCGGTTTAAAGTTGCCGACGATTCGCTCGCGGGAACGGTCAACGGCAACCGAAAAATCTTTACCACGACACTCCGACCACTTGACTCAGATGTCACCGAGATCCCAGAAATTGAGTATTCGTTCTTCGATCCGGATTCGGAATCTTTTGTGACAATCTCCTCGGACCCAATTCCTATCCAAGTGGAGGAAGCCGAGGTTTTAGATCTCTCACCGAGCGGATTAAAAACGAACGCTGCTGATCCATCAAAAGACCAAATGACTGACCAGCAAGATCGCGGCAACCGCATCTCTGTGTCTCTTTTCGAATCAATCGACACCCTCAAGAACCGACATGCCTATCGCTTCTGGTCAGTTGTATCGGCGGCGGCTTTTCTCCTACCACCAATGCTGTTCGGCATATTCCTTCTTGTGTCTAAACGAGATTCCGTCACCTCGCTGCTTCCTCTGCGTTATCAATTCAAAACAGCTATCGACCGAGCCCA
>JAKMEW010000324.1 GCA_022425745.1 Rubripirellula sp.
ACATCCCTCTTGAGATGCTTGCAGCATGGGCGGGGTGGATACTTAATGAAAATACTCCCGTCTACTTACTAGGAGATGAATCACAATTCAGTGAAGCGACAAGAATCCTGCATAAAATTGGAATTGATAACATCCAAGGTTACCTGTCAAAAAACGATCGGTCTCTTGCCGGCAAACTCCTACCGGCATACAGGTCCATCAGTCCAGAAACCCTTCAAGAGAAGCTGCGAAACCAATCGGTTCAGCTCATCGATGTTCGATCAGATGTGGAGTGGAAAGAGGGAATCATCGCTGGTGCAGTGCATGACTTCCTAGGCCGGCTCAATGAACACATTGATCAATACGACATCGAGCAACCAATCGTCACTCAATGCCTGGGTGGTCCTCGTGCTGCGATCGCGGCAAGCCTTTTCCAACGTGCAGGCTTCAAAACCTTCCACCTAACCGGCGGCTACAGCGCATGGAAATCGTTAAGCTATGAAACAGCAAAACCTGAACCACCCATCACGGCCACCACTGCCGCGTAAAGTTGGCATTTGTTGGTCATACCAACATCCTGCCTAACCACTAATAACGACGCCAAATCAACACCTACTACAGGCAACAAGCAGATGAAAGACATCCTCATTTTGTCAGGATTTTTCGCAGGCTGGTTCATTCTCAATGCATGGGTCCTACCGAAACTCGGCTTCAACACCTGACTGAATGGCACATGTGCGGTGGATCCGCACTCCGACCACAAGGCGAGCGAGTCACATCAGAGCCCAGATGAGCCAATAGATGCACCGACCCAAATCGGAATCACTGACACGGAGAACATCAGCACTGAAGACGACGCGGTTTCCAATTCAAGGAATTGAGGCCGATTGATTTGAGTTTCAAGCAGGATTTTGAAAGGGGACACAACCTGAGCGTTTACGGAGTGGTTAAGATTCAGTGAAACCGCGGGATCTGAGGTCGCACCTTAATCCACCGGAATCACCTTAGCAAAAACTCAGTACACATATTGTGTTCTGCCGTTAGACCTCTTTCTCTGCAGTATGCTCCAGTCAATCTTAACAACACGAACGTTGGTGTTTCTGCTTGCAATGACTTGCATACGCACGGTCATGGCGCAACAGCACGACGGATCTCAATCTAAAGCCGTCCCTGCCAATCTAGAAGACTTCGTAGATCATCACTGCGTTACCTGCCACGATGACTCCAGTGCAAATCATGGCGTGGATCTTCTCCACATCGCTCCCCCTTCCAATCCTGCATCACGAGTCACTTGGGAGAAGGTGATTCGAAAACTCAGTGCGGGCCAAATGCCTCCACCCGATGCAGATCAACCATCGCCTGCCCTCCTGAAAGACACAATCGATCAAATCACCACCGTCATGGATCAAGCCGCATCACGGCACTTAGAAGTCGGTCGAACCTCAACTTTTCGGCGACTGACGCGATACGAGTACCAAAACGTGATTCGGGATTTGTTCGGAATCCAAGTTGACACCACGCGGTTTCTACCAGCCGATGAAATCAGCCATGGCTTTGACAACGTCACCGTTGATGAACTCCCGCCTTCTCTGGTTCAACGCTACGTCACCGCCGCGCAGCGAATCAGTCGAATGGTAATGCAAAGCGACGCCGGCGGTATCGATGCGAAAACCATTCGCACTCCACCGGACCAAACCCAAGAGGAACATGTCGAAGGATTACCACTCGGGACGAGGGGCGGGATCATCACTGAACACTATTTTTCGAGACCAGGTAAATATGAGTTCACGATACGACTCACCCGCGACCGAAATGAGCATGTCGAAGGACTGCGAAAGCCGCACGATATCGAATTGCTAATCGATGGATCACTTGCGAAATCCTTTCGCGTCTATCCACCTAGGGGAGGTGGCAGTGAACAGGACGACTACACAAAACCTTCTCACGAAAATGTTGATCAGCATCTCCAAGTGACCATTCCAGTTGAGGCTGGCACGCACCGGGTTGGAGTTACTTTTATCAAGTCGCCATCCCTGCTGCTAGAAACCAAACGTCAACCACTCGACGTCCACTACAACATGTACCGCCATCCCCGACTTGGCCCAGCCATCTTCGAGGTATCGATCACTGGCCCACTTCGAGAAGAGCTCTCGGAGGATGAAAGGAAAACAACCTCTCGAAACCCCGTTCTCACCCCTTGGCCAAATGACCCCACTGAAAACGAAATTTGTGCGAAAAAAATCCTCACTGGTCTAATGGAGAAAGCACTTCGCCGTAGCCTCTCTGCTGAAGACCAACAGAAGGTGATGAAAAAATACAAAACAGCTGCAGCCGACGGCGGCTTCGAAGCCGGAATTGAATTCGCTATCAGCTACCTGCTCATTCATCCTGATTTCCTTTTTCGCATCGAAAGAGATCCAGTAGAGGCCGCCCCAAATCACGCATACAGCATTAGCGATACAGAACTTGCATCTCGGCTTTCATTCTTTCTTTGGAGCAGCCTGCCTGACAGCACCCTGCTTGAACTCGCCAGAGAAAAACAACTTCACAAACCGTCGATTCTCCGAAAACAAGTCCGCAGGATGCTCAGTGATCCAAAGTCCGCGGCAATCAGCCAAAATTTTGCTGACCAATGGCTCTACCTGCGAAATATCGACTCACTAAATCCGGACGCGAGGCGATACCCAAATTTCGACAACAACCTACGGCAAGCCTTCAAGAAAGAGACGCAGCTATTCATTGCCAACTTGATTGAGAAAAACCTCCCACTGAGCCAACTTATCGATGCGGACTACACGTTTCTCAACGAAAGGCTCGCCAAGCACTATGGAATCTCGGGAGTTTTTGGAAGCCACTTTCGCATGGTTCCATTGAAGGCAGAAAACCATCGCGGTGGGCTGCTTCGTCACGGCAGTATCCTGAGCGTCACCTCCTACGCACATCGAACTTCTCCCGTGCTGAGAGGAAAATGGGTGCTTGAGAACCTCATCGGCACACCGCCTCCACCGCCCCCGCCGGATGTCCCTGTGCTGGACGAGAACAGTCTGGTGCAAACTGCGAGTATACGCGAGCAATTAAAACAACATCGAGAGGCCGAGACTTGCGCGACATGCCATCGTTTAATTGACCCGATCGGCTTCGCAATGCAAAAATACGATGCGATCGGAAGATGGAGAGAGCTCGATTCCGAGTTACCCGTCGACTCGAGCGGCGTGTTACCTGATGGAACGGTGGTGACAAGCATGGAACAATTGGAGCAAGGCCTGCTCAAACATACTGACGTGCTGGCCAGAACCTTGACCGAAAAACTCATCACCTACGCACTTGGACGTGGCATCGAAGCAACAGACGCCACACATGTGCGACAAATCATCGAGAACACTGCACAAGATGGCTACCCAATCAGTTCGCTCATCCAAGAGATCGTCCTGAGTCCGCTATTCCGAATGAGAATGCCAGAATCATGATGCGACGCAAATCAATACCCCGGCGTACCTTCCTGAGAAGCACCGGCGCGACCCTAGCTCTTCCACTTCTCGATGCCATGGTGCCGGCAATGACCGCGACCGCTGCAACCGCCGCGGCACCGCACCACCTCAGAAGAATCGGTTATGTCTACATGCCAATGGGTTGCGACATCTCTCGCTGGACACCACCCAACGATCGCGATCTCAATGATCTTTCTCCGATTCTAAAGCCACTTGAATCGGTAAAAACTCAGGTCACCGCAATCAGCAATCTCGAATTAAAAAACGCCTACCCAGGCACTCACGCGACATCAAACGCTGCTTTCCTGAGTGCTGCCGAGGCCAAGAGAACCGAAAGCACAGACTACTTCCTCGGCACCACCGCTGACCAAATCGCCGCTCAATCCATCGGAACACAAACTCGCCTGCCATCACTTGAGCTATCGATGGACCTATTGCAAGTGGTGGGTCAATGCGACAACGGTTACGCGTGCGTTTATCAAAACAACCTTTCTTGGTCATCGCCCACCACACCTCTTCCCGCCGAAGCTCACCCGCGACTTGTCTTTGAATCACTGTTCGGAGAAGGCGGGACAGCCCAACAACGACGACAATCCCTCCTCCAACGTGCGAGCCTGCTCGACGCATTGAACGATGAGATTCAATCTCTAAAACGAACACTCGGACCTCAGGACCGGCGAACCGTCGACCAATACACCACTTCAATCCGAGAAGTTGAGCGGCAGATCCAGAAAGCAGAATCTGAAACGAGGGATACCCCTGAAATTGACCTCGATCGCCCCAGCGGTGTACCAACAAGCTATCGCGATCACGCAAGGCTTATGTTCGAACTTCAACGGTTGGCACTACAAGGCGACATCACTCGCGTGATCACCTTTCAGCTCGCGAGAGAAACGAGCAACCGAAGCTACACAGAAATCGGAATCAATGAACCACACCACCCGCTGACTCACCACGGCAACAATCCGGAAAAGATTGCCAAGGTTGCAAAAATCAATGAGTTCCATGTCTCGCTATTCGCAGAGTTTCTCGAAAAACTGAAAGCGACCCCGGAAGGTGAAGGCAATCTGTTGGACCATTCGCTTTACCTGTACGGAAGTGGAATGGGGAACCCGAACGTTCACGATCACACGAATCTCCCAATCTTGGTTGCGGGCGGTGCTGCAGGACGGATGCGAGGCGGTCGACACATCCACTTTGAGGCTCCAACGCCACTGGCCAATCTTCATCTAACACTGCTCAATAAAGTGGGCGCGCGGTGTGAATCATTTGCCGACAGCCATGGCCAAATTGATGACCTTTTTGAAGCAAGCTAAGCCAATCGGTCTCGACAAGGTTCACCACTCAGGCTCTCTCCAACGAATCCACTTGAGTCTACACATCCTATGTTTTCACCCAACGGTTTCTTACCGCTAAACCGCTTGATCTTTCTTGCCTTATTCCTTGTGCCAATACCGCAAGCGAACAGCCAGGAACTTACAGCACTGAAACAAAATCAACTCGCTGATTTAATTCAAACGAAGCAGTACAGTGAGGCTGCAGAGGCATTACATAACGGCGCTGATATTAACGCCACTCAGGCTGATGCCATGACCCCGCTGCATTGGGCGGTTCAAAACCAAAATGCTCAATGGGTAACAAAGCTTTTAGCCGAAGGAGCCAACCCCAACGCGACGAACAGATACGGAGTTCCTGCCCTTTGGATTGCTTGCAGCGTTGGAGACGCGGACACAGCGATTCAGCTTTTACGAGCGGGCGCAAATGCCAAGCTCCGTTTGAATGGCGGCGAGACGATGCTGATGACGGCCGCTCGCACCGGATCACCCGTCATTCTGTCAAAGCTGATTGAGCACGGCGGGGATGTTAATGCCATCGAAGCATCAGGCCAGACCGCGATGATGTGGGCGGCAGCAGAAGGACACACGGCCGCAATTCGCACGCTCGTTGAACATGGTGCGGACCCTCGGATCACCTTGCCCTCAGGATTCAACGCCTTCTTCTTTGCGGTGCGTCAGGGAAAGACCGAGACCGTACTCAGCTTTCTCGAAGACGGCTTTGATGTCAACGAAACAATGCGAGTCAAACGGAAAGCATCAAAAGGACCTGTTACAGGTACGAGCGCACTTCTACTCGCAATTGAAAATGGACACTTTGAAATGGCGATCGAACTTCTAAAAAGAGGCGCGAACCCTAACGTTCTTGCAACTGGATACGCGCCCTTGCACGCCATCACCTGGGTTCGCAAACCGATTCGGGGTGATGGGGATCCACCACCGGATGTAACGGGAAAAATCAATAGCCTTACCCTCGTTCGGGAACTTATCAAGCGAGGCGCCGACATCAACATCAGGCACAAAAAAAAATCCACTCGCCATAGCGGACTAAGCAGAACGAATGCCACCCCCGCAATCTTGGCGGCTGAAAGCGGCGACCTACCACTACTTCAAGTCCTTATCGAGTCCGGCGCGGACATTCATTTGGTGAACCAAGATCACGTTACCCCTCTCCTTGCCGCAACGGGAATTGGCGTGCTAAGTGATGGTGACGAATCCGCCGGCACCGAAGATGATGCGATCCAAACCGTCGAATACCTGCTCAGTTTGGGCGGAGAGATTAATGGCATTGATGACCAAGGCAAAACGGTCATGCACGGAGCGGCATTCAAGAGTTGGCCAAAGCTGATCGAAAAACTCGACCAGTGGGGTGCGTCGAAGGACGTCTGGAATCAAGCGCACGAAGATGGCTGGACTCCCCTAATGATCGCTCAAGGCAATCGCCCCGGTAACTTCCGCCCATCACAAGTGACCATTGCTGCGATTGAGAAGATTTTGATGAGCAACCAAGTCTCACCTCAACCTTGATCTAATCACCTGACATGGCGGATCCAAACTCCCGTCTCCTGTTCCGATTTTCGCTTCCACTTAACCAGTCAAGAATCAATGCCCAAAATGAACTCGGCGACAGTCGCCTTCATCCTGCTGCTGTCTTCACTCGCCAACCTCAATGGTAGGTCTTGCAATGGACAAGAAAAATCGCCCGATGCTATTGAACCAGCTTTGAACCTGCCACTTTGGGATCAAACTGCGCCAGGTGAATCAAGCAAAGATGCGGGAACCGCCTTGGCCGCTCGCACGACGGACAATCCACTTATCACGCGAGTTGAAAAAATCACCTACCCCACCCTCGACGTCTTTCCTGCACAAGAACCAAATGGCAGAGCGGTGCTAATCCTACCAGGTGGCGGATTTCGTTATGTGGTGACCGACCTCGAAGGATCCGAAGCAGCTAAATGGCTTAACGATCTTGGAATCACAGCATTTGTTCTGCGATATCGCACCAGTGAGGTTCGCGAGGAAGCATGGAAGCGTCCCCTACAGGATAGCCAGCGAGCCATACGTTTGATTCGCGCTAACGCCGAACGATGGAAGATTAGTCCTGAGCAGGTTGGCCTGTTGGGATTCTCGGCGGGCGGACAGGTTGCATCAATCCACCTCACAACAAAGGATGCGACGTACCCATCAGCGGATCTCGTCGACCAGCTAACTCACCGCCCGGACTTTGGAATCCTTATTTACCCGTGGCGAATTTACGATGATTCCAACCAGCGTCTAATCTCACCAATCCAAGTCGACTCAACCACGCCACCCACTTTTGTTGTCCATACTCATGACGACGCCTCAACCTCCCTCGGTGCCGTGATGTTTTATGCAGCCCTGAAGCAAAACAAGATTCCCGCCGAACTTCATGTCTATCAAAACGGCGGTCATGGTTACGGAACTCGGCCGCGGCCAAATTCAGTAATCGGCACTTGGAAAGACCGTGGCACCGACTGGCTTCGGATCAACGAATGGACTGCGATGCCGTAAGGAACGCGAGACATAACACAGCCCCATCCTCGGCAAACTTATCTGTGAAAACACAAGTTGGATCGCCTTAAAGCGGATCAACCTGGACTGTCTTGTCACCCACCAAATCGATGAGATCGGGCCAATCATAATGATGGAGCACACCGTGCACGGCGGAGTTCAAAACACCGGCCGGAGCGTTCATTCCAACCACATCAGTCCATGAGGCGGGCAACTCGGCAAGTGTGATCTGAGCAATAACACCTCCCGCAATCACACCTGCATGCAATGCCACCAAAGCGGATAAATTTGACGCAGAGATCGAGATAGAAAGACCTTCTGTCGCCTTCGTATTTTTGAAGCCACTATCCTCACTTAGCAACTTCACCACTGCCAAGAGATCACGAGTTTGCAAACCCACCATCGACTCACCAAGAAGATAAGCAAGGTAG
>JAKMEW010000331.1 GCA_022425745.1 Rubripirellula sp.
GCGGCTACGGTGGTGGACGCGATGGCGGTGGCTACGGTGGTGGTGGTCGTGATCGCGGTGGCTATGGCGGCGGTCGAGACCGCTATTAGGCCAATTCGATCCGCTGGGCAAACCGAGCACACGATTAATCATCGGTCTTTGTTTGAGCCAGTAAGAATGCCTTGAGTTGATGGCTCACAGCGTAACGTGATTGAATAAGAAGCTTCGTTCGCCGTGGAACTGGAAATTGACAGGATCAGCTAAACAGCTGATCCTTTTTTTTTGCCCGCAGTCGATTGGTGGTCAAGCTAGACAAGCACGTTTTAGTTTGATGTTGGCTGTGCGGGTTGGTGTGTACCGATTTGGCATTGGAGCCAAATCGCATGGTCTCTCGCTAGTGATCGTTTACGCTAGCTATTTTGTTTTGCATAGCGACGAACATCTTCTTCCAGTTCCGCGACACGTTGGTTGAGTTGCTTTTCAGCAGCTTCGGTATCTTGCGATGCAGTTGGCTCGAGACGAGTGAAGACGTAGAGCTTGATTTTAGGCTCGGTCCCGCTAGGACGCACGGCGACATAATTGCCTTCTTCGGCAAGATCCAAGATAACGAGATTACCACTTGGTCCTGTAAGCGGTGCCGGTGCGCCACCGTCTGCCGGAGTGACTGTGGCGGCTTGATAATCGCGGATCTGTTTGACTGAGATTCCAGCTAGCTGGCTTGGGGGCCGGGTTCGGAACGCTTCCATCAAGCGTTTAATCGCCGCCATGCCTTCGCTGCCTTCCATCACTAAGTTGATCAGTTCTTCACGATGGTATCCATGCTGTTGATACAGGCCGGAGAGGTACTGATGGAGCGATCTTTGTTCGGATTTAAGCTGTGCGACAAGCTCGCTCATCAACATTGATGCAACGGCGCCGTCTTTGTCGCGACAGTACTGCCCGGTTAGATAGCCGTGTGATTCCTCAGTGCCAAAGACAAAGTGATCTGGCCCCTGTTGATCCATCACTTCCGCGATGTATTTGAAGCCAACAAGAAGTTCGCCCTCGCAACGGACGCCGTAGTGCTCGGCGATGCGGCGTGTGAGTTCGGAGGTGACAAGTGTTTTTACAACATAGTGTTCTGGCGTCAGATCGCCCTTGGCAGCTCGGCGACTGAGGACGTACTCGGTCAGCATCGATCCAATTTCATTCCCCGTAAAAGTTCTCCAGGGTCCCGCGGTGTCGTTGGTGAGCGGTGCTGCGCAGCCGATGCGATCACAGTCAGGGTCGGTGGCGAGGATCAGGTCGAACCCATCTTCTTGCGCCTGCTTGATCGGCTGGTCAAAGACCGCTTTGTTTTCTGGGTTTGAGACGTGGCCGGGTACGTTGGGAAAATCTCCGCTAGGTTCACGATGCGGTTCGTAGATTTGAACCTCATTGAATCCTACCCGGTTCAATAGTGGAACGACCGCTGCCGATCCGACGCCGTGTAGTGGTGTGTAAAGTACGCGGACATCGCGGGGTCCATCAAAGGAGCAAGCCGAAGAAGCATCCAGATAGGCAGCATCGACTTCATCGGTAACGACCTCGATGTGCCCCTCTGCCAATGCTTCGGCAAACGGAGTGGAGACAATTTCTTGGCACGTCATGACCCGGTCAATGATCGCCTGGTCGTGTGGTGGGAGGACCTGCGCGCCGCTTGACCAATATACCTTCACTGCGTTGTCACTCGGGGGATTATGGCTAGCGGTGACCATGATTCCGCAATCACAATTTTTGTATCTCACCGCGAACGACAATTGAGGTGTAGCGCGGTAGTCATCTAGAAGGTAGACCTTGAATCCTGCTGCGACCATGATCCCCGCGCAGAGTTCTGTGAAATGGCGAGATCGATGTCGCGTGTCATACGCGATAGCGCACGAAAGGCCTTCGGTGCGACCTGTGTATTCACGAACGTAATTAGCTAGCCCCTGAGCACTCTCTCCAATGGTTCGATCATTGATCGCATTTGATCCGATCGGGTACATCCGACCGCGTCGGCCGCCGGTTCCAAAGGGAATGATTGTCCAGAATGCATCATCTAGAGCTTGCCACTTACCCGCATCAATGTGGTCAATGATTTCCTGCTGGTACTGCGAATACCGCTGCTCAGTCAACCAAACGCGAAGATTTTCTTGCGCGGTTTCGCTGATCAGGCTATCACAGGTCGCTTGGTCGATAGCGGAGAGGGCGTTTTGAATGGCGTCGATGGAAGTCATGGCGGTACAAGAGTTGCTTGGTGAAATCAAAGCGAAAGGTTTGTTCTCTGTTTTTGCGATCGGTCGATCGTCAGGAAAGTGCGGTAGGGAAATCACAGTTTTAGGAAATCTCTGATCATGTCTATTTGATTGTGGGGTAAGGGATGGTTTTGCTGCAAGAGACGATGGCCCTGATCGGGTGCGTTGCTGGAGACGCGACGGGGAAAACGGATCATCAATACCGGATTGATCGGAATGACCTGACGCCCCCCGACACGGTGTTTCTCGAACACGGCGGTTGAAGTTCTCGCTACGCGGACGGGCGGTTTACGATTTGATCTGTCGTTTTTAGTACCAAATGGTGCATGGCAATGAAGGACTTTCCAAAGGTTTGGGGATTCGGGGCATGAGTGGATTGATCATCAGTGTGAGTGGACTGAGAGGTATCGTTGGCGAAGACCTCACGCCTGATGTCGCTGCAAGATTCGTGTCGGCCTACGCATCTCAGCTACCCGAAGGTCCAATTCTAGTAGGACGCGATGGTCGGGAGAGCGGACCGATGCTGAGTCAGGTGATCATTGCGGCCCTTACCGCATGTGGTCGCAGATGCATCAATGCGGGGGTCATTGCGACGCCGACGCTGGGTGTGTTGGTGCGAGACCGTTCTGCCGCCGGAGCCGTGCAAATCTCAGCGAGCCACAATCCGCCTCCCTATAACGGCATCAAACTATTTGGATCGGCCGGTCGCGTGCTCGATGCTGAAACGGGTGCGAAGGTTCGCGATGCGTATCACGCTGGTGTTTCGGATTGGGTTCCCTTTGATCAGATCGGTTCCGTTGTCGAAGATTCAGATCCGCATTCAGCGCATCTGCGTGAGGTGCTTGCAACCGTGGATGTCGACGTATCAAAGCAAAGGGCTATCGAGTGCTGCTCGAT
>JAKMEW010000337.1 GCA_022425745.1 Rubripirellula sp.
AACGCTATCGTTGCGAATTGACGCCGGACCTTGCTGATTGGTTTGATTCGGAGATCTGGCAAGAGACGCTATCGGGTGAGTTTTCTCGGCCTGTTCCTCCAAACGTTTTGCTTCAAAGTGACCCCGAGGTGATTTGGCCGGGGTTGATGGTGCCTGACCTCATACCTTTAATCGGCAATGATTCCGGCGACTGGCTATGTGTTCGCTTAACGGAAGCGAATCAAACAGGGCAGATTGTTTATTGGTATCACGGAGGAGGTGATTGGCTGCCTTGGGGAGAGTCCTTAGCTGAAGCGATTCTCTTTAACAGGTTCTCTCGTTCGACCTATCGCTGTCCCGATTCATCATTGGACGCGGGTGAACTATCTAAGCGGGATCGACGTTCGGGAGACGATACGTCCCCACGCGACGATCGAGTGCTTCGATGGGCGGCCGAGCACTACGGTGTGAAGTTAGACTTGCTTCCCTCACCGAAACTACCTGAGGAGATTTCGATCAATCGACTCTTGGAACTCGGCATCGCTGAGGTCGCTGTCCGATTTTTGAAAGTTCAGAAGTTGCTGCGTCACTGGTCGCGAGATCAAATTGTTGCAACCTTGGAAGGCGGGCTTGAGGATCGATCGCATCAGATCACTCGTTGTCTTTTTGATCTTGATCTCATACCGGAGTCACAACTCGTTCGGTTGGTTGAATTGACAGGGGATAGGCGGGTTCAACGTTGGAGTGCGGTTGCCCAACATGCTGAGGTTGTCACGAGGTTGGCACCTGACCAAGCGTGGGCTTGGCAGTTGTTGGGTTATGAAGCGGAGAAGCGAGGGGCTATTCAAGAGGCAATGGTTTGCTACGACCGTGCATCACAATGCTCCTCATTTACCGATCATACGACGGCACTCGGTTTTCACTGGACGGAGCCACTTGCTTCCAAGTTCTCCGTTGCCCGACTTGTCGAATTGCGTCCGGCCGCCGAAACAGAAATGGCATATTTTCGAGCACTCACGATGCCAGATGTTGTTGCTCGGAGCGAGACGTTGATGGAATTTTGGATTTCATTGAGTCAGCACTTCTATGCGGCGGATCAGTTTGCGGATGCAACACGATGTCTTTATGCTGCGGGCTGGGATGTCGCGCATCGTTCCATTTCAGACTATCAAAGAGTACTCGTTTTAATAGGCGATTCAGCGACTCGTTGTAAGCAGCATGCACGCGCGGAGATTGTTGCAACACATCTCCGCTGCTTGGCCAGTCGGTATGGATAGGTGACTCGGCGTGTCTCGTTCGGTCACCGAGAACGTTGCATGCAGCAAACCTGTAGCTTGTTCCGCGACTAGCTTTTTTGTCCGGCGTAACGCATGCTACGGATGATCGCATCGCGAACCTCATCGACCTCTACCTCACAAGCAACTTCGAGGTTCATTGGCCAGTTTCGACGCAAACGCTGGTCAAACAGGGTCATGCCGCGAGTTAATTCACCCACCGTTTCAACTTTTCCAGCCATGGGTTCCCATGAAAATAAGTCCGGTTCCAGTATGGCGATCAAGCTGGTTGGGTCGTAAAGAGGAATTAGCTCTTCACCAAGTTTTTGATGTGCGGCGCGGAAAGCGAATGGAAGGATTTTTCTCAGTAATGAACCCATGTGGGTGCCGGCGCTTGGAAGTTGTTCAAGTAGCTCAACTCCAAATCGGACCTCTTCGGTGACATCAAGGGGCACGAGAGTCTTGGTGGTTGCTGACGCGAAAACGGTTGCAGCGCTTTTAGGATCAAAATAAAAGTTTCGCTCGGCAACCGGAGTTGCGTTGCCTGGATGGTGCACCGTTCCACCACTGATGATGACTTGGTCAATCAAGGGAACGAGGTTCGGTTCCCATCGAATTAATCTTGCTAGGTTTGTCAGAGGACCTAAGCAAACAACTGATACTTCATTTGGGTATTGTTCGATCAGGTCGCTGAGGACTTTTTCGCTGGTTTGTTGGCGTTGTCGCCCTGAGGGTTCGAAGTGGCACTCTGCCAATCCGTCACTCCCATGTAGAAAGGAGTCATCCACTACCGGCGCGTCTTCACCCGGCGTTGCTTTGCCGATTCGGGGATACTTTGGCGGATCAAGCATCGTGACGATCGAGGTTACATTATTGGTTGCTTGGTCAGCATCCACCGTACCAGCAACTGCGGTGATGGCCAAAACCTCTATTCGAGGATCAAAGAGTGCCATGCCGAGGGCAATTGCGTCATCGATTCCGGGGTCGCAGTCGATAATGATTTTCTTAGTCATGACCAGATTTTAGGTGCATCCGTCCGAACAAACGAGACTGATTTGTTGCGTGGAGGATGACGATCTTGGTACAGTCTTCAATTGGTTGGTACAGTCTTGAATTGGGTTGCCCATGATGTACCCTGCGACCCCACAGGCGACTGAAGCCTTGAGGTCATTCCGCTACCGCCCACTAGCCAGTTATAAGTGAGAGACAACGTTCGTATGGATCATCCTTCTGAGCCCTCATCAGCACTGCCGTTCTCTGATGCCATCGAGATTGTTAACCGCGGCGTGGATCTTACAGCCGAGCAGACTAGTGGACTGATCGATTCGATGCTCTCTGGGGCCGCTGGAGAGGATCAGGTTGGTGAACTCCTGTTGGCTCTCAAGGAAAAGGGAGAAGCGGTTAGTGAATTGGTTGGTGCTGCACGTGCCATGCGGCGGCACATGACAAAATTGCCGCATCAGCACGAGATTTTGCTCGACACCTGTGGGACCGGTGGTAGTGGGAGTGGAACTTTCAATATCAGTACGGCGGTCGCGATTGTGACAGCGGCCTGTGGAGTTCCGGTGGCGAAGCATGGCAACCGGAAAGCTTCAAGTCTAACTGGTTCTGCCGACGTCCTTGAAGTTCTCGGCGTGAAGCTTGAGAGTGAACCTGACGCTGTTGCACAAAGGCTTGATGAAATCGGTATCTGCTTTTGTTTTGCAGCAAAGCTACATCCAGCCATGCGTCATGTTGTTGGCGTTCGCAGAAAGTTGGGAGTGAAAACACTTTTCAATCTCCTTGGCCCTCTGTGCAATCCGGCTGGCGCCACTCACCAGCTTTTGGGGACTTCTTCTCCCGACGCACAAGAAAAAGTCGCTGCGGCCCTTTCCCAACTCGGAACGCAACGTTCATTCGTGATTCACGCAGAGGATGGGCAGGACGAGGTGTCGCTCGATGGTATCACCCACGTGGTGAAGGTGACATCAGAAGGTTGTTCCAAGATGGATTGGAGTGTGCAGGACTTCAACCTTCTACCCGCTGGCAGCGAGGCTCTCGCCGCAAAAGATCCGCAAGAGAGTGCGGAGATCATTCAGCGAATCTTGCAGGGTGAACCGGGGCCATGCCGCGATACCGTGCTCGCGGGGGCAGCGGCAGCATTATGGCTGGTCGACCGTGTCGCAAGTCTTGAAGAAGGGGTTCGTGCGGCTGCTGAGACGATTGATTCGGGCGCCGCTACCGAGAAACTTTCTCAGCTATGTGGAGACTGAAAAGGAGCGGTGAGCATTTGCCGTTCGGTGAATCATCAACGGGTTCATTGACTCGAGAGTCGACACCAACACTCGAGTTTTTCAACTGTATACCTTTTTCAACTGTGCACGTTTTTCAACTGTGCACGTTTTTCAACTGTGCTCAGCGGTAGACCACTACGAAGTAGACACCGTTTTTCACGTGGAGCATCACGGCGCCAGCTTCCTTCATATTGGGATCCATCGAATAGCACGCCGAGACTCGCGTCGGAGCGTGGCCGTAAACCCATCCCACACCTTCATACTTTCCCGGCGCAAATGAGCCCGGCGGATGTCCTTTTTGGCCGCTGGCAACCATTAGTTCCAGACGTTTCTTAGCGATCATCTCAAGGTCCTTTGCATGCTTTAGTGGCGCGATCCCGCTTCGTTGACGCTGGGCATTAAGAAGATTCAGCGCTCCGGTGATACCCGTTGCGTGAAATTCGCCACACTCTTCACAGAGATCTACTTGCCGCGTTGGACGCTGAAGAGGATCCAGTTCCAAAGTAAAAAAAGAGGTTTCGTAGTCGGCGAAACAAACACCATGAGGCAACAGCAAGAAAGCAGCCAGGAGTGAGTTGGCTAAAGTCGTTTTCATGGACTTCATCTTCATGGACTTCATCGCTAAGAGAAATGATTCTGGGTGAGACCGCTAGTGACCCCGAGCGGCTCGGACTCAGACGAAAGGTATCGGATTAAGAATGACTTTGGGCAAACAGGCGAAACTCTAACGTCCATCCTAATTTTTCGCCTTTCCAGCCAAAAGGAAAGCCCCCCGAAAACTGTATTTCAAACTGGTTAGGGATCTAATTCCCGCATCACTCCATGCGGGCTTCCCAATCCTCGCCGCGAGTTTCGTGACGGGATCCTCCGCTGATCGGCAAAATCGACCTCAAGTAACGGAGTTTACGCCACCATAAGATGAGGCGTTTTTTGGAGAAGTTTTGACTTTTGAACCAATGCCCTTATGCGTCTTTATGCTTTCAGTTGCTGGAACTGATGCAAAAGCTTCAAGCCATTCTCTTGGCTCTTCTCTGGGTGGAACTGCGTTGCGTACAGGTTGCCACGTTGAACCATGGCGCAGAATTCAGTCCCATATTCGCAGCCGAGGGCGACCACTTCTGGGTCACGGGGGCAAACGTAGTAGGAATGGACAAAGTAAAAGTGACTCCCGTCAGGGGTGTCGACCAGAAGTGGAGACTCTTGGGTCTTTTTAACCGTGTTCCAGCCCATGTGGGGGACTTTGTAGCTTTCGGGAAGATCAAACCGAACCACTTCACCCTCAAGGACGCCAAGGCCTTGATGTTCCCCGTTCTCATAGCCTCTCTCAAAGAGTAGTTGCAGCCCCAAGCAGATCCCAAGAAAAGGTCGATTGGAGGCAATGAAATCACGAATCGGTTCGGCGAGATCTCGACGCACAATTTCGTTCATCGCGTCACCGAATGCACCGACGCCGGGAAGTACCAGCTTTTCAGCGTTGGCGATGACCTGCGGGTCAGAACTGATCTGAGCGGAACCACCGACGCGTTCAATCGCTTTTTGAACGCTACGAAGATTTCCCATTTGATAATCGACAATCGTGATCATGGTTCTTGCGATGGAAAAGGTGATCTTGGCTTCGGGGGTGAAAATGATCCGTCGAGACCCTCTGCAGGGGTTTCGGGTGCCCGTTTGACGCTTGGACATTTCGCGCCGCGTGCGGGTGCGTCCGAGTTAATTGTGCCGAGTCTTCTCAATTCAGCGAATAGGTAGGATGGCCCAGTGGCGAAAGGAAACAGGTTTTTTAGTCGAAAAAACGACCGAAGAGCGACCTTTCCCTCCCGCAATTCACCTAAGTCGTTGGCAATGTGGGGAGATCGGTCTAACATCGTGATCCTCGGGGAGATTTCGATTTTCCGCGAGACTCGCTCCCATTTTCGAAATCCAAGCCCTTTCCACCATCATGTCTCAGTCACTCGAACCCCTTTCGCGATTGATGCAAACATTACTCGATCGCGCTGAGCAGTTACCTGAGGGGTCCTACACGACCAAGCTACTTCGTGGCGGACCCGAGAAAATTGGAGGCAAGATCCTCGAAGAGGCACGAGAGCTGATCGAGGCAGCCGACGAGAAGGGCGAGGAGGGACGGGAGCACTTTATCTACGAAGCGGGAGACGTGATCTATCACACTTTGGTGATGCTCGCCTACCGCGGAGTTCATCTGGATGAAGTGGCTAGCGAGCTTGCACGTCGCGAGGGCACCTCAGGGCTTGTCGAAAAGGCAAGTCGAGAAAAGTGATCCGATACAGATCGAGATCGGCGTGTTCGGGCGGCGGTGTCAGTGAATAAGTGTCGGTAAAATCAATACATTTATCAGCTAAAAAATCGAGCGAAGAGCTAAACCGTTGGACGGATCAAGAAATCTTAGAATCGGACTTCCAAGCAAAGGAAGACTCAGTGAAATCGCCTCAGAGCTGCTCGGCCAAGCGGGGATCAAGTTCCGCCGGCAGAGTCGGGGTCTGTTCGCAAAAGTTAGTGGGTTACCAATTGACCTCGTCTTTTTGAGAACCGATGACATCCCAACGCTTTGTGCTGAGGGAGCTATCGATATGGGGATCACAGGAAGCGATCTCGTCGAAGAGGCTGGTGCGGATATCGCGGTACGTATGCGGTTGGGGATGGGACGGTGCCGACTCGCTTTCTGCGTTCCGGATGATTCAGATATACAGAATGCCTCGCAACTGGATCAGTCCCGAATTGCGACGAGTTTCCCCGCTGTGACTCGGCGTTACTTGTCAGAGCGTCAGGCGGAGGCTCATTTGGTCGCTTTGTCCGGAAGTGTTGAAGTCATGATCCAGCTTGGGATCGCCGACGCGATTGTTGATTTGGTTGAGACCGGCAGCACGCTCGCGGCCAATCGCTTGCGGATTCTTGAGGAGATCGGAACTTACGAAACCGTTTTGATTCAGAATGACCGAAATCACGATCCCGCAACCGCTGACCGGGTAGTTCGTCGCCTCGAGGGCGTTGTGATCGCACGTGACTACTCACTTCTCGAGTACAATGTCCCCAGAACGCAGTTGGCGGATGCCGAGGAGGTCACTCCCGGTTTTAATTCCCCGACCGTAAACTCGCTTGAAGATGAGCAGTGGTGTTCCGTCAGGGTGATGGTGAAACGAAAAGACATCATCGAAGCGATGGAACGACTTGAGGCACTCGGAGCCTCAGCAATCATTGAAACACCTATTTCGAATTGTCGGCTCTAGTAGTACTTGATGAGAAACCTTGATGATTCACTCCATTCCAGAAGTCGATGTGCAGGCCGTTGCCAAGTTGAGAGAAGAGGACGGAGATTTTCTTCTGCTCGATGTTCGTGAAGAATCTGAGTTCGCTATGGCATCGATCAACGGTAGTTTACTGCTACCGATGAGCCAATTCCGGCTGCGTTTTGCAGAGCTTGAACCACATCGAGATCGATTGATTGTCGTTCACTGCCATCATGGTGTTCGCAGTATGCAAGTTGCAGAAGCGCTTTGCGAACAAGGTTTCTCGAACGTCCAGAGCATGAAGGGTGGTATTGACGAGTGGAGCCTTCATATCGACTCGTCAGTTCCGCGTTATTGATCAGGAGAGATCCCCTAGGCGAGAGATCCCATAGGCGAGGGATCCCATTGCGTCAGGATCCCAAAGCTGTAGGGATATCCCGGTTTGATCAGGAATTACAGGTATCGCAGGATATCGTTCGCGAAGACAACTGCCATCAGTGTCAGGAGAGCAAGGATCCCCGCGACGGTCAAACGAAACTCAAGTGCTTCATTGGCTCGCTTACCTGCGACGAGTTCGTAAACCAAAAAGACCATGTGCCCACCATCGAGTGCAGGGATGGGAAGGAAGTTCAGGATTGCCAAGTTCATGCTGAGCATGGTCAAGAACATCAGTTGCCTTGAGAATCCTTTTTCTGTTTCCTTCTTTGCGATATTAACGATCTCGAGTGGGCCACCGACGTATTTGAGTTTGATTTGGCCCTGAGGAATCATTGCGAGAAAACGCAACACGTCATTGAACCTGCGGACACCTTCACGTAAGCCAAGAGAGAGGGCTTCACCCACCGATGCCGCCTTTTGGATCGCCTGACGCTGTCCGAGAATCAATCCGCGATCAAACACAAATCTTGTGTCCATTTCCACGGTGACAGCGGACTTGATGATGTTACCATCCTCCCCACGCTGGGCTGCGACGGTGAGGGTCGTTTCATTGGGGAGAATTTGGATGAGATCCAAAAGATTGTTCAGCGGCATCGTTTCCGAGATTTCCCAGCGATCGACCAACTGTTGAACCAATGCCGTGACTCTTTGGTCGCTGTTTTCACCGAGAATTTCTTGAGCCGCATCTTTGGGCAATTCAACCCAAAGTAGTTCGTCTCCGACTGCAAGGTCTCCACTTGAAACGGTGCCTTCACTGTTCGGAGCAGGGGTTTCATTTTCTACCTCTCCTTCACTTTCGGACGTGTTGGTTGTCAACGCGGCGACAACCGCAAGGGGTTGGTAGGCTAGTCCAACCGAGTTAACGGCGATTTCCCCGGTAATACTTGACGTGGGACTAAGGATTTGGAGGGCTCCTGCCGGCGTGATCGTTAGATCGATCATTTCCACGGGGTTACCCTGCGAGTCTTCGCGTTGAACTGTCAATGAAATCGCATCGGTCGCGGCAGCAAGTTTCTGTGCAACGCCGTAAGCATCAAGATCCGTTTCCCCTTCAATGGAATGAATCAGGTCACCTACTTGCATCCCTGCTTGTTCAGCAGGGCCATTTTTGACCAATGCAATGACCGGGCCCAATTCGTACCGAACACCAATCGATTTGGCTTGTTGAGGCGGCAAGTTGACATTCTGCTCGGAGCCATCGGCACGTTGCAGTTTCAAGCTGATGGCTTGATCGGGTCGGGAGTAGATTCGATGTAGCAGCGGTGCTGCAGGTACTCTTGAATCTTGATCGATTTTGATTCCGTCAAATTCAATGATTTCGGCATTGGCGTCTGCGGACGAAAAGGCCGAAGCTGCAGAGGATTGAGGGACAAGTCCCGGATCGGACCCGAGGCGTGCAGCATTGGGGATCGCAATGCCAATCATCCTTGCTTCTTTTTGAAGTGGACTCGCTTGAGTCGTAAGCGTGAAGTTCTGCTCGCCCTCTGGGTAGCTGACACCAATCTCAATGGGAGCATCGGGTTGTTCTAGGCCTCGAGTCAGGATTTCCTTGCGCATCTCGAGGAAGTGCATTTGGGGATCGCCCCAAGAGCCGACCTTGATGATCTGGCCTCCCGGTTCGATTCCCGCCTGCCATGCTGGTCCACCTGGTGTGACCGATCCAACCACTGCGGGGTTATACTCAACGCCGAAGCCAAATGCGATTGCCGCAAACAGCACTCCGGTGATCACATTCATGACCACCCCGGCGCTGATGATGATCATCCGTTGCCAAACTGGTTTTGCGGGAAAGCTTCTTGGATCAAGGGTTTTATTTTCAGCGTCTGCTTTATCTTCGCCCTCGACCTGAATTCTCTTCGCTTCCTCTTCTTGTTTGCGGGGATCGTCGTCCTGGCCAAGCATTTTGACGTAGCCACCGAGCGGGATCACACCGATTCCATATTCGGTTTCTCCGTACTTGAATTTACCCAAGGTGCTGGGGAATTTAATTGGCCCCAAGCGAATAGGAACGTCAAACCCAACGTAGAACTTCTCGCACTTCACTCCAAAGGTTTTTGCAGCGACAAAGTGCCCAAGTTCATGGACAAAGATCACCAGACCGATGCCGAGTCCGATTCGAAGTGCGAGAGAAAACTTATAAACCA
Organism: Rubripirellula sp.; assembly: GCA_022425745.1. GTDB lineage: Bacteria > Planctomycetota > Planctomycetia > Pirellulales > Pirellulaceae > Rubripirellula. Next base: position 9,351 of record JAKMEW010000337.1, read on the forward strand.
AACTGCTTAGCAAGCCTGGATCATCCGTCATCGCCTGAGCCAGAGGCATCACGTCGGTCATCCAATCAATCATTTAGCTTTTACCTTTTTCTCTCAATTCTGTACCTGCAACGAGCAAGCTTCATGGCGATACAGAACGCTTTTTCGGATTTTCCCAACGGGATGACTCCGGTTGGGGGTTCTCAGCCCGTGGCCTCTCGAAACGCAATGCTTTCGAGTAAACGTTACTTCGGTTTACCTTGCTTCTCAGGACGCCGCTGGCTCATCACTTCAGGATGGCAGATTCATGCGTTTTCGCAGTTCTCCACGTGCCCAGCCGTCCAATTGTAGAAGACGTCCCAGTGGGGGGGATGGTTCAAAGTTGTGGTGGCGGAGTACGTCTGCACAGCCGTCAACGATGTCAGTAAACCGGATTTTGCCGTCCAAGAATAGACCGACCGCTTCTTCGTTTGCCGCATTAAGGACCGCTCCTGCGGTTCCCCCCACTTTTGCGACTTCGAAACCGAGGCCCAATGCTGGAAATCGATCCAGATCGGCTGCTTCGAGATCAAGATTCCAATTCTTTTGACGATCAAAGATCGGGGCGTCGCAAGGTAGGCGATCTGGGTAGGTCAATGCGTATTGGATCGGCAATCGCATGTCTGGTGGACTCATCTGCGACAAAACTGACCCATCTTGAAATTCCACCATCGAGTGAATGATGGATTGGGGGTGGACCATGACTTCGATTGCATCAGCGGGCAAGCCGAACAACCATCGGGCTTCAATAATTTCCAATGCTTTGTTCATCATTGTGGCAGAGTCGATGGTGATTTTTGGACCCATCTCCCACGTGGGATGAGCGAGTGCCGATTCACGGGTCGCCTCGGCCATCTGCTGTTTTGTACACGTGCGGAATGGGCCTCCGCTCGCGGTCAGGATGAGTTTCCGTGGCGAGTTTTTTGAGTCTTGCAAACATTGAAAGATTGCCGAATGTTCACTATCCACAGGCAGGAGTTCAGCGGGGCTGTTGTTTAGTTTCTCTTGCACCACTGGGCCGGCAACCACGAGGGTCTCTTTATTCGCTAAAGCCACTCGCTTGCCAGACTCGATTGCGGCCAGAGTGCTCTCTAGGCCGGCTCTGCCCACGATTGCCGCTACGACGGTATCAACCTCCGGCGACTGAGCAGCTTGAACGAGGGATTCCGGGCCAACGCTGATTGAGCCAGCGTGATTGACTGGGTTCTGCAGCGATCGTTCAGATTCAACTCGGGATTTAGCGACGTCTTGATCCGAAAACAGCAGTCGGCACGGACTTGATTGAGACTGCCAGCGTTCTGCTTCGGCTTGGATCTCCAGTAACTTGTCCACCCGAGAGTGTGCTGAAGCACCCCACAGGCACCATCGCCGCGCCGGATCGACTTGATTCAGATTCCGAAGCACATCTACTGTGGCGGTACCGATGCTGCCTGTCGCGCCCAAAACCAAAACATTCTGTTGCGGACGGTCTCTGGACTCGAGGTGGGATTCGGACGACTTAGGGTTCATATTCGTCAGTTCGGTAGGGCGACGTGGCTAAGCACGTCAGCTATCTGAGTTTGGTCGCAACTGTAGATGAACCAGTTTACCAGTGTTTGCAGCATTGCTGTAAACGGCAACTCAACCACGGGTCGGCCAATCTGATTCGGTGGGGAATCAAGCCGGATTTGGTTCTTTACCCGAAAGTAAAATCTGATTGACTAGACTGAGGTGCCTCCCAGTTCTTCCTCATTTAGGGCATTGCTTTAAGGGTGCTCAGGATAGGGAGATGTGCTTCTGGGAAGGGAGATCAAATCAGGGATCGCTCTATTCTTGTGATTCTGTGATCATACAATGCAGGTTTTTATCGCAATTTTTGGGGATTTGTAGCGAGGTTATCACCGCTGCGGAGCCTTGAAGAGATTCGGCTGACCACACTTTTTTTTGGGTTAAACATGAGTGACGAACAACCGAAAGGGCAAAGCACGAATGACGGCGGTAGCGGCGGTAGCATTTGGTTGGTGCTGATCGCAGTGGTGGCCGCAATCATGTTGAGCGCATTTCTTTTCGGTAATGCTGACCGTCGCCTGCGTTACCCTGAGATGTTGACCCTGCTGGAACGTATGGCCGATGCCCGTAAAGTGGCTGTTGATTCGGCGGCGAAGAGTGATTCAGCCGCGGATTCGGAGGCAGTTGCGGTCGAACCGGAAGAGGACTCGGCGAATATTACCAATGATTCAACGCAGAACGATAAAGACTTGCTTGAAGAAAATGGTGAACCTGTCGACTCTGAAAATGCAGGGTCTGGTGATGAAGTCAATTCTCGCGTCGCCAAAATTGTGGTCACATCGATTCAGAATGAAGAGACACTGATTGAACTAAGTGATTTACGTGACATTCTTGTCGCTGATGAAGCGGTCACTGGAACGGTGATGTATCGCTTGCTTGGGAAAGATGGAATCGATCAAGCTCGCGAAGCGGTGCGAGTGAATTTTCAGGCCGTTCGCGATGTGAATAATGAATCCGAGCATCGCAGACTTGTGGAATACTTAGATGCGTCTGGGGTCACCTGGGACAACGCGAGGCCAAGTCGATTGCTTCAAGATCATTGGCCCGAACTACTGATGATTGGCATCCTCTTGGTGCTTGGTGTTGTCATGCTAAGGAGAATCGGTGGAGTTGGATCACCGATGTCTTTTTCTCGAAGCCGGGGAAAGCTGTACGGCCAAGAAGACCTGTCGATCAGTTTTACTGACGCGGCAGGTATCAACGAAGCGGTGGAAGAAGTTCGTGAAGTGGTCGATTTTCTCAAGAACAGTGATAAGTACCATTCACTCGGCGGACGCATTCCTAAAGGCGTTTTGCTGATAGGACCACCGGGTACCGGTAAAACGTTGCTCGCCAAAGCGATCGCGGGCGAGGCGGGTGTGCCGTTCTTTGGTCTTTCCGGAAGCGATTTTGTCGAAATGTATGTGGGGGTTGGTGCGGCTCGCGTGCGTGATATGTTCCAGCAGGCGAAAGCTAGATCTCCCTGCATCATCTTTATTGACGAATTGGATGCTCTGGGGAAAAGTCGAAGCGGTTCGACAGTCGGTGGGCATGATGAACGCGAGCAAACTCTTAACGCTTTGCTTGTGGAGATGGATGGGTTCGATTCCAACTCGGGTGTCATCGTGATCGCAGCGACCAATCGTCCCGAGACACTTGATCCTGCTCTGTTGCGGCCCGGTCGTTTCGATCGTCATGTTTTGGTCGACCGCCCTGACATTGGTGGACGCGAAGATGTTTTGAAGGTTCACATCAAGAACGTAAAGCTCGACGAGCAGGTTGATCTCAAAGGGATTGCTTCCATCACTCCAGGGTTTGTTGGGGCTGATCTAGCTAATCTGGTTAACGAGGCTGCTCTCCTTGCTGCACGCCGTGAGAAGCCAGCGGTTGGGATGCAGGAGTTTAATGAAGCGGTGGAAAGGGTGACCGCTGGCCTCGAAAAAAAGAATCGCTTGATGAACGAGGAGGAAAAGATACGCGTCGCTTACCATGAAGCCGGGCACGCGATCGTGGCCGCCGCGCTTCCCAACACCGATCCTGTTCACAAAGTGAGTATCATCCCTCGCGGAATTGCAGCTCTGGGTTACACAATGCAGCGACCCGAGTCGGAGCGGTTCTTAGTGACCAAGGGTGAGCTGGAGAGCAATATGAAAGTTTTGCTTGCCGGGACGCTCACCGAGGAAATGATTTTCCAAGACATCAGTACGGGCGCACAGAACGATCTCGAGCGGTGTACCGAAGTTGCCAGAGGAATGGTGATGGATTACGGAATGAGTCGCTTGGGGCGGATCAATTTTCGTAAAAGTTCTCGGTCACCTTTCCTTACTGGAGGTGGTGGCGAGGGCTATCAGATGATGCACAGCGAAGAGATGGCCAAGCTGATCGACAAAGAGGTTGCTCGTATCATCGATGACGCGCTCACGCAAACACGCGAGATCCTTGAGCAGCGGAGGGAAGTTCTTGAGGCTGTCACGCAGCGTCTGTTGGAAATCGAATCGATCGATAACGAAGAACTGAGTCAATTGATCGACGAACACTCGACCGGACCTTGGTTAGTACCGGGCACGATTGCTGAGAAGCCCCGCGCTCAAATCCCTCCTTTGAAACTTGAACCTGGTAGTAGTCAGCAAGCTGAGTGATTGAGACACCGCTGACATCGGTGTCAGTTAGCTTTCCGTAATCTCACTGCGATCGATTAGTAATCTATACCGATCTTACCGATCGTAACGTTTCTTCGTCGGTCGCATGGTGGATTGATCGGGGTCGACGTAAGAAGCGTTTTTTTTCTTCGGAAATGACCTGTTCCGCGTGCAGAATGGAGGAAGTCCGTACCCCTTGCTTAAGCAAGACTTCACGGGCGAGATGTACGAGCGGCGTCCGCTTTGTGCCGGATGATTGAACCTTTAGTATGGTCATCCAAAGCACTGAGACGCTAGTTGACCAGGGGCTATCTATTCGGTGCGCGTAGGCAATGGATCTTGAAATTCTGGACTGGCCAGACGGTTGGGAAGACTTTGGAACAACGGTTTTTCCTAAACTCAATGCGCACCACCATGCCTGGATCTCAGGTGTCGCCAACGGTCTGTCGCACCAAACCTTTCTCGTTCGCGCTAAGGAGGAAGGTCTCGTCACCGGACTTTTGCCATTGATGCTCGTCAAGGGACCCATCTTTGGTCGCTTTTTGGTTAGCCTTCCTTACGTGAATACTGGCGGTGTTTGGGCTAAGGACGAATCCGTCGCAACTGGTTTGGTCGACCAAGCTTGCCAACTTGCGGATCGTTTAGACGTTAAGTATCTGGAGCTGAGGCATGAATTGCCGGTTCAGCATGAACGTTTAAACTTTGAACGTACCGACAAGTTTCACTTGCGACTTGAGCTCCCGAGTACTTCCGAAGAGTTGTTGAAGTCTTTTAAGAGTAAGCACCGAAGCCAGATTAAAAAGTCAGGTGACTATGACCTGACGGTTCAGTTTGGTGGCAAAGATTTACTTGATGATTTTTATGGTGTCTTCGCTCGGAACATGCGAGACCTCGGGACGCCCGTTTTCTCACGACGTCTATTTTCCAGTCTGCTTCGCGAATTTAACGAGGATGCCGAAATCTGCGTGGTTCGTAAAGAGAACTTACCCATTGCCTCGGCCTTTCTTGTGCATTCGGACGGAGTTTCTGAGGTGCCGAGTGCAAGTAGCCTGCGAGAGTACAACCGAACCAATGCCAACATGCTGATGTATTGGCATCTCCTTCAGCAATCCATTGAGCGAGGAAGTCGGGTATTCGACTTTGGTAGAAGCAGCGAAAGCAGCGGGACCTATCGCTTCAAACGACAATGGGGAGCTGAACCATCACCCGCTGTCTGGCAGTATTATGTTCGAAGTGGTTCCCCCGAAGAAATGCGGCCTGATTCGGATGGGAAGCAGCGTTTGGTCAAAGTTTGGCAGCACTTACCCGTGTCCCTCACAAAATGGATCGGGCCAACGATCGTTCGCGGGATTCCTTAACTCACCAAAACAGAGGCGAGTGCCACCGCGGCGGTCTCGATGCGATAGATTCTTTTACCGAGATTGATCGATTCAAAGTCTCGCTCGACTGCCTGCTGATATTCAAAATCGGTCCACCCGCCCTCAGGTCCAATGGCGATTGCATAGCTCTCGTGTTTGCCGCTACGGATGAGTTCTTTGGGGGTTATTCCCTGCTCGCAGGGGTGCGCAATGATTTTTTTTTCGGCGGATACTTCGCGAAAGTATTGTTCGGCGGTGGCGGGGGGACTGATCTGTAGGAGATGATTCCGGCCGCTCTGCTTGCAAGCCTCAATGACCACTTTGGAGAGCTTTTCCAGTATCGACTCGGTCGGTCCTCTCTGGGTTCGTTCAGCGATAATTGGAGTGACTCGTTGAACACCGAGTTCCGTTAATCGTTCAATCAGTTCCTTGGCTCGGTCGGGTTTTGGCAGAGCGATGCCGAGATGGAGGTTAGCACTTGGTTCACGATCGATAATCTGCCCCGCCTCTGCCAAGCAGACGCATTCATTACGTCCCAGTTGCACCACCTTGGCTTCGGTTTGTAGTCCAGATCCATTGAATAGCTCGACGGTGTCGTCCACTTTGATCCGCATAACACGGATTGCGTGCTGAGCTTCGAAGCTAGGGAGTGAGACCGGTCCACCGGCGTTGGGTAGGTCCGGTACGAAATATCGTTTGGTCATAATGGTATGGAACGCTTGGGCGTAGGAGTTGCCACTCTTGAGGTCGGCGAGGCCGTCATCATACAGCGATCGCGCTGGATAATTTATACGTGTCACAATCTCACGAGAGCTTTTTTTGCCGCCGGCGATGTGTTTCAAGTCCTTTTATCTTTGAGCCGATAAATGGAGTGTCAACGCATAAATAAAGGTATGACCGGTTGTCTGATTACCTGACTCATTGGGGACTTGTCGATAGGCCGTTTCGTTTAGAGGACGCGGCTACGTTCTACATGTCCTGCTCCCATCGGCGATTCGTCGCTGATTTTTCCGAGTACGTTTCGTCACCGAATCGGTCTGCACATGTTTTAGCTCCACGGCGTTCAGGACTCACCAGTTTGCTGACCTGGATCGCTGGACTTCAAGGCGTTGAGTCGACCGCGCTTCGCGTGCTTGTTTCCAAAGAAGGCCAATCTGGTGATGGAAGCACCGTTGAGTGTCTGTGTCAATCGCTCGATCTGCCGACCGTTGTATCGAGTGAAGCTGGCTTAAAGCTGGTGTGTGATCAGATCGAAAGTGACTCACGTCGAGATCTGTCAACGCTCTGGTTGCTGGATAGACCAAGTTCAAGCTTGCTCCGATTCGCAAACGAATTGGCGGAAATCGCTGGTGGTTTGCGTTTGTTGATTGCGGGGCCGCACGTCATCGCGGATGGTTTTCGAAACCATCTCAAAAACAGCCAAGGCGATCATCGCGATAGTGAGAATCCACTCACAGATGACTCGAGCAAGCTGATTCATCTAGGATATTTAGGATTAGCTGAAACAACTGAGATGTTGGATGCTTGTCTGAGTGAGGTTGGTGGCGATGGACGGATCTTCAGCGAAACAGCCGTTCACCTTCTTCACAAACTTAGCGGCGGCAGGATGGGCTTCATTGCTGATTTAGCAGAGGAATCGCTTCGAATCGCTGCCCAGTGGATGTCTCGGGAAGTCACAGCAGAGCATGTGCTTTTTGTCTTTAGCGACCCGTTGCAGCGAGCTGCCTGAATCGTTTTGCGTCGCTGTTTCTAGGTTTGCGGCAAGCGGCGTCTTGTCAGAGCGCAATCCTACCTTGCGGTTATTTTAATTACCGCGTGTACGGCTTAAGACGATTTTCCGATTCAGGTGCTCTCTTACGGTCGCTTTTCGCCGCCGATTTTTGAGTGAATCAATCGAGGAGCCATCTTGCGGGTACGTTTCAGTTAGGAAATGCGCGAGTTTAGATCCTCGGCGATGCCCGAGAATTTTTTTGGGTTCGACCGACATCTTGAGACCGGTTTCCGAATAGGAACTTGAGATCGGTTTCCGAATAAGAAATTGTTCAAAGTCAGTTGCCAGATTCACACGAATCGTAAGAGAAAAAAATGAGCGGCTCTGTACGGTACCAGCCTGAATGGTCGGAATACGAAAAGTATCGCCCTTTGATCCTTTTGGGGGCGGGCGGATTCATTTTATTGATCCTGATTTACACGGGTATTTACACCGTGCAGGCTGAGTCACAGGGGGTCGTGCTTCGATTTGGGAAGTACATCAAGACGGTTGATCCGGGCTTGCGATTTAAAATCCCTTTTGGCGTTGATCAGGTTTCCATCGTTCCGGTT
>JAKMEW010000241.1 GCA_022425745.1 Rubripirellula sp.
GTGGTTCTCCGTTGAGCAAAGAAAAGAGTTTGTTTTTCTGATCGCCAAAACGCTGACCGCTTCCCGCAGCAGGAAGAATTGCGACAACGCTTCTCTCCTTCAAGCCAACCATGGAGCCCTCTTTTCCCCCACCCTCGTGTGACAGCCGAAGTTGAACGCTTATTCAACATCCTCGTACTCGTCGTCATCTTCGTACTCGTCGTCCTCGTACTCTTCTTCTTGATCTTCGTCGTCGTATTCCGCTCCCGAGTCGTCCTCAACTTCATCTTCCTCGGGATTAGCCGTAATAGCTTGAGGACGCTTGGCGGTAGATTTGGTTCCACTGGAACGGTTAGCGGAGGGCGAGGAGGTCTTCTGAGGCTCTTCTTCCTCCTCATCCTCGTCTTCGATTCCCTGCATCGCATTCCACTGGGACATCGTCATGATGACTTCCCTCGCCTTGCTGCCGTTGTAATCACCAACGACTCCATCTTCGGCCATGAAATCAATCAGCTTGGCAGCGCGTCCGTAACCGATTCCGAGACATCGCTGAAGCAATGAACAGGAACCTCGACCCTCCCGAATCACCACCTCGATTGCGCTGTCATACAGTGGGTCGCGACTCTTAATGGTTTCCATGGATGCAGTATCAGAGTCCTCGTCTTTACTGACCTTGAGATTCATCAATTCGCCGACAAAGCTTTGTTCCACAGCACTGCAGTGTTCACAAACGGTGTCAATTTCCTCGTCCGACAGATAGGTGCCCTGACCACGAATGAGCGTACTTGTCCCCGGCCAGAGGAATAACATGTCCCCATTGCCGAGTAATTTGTCGGCACCATTTTCATCCAGCACCACTCGACTGTCGGTTTTACTTGCAACCTGAAAGCTCAATCGTGCCGGAAGATTACTCTTGATCAAACCGGTGATCACATCCACGGTTGGCTTTTGCGTCGCGAGGATCAAGTGAATCCCCACAGCTCGGCTTTTCTGAGCCAGTCGGATGATGTGCTGCTCAACATCCTTACCTGCAGTCATCATCAAATCTGCCATCTCATCGGCAACGATCACGATGAATGGAAGCTTCTCAGGCACTTTAGCTTCCCCATCCTCCGCTTCATCCACCTCCAACCTTCGCATGACTTCATCGCGACCAAGATCGTTGAAGCTATTGATGTGGCGAACACCCACTTTTGCCAGCAGCGAGTAGCGTTCCTCCATCTTCTCTACCGCCCACGCCAAAATTGCTTCGGCTTTCTGCATGTCCGTAATCACGGGGTGCATCAGATGCGGCAGTCGGCCATACCCGCTCAGCTCAACCATCTTCGGGTCGATCATCAACATGCGTACTTCGTCTGGTCGGCAGCACATCAGAATTGATGTAATGATTGCGTTGAGACAAACACTTTTACCGGTACCCGTTCGACCGGCGATGAGAAGGTGTGGCATCTTGGCGAGGTCAACCACCATTGGATTCCCGGAGACGTCTTTCCCGAGAAAGACCGGTATGTTCATTTTGGCACTTTGGGTGTCGGACTCCTCAATCACATCGCGCAGTCGTACCACCTGCCGATGCTCATTGGGAACTTCGATACCAACAGTATTCTTGCCCGGAATGGGTGCAACAATTCGCACACTCGGCACACGAAGTGCAATGGCCAAGTCATCTGAGAGACCGGTAATTTTGCTGAGACGCAATCCCGCCTCGAGTTCAATTTCATACTGGGCGATCACCGGTCCGGTATCAATGTGCGTGACTCGGATATTGAATCCAAAGTCACGGAAAGTATCGGTCAAAATCTTCGCTTTGGCGCGCACCTCACGCTCTTGCTCTTCAAAGCTGATGTCGTCACTTTGCTCTAACAGTTGAACGCTCGGCAGGCGGTAATCCTCGACACCACTCGGCGCGGCCTCAGACATCTGCTGCATCAAATCCTGGCGAGGATCTTGTTTCTCTCGTTTTCTCGGTGCTCGAATTTTTGGTGGTGGAACGTCGTGATCTGAATCATTCCGAACGCTGACCGTTTCATCTTCCAGTTCGACTTCGTAAGCATCATCTTCTTCGACAAAGCCCTGATCCTCCGAAGAAGTTTCGTCACACTCTTCGCTCTCTTCATACTGATCCCATTCGCCAGAGCCGTCATCTTCCTCCCAGTTCTCGCTGTCATCCTCGGCAAGCGACTCTTCCAGTTCATCCTCCGAAGGCTCCGACCGAGAATTGATTCGCGGCTTACGAAACTTGATTGTTGGTTCCTGATCTTCGTAGTCTCGATCGAGCTGCCCCACCTGTTCTTCGCCATGCAGATGGATTGGTTCTTCTGTGTCAGTAAAAGGTCTTCTTTTTCTACGAAGTGCAGGCAGCACTTTTTGAGACCCCTGAACGCTCGACTTGGACACCTTCATCGCCCCGCGTGCAAGCTGGCTACCCAATCGCACCAAGGCGTAATCGCTGGTCAACAAGACTCCGACCGCGAGCGTGGTGAATGTCAAAATCCATGCGCCTGTTGGAGCGAAATGCTCAAGAAGCCAAGTTGATACCATCGCCCCGAGATAACCACCGTTACCAACCACGGGCATCCCTTGAAGGGTAATAGGGGTCATCGCCGCAAATGTAGAAACACCCAAAATGAGAATCGTCGCACCAAGTGACCTGAGCACGGGAGATTGAAGCTTGGGTTGCATCAACAAGGTGGCCGCAAGTGCCCCCAACCCAATAACAACGACAATGCTCGCCAAGCCGACTGAATCAAGCAGAGCGGACGAGAGCAGCGCGCCCCAGTAACCGCAAGCGTTCGTGACAACCGGATTAGGTGGATAGGCGACAACGTCAGGGACGTAAAGTGTGCTCAGTGGCCATGACGGGGTTTCAATCGGATCAGCGGCACTACGGGTTACCAGCGAAACGGTTAGCAGTAACGTCACTGCCACCAGTCCAATTGCAGCGACATCGCGGGCCACATTGGGCTCGCGTGAATTGCGATCCTCGTATTCTAGCGATTCGGCTGACATGGCGACTGATCGTCGGTGGAAAGAAGCATACCCTACATCTTTCCATCGGCAGTCTGAACGTTAGGTGACCATGCAACTGCGCCAACCCAAACAGGGATCATGCCGCTTACGGACACCCGCAATCGGAACATTCGTTGCAACCGATACAAACTAACCCGCGTACCAGCTCACGCAACGCTGAGCACTACTGAACACCGTCCAAGATGGATGCGATCTCCTCGGCCTGGAACGGCTTCTCCAGCCTAGCTCCCATCTGCGCCACCACACGTGAAGCGGCGTGGGAAGCGAGGTGTCCAGACTGACGCCAATTCAAACCATTAGTGATCCCGTAGAGCATCGCGCCGGCATACATATCGCCGGCGCCAGTGGTATCGATCGCCTTTACGGATAAACCTTCAATCGGGAATGCTTCACCACCGTGCATCACAAGCGAGCCTTTGTCACCCAAAGTCAACGCAACATTCTCCGCATGCTCGTGGATCTTTGCGGCACAAGCGATAGGATCCGTTTCGCCAGTCAGACTTTTGGCTTCCATCTCATTGCAGAAGAACAGGTCCACAGGTCCAGTGATCAGCTCCCAAATTTCATCTCGAATCAAGTTAATCAGGAACGGGTCAGACGCAGTAAGTGCCACTTTCACGCCCAATTCAACCGCCAGATCCATCGCTTTGTAAGCCGCTGCTTTCGTCGTCTCACCGGTCAACAGGTAGCCTTCAACGTAAACGTATTTGGCCCCTTCGATCACGCTACGGTCAATATCATCAACTGTGAGTGTGGCCGAAGCACCGAGATTGGTAAGCATCGTTCGCTGGGCATCTTCGGTGATCAAGACTGCACAGGTGCCAGTTGGCGAGTCAGCGTACTGGCCCGCCATCGAGACACCGAGGCTCTGCATGTCATCAAGAAAAAACTGCCCCACCTCGTCTCGACCCACCTTCCCCACATAGGCAGCTTTTCCGCCGAATTCTGCCAGAGCCACGATGCTATTGGCCGCAGAACCACCGGCACAACGATTGAGCGGTAGGCCACTGAGCTTTGCTAAAACCTCTGCTTGCTGAGCGTCGTCGACCAGCGTCATGATCCCTTTTTCAATGCCAAGTTCCGGAAGAATGGAATCCGCCACTCGAGCTTGGACATCCACCAACGCATTACCCACTCCCACGACATCGACACTCGCCATCGAATCATTCCCTTCACAAAAAGTTTGCGGTACGATCCAAACACCGCGTAACGGACCAGTTTGGACCCCTGAAGTCAAATATTTGACCTCCGTCACCCTAGCCCACAAACTCTCAATCGCCAAGCTGACAACTGTTGTCCAACGGGGCACCCAGATCAACAACTTTTGCTACAGCTGCCTGACACGATCAGCCGAAGCGTATGGAATTGACGCTCAAGCCGCTCCCATCGAGTGAATTGTCCGTTTTTGGTTAACTATTCGGGCGATTCTCTGTCGCTTCCCCTTGTGAAAACGGGGGCAAATAGGGAGACTGGGCGTCTGAAACATAAAGAAATCCGTACGCGACCGCCTCCGACCGTTGTTGGTTGGTGGAATCTCCGCCTCCTCGGGACTCGCCTAAGAAACTCTGGGTTTGCCTACGAGACACTGGGTTTGTCCTGGAAAGCGAAGACATTGGATCGCGTTGTGCTGATCGTCGATTCACTCATCGATCCGCACCATGCCTCATTGCACGCCTCTGGCGTTAAAAGGAAAGCAGAATGGCTCGTTACACCGGCCCGAAAGGGCGTATCAACCGTCGACTTGGTACCCTGATTTACGAAACAGCTGGAGCATCGCGAGCTCTAGATCGCCGTCCTAATCCTCCTGGGATGCATGTGCGTGGTCGCCGCCCAAGTAACTATGGTGCGGCATTGATGGAAAAGCAGAAAATCAAGCACTATTACGGTCTCGGCGAACGTCAGCTTCGCCGTTACTTCGATGCGGTCGGTCGCAAGCCCGGTAACACCGGTGAATTGCTCCTGTTGATGTGTGAGCGTCGACTCGACAACGTGGTTCGCCGCGTTGGGTTTACCAAAACTCGCCCACAGTCACGTCAGGGCATCACGCACGGTCACTTCCGTGTCAATGGCGTAAAAGTGACCAAGCCGAACTACCTGCTTCGCCCCGGCGACATCGTTGAAGTTCGCGGTAAAGAGAACCTCAAGAATCTCTATCGAGGTGTGATTGCCAATGCGAGCCCAGACGCGTTGGACTGGGTTTCGTTTGACAGCGAAAACCTGAAGGCCACCATGTTGGGTATTCCTGGACCAAGTGATATTAGCCTGCCAGTGGACGCGAACAGCGTGGTCGAATTCCTGTCGCGATAAGAGACAGCCTGCGGGCAGCCGAAACAGAAGGCAGTCAGCGGAACCACGTCATTTTTTAGCACACGCCAAAAGCGTCTTTCCCACACGGGTTGGACGCTTTGGTTCTATGCGGTACTTAGTTTGTAGCAAGCTTCAACCTTCGAAAAGATGAAGCTTCGACTCATGACACACGACTCTGATTGGATTTCTGAATCATGCACGCTCCGGTTGTTGTTCTCGGTGGTGGCCCCGGTGGATACGCAGCGGCATTCCTGGCAGCTGACGAAGGACTTGATGTAACGATTGTTGAAGCGGAACCACGCCTTGGAGGCACCTGCTTACTTCGAGGGTGCATCCCGAGCAAAGCGTTACTTCACGTTGCAAAAGTAATCAGTGAAGTTGAAGAGCTTCATGAAGACTGGGGCGTGAGCTATGAAGGCAAACCCAAGATTGACATCGACAAAGTCCGAGCCAAGAAAGACAAGGTCATCTCGAATCTGACCGGAGGCTTGGCGAGTCTCGCGAAACGACGCAATGTTACGGTCATCCACGCTCGCGGATCGTTCATCAACTCCACCACACTAAAACTGGAGGGTGACCATGAATCGATTCCCGAAGGTGGCCAACTAACTTTTGATCACTGCATCCTTGCAACCGGCAGTGTTCCCGCGATGCCACCCGCTTTTCGCATCGACAGCGACCGTGTCTTGGATAGCACAGGTGCTCTTGCCCTGCAGGATGTACCGGAATCGTTGCTAGTGGTTGGCGGCGGCTACATTGGACTCGAAATGGGTTCGGTTTACGCTCGCCTCGGATCCAAGGTCACCGTGGTGGAACTCATGGATGGCCTGCTCCCTGGTGCAGATCGTGATTTGGTCAAACCGCTCGCTAAAGCAATGGACTCACTATTCGAGGGACGCATCTATCTAAACACCAAAGTCGGTTCACTCGCTGAGGTGGATAATCAGGTCGAAGTCACGTTTGAAGGCCCGGGAAAATTTGGACACGAGCGTTATGACCGAGTCTTAGTCAGTATTGGAAGACGCCCCGTGACAGCGGATCTGGGGCTGGAGAATACGAAAGTGGTGGTCAATGGACGCGGATTCGTTGAGTGCGACTCGCAGCAACGCACCGCAGACCCACACATACTCGCCATTGGAGATGTCGCTGGCGATCCGATGCTTGCCCACAAAGCGACTCACGAAGGGCGTGTTGCGGCAGAAGTCATCGCGGGAAAATCATCTGCGTTTGACAAGGCAGCCATCCCGGCAGTGGTGTTCACCGATCCAGAAATTGCTTGGGCGGGACTAACTGAATCCGAAGCAAAGGCTGCCGGCAAAACGGTGGAGGTAGAAGTCTATCCGTGGGCAGCTAGCGGTCGAGCGCAAGCGATCGGAGTCACCAATGGCCTTACTAAATGGCTGGTGGATCCAGAGACGCATCGGGTTGTTGGCTGCGGAATTGTTGGGAGCGGAGCAGGTGAATTGATCGCTGAAGCCGTCTTAGCGATTGAAATGGGCTGTGAAGTTCACGATATCACCGACTCGGTTCATCCTCATCCGACGCTCAGCGAAACACTAATGAACGCGGGTGAAGTCCACTTCGGAACTGCAACCGAAATCTACAAGCCTAAAAAGCGATAAGCCTTCTGGCTTGCTGGTAACAATAAATGACTAGAGAGCGGAACGAGGTCTCACTGCATGTCCATGCCGCAGACACCAAGCAAACCGCTAATCATCGTCTCGCTGGAGGGGATTGCGCCAACTTCCATGAGCTGCTACGGCTGCTCATGGAATCACACTCCCTCTTTGGATCAAATCAGTGGATACGGTCTGTTATGGGATCGACTGTTCGCGAGTGACGATAATCCCGCTCAAGTCATGCAAGAGTGGACGAACCATCAATCCCCGTGGGCAGCATCTTACAGATCGCAAGGGTCACTGGAGTTATTCACAGATCAAGCGACAAGTGGTTCCCACCAGCATTGCTTTGACGAAATCAACGTCCTAACCTTCGATCCGATCGCGGAAGATCAAATTGCCTGCGATGACATCTTCGATACACGGTTCGGGCAATTGATCGCGACCGTAATCCAGCGTCTAAAGCAACCAACTGATTTCGGCGCAATCTGGATCCACAGTGACTTCCTGAATCAGTGCTGGGACGCCCCAGTAGACGATGATGCTTTCAGCACGGACTCCGTTGAAGATCACCCCGATCAAGATGATGATTTGTTCGGCCCCGTCGATGATCTCGATCATGACAGCACAGAGATAGACTTGGGGGATCATGATTGCGGCCCTGAGACTGCGTCGATAACGCCCACCTCGGTGTTACCTCCTCAGATCAGGATTGATGGCGAAGCGGACCCTGACATGCTGCCGCAGTTGATGGATCGCTATGCTGCCCAAATTCAACTGATCGATCAAATGCTGGGCTACCTAATCGACGAAGTGGAGCGAATTGGTGCCCAACTTGTCTTTGTGGGGACCAGCGGATTTCGACTTGGACAAGATCATGAATTCGGACTCAGACCAACCCGAGTTCGGAGCGTGGATCTCCATCTTCCCCTCATCGTGGCTGGAGGTGGCCCACTTCGAATCCCGCAACTCACCAGCAGCGATTCAATTCCCCAGCTTCTATACCTGCTCGGTCAAGAAAACGGCTTTCACTACCCAGAGAAACAGTGGGCCTCCGCAGAATCGTCGGCTAAACCACTGATAATCAACTCACAGCGATGCCGTTATGCGGTGGTTTCTACCGACTGGTTCTGCACGGTAGATACTGACGGAAGCGAATATCTATTCCTGAAACCAGATGACCTAGACGACTACAACAACGTCGCACGACTCCGACCCGACATTGTCGATGAGCTGGTCGCCATGCATCAGAAAACAGAATAACCAAGTTTAGGTTGTTGAGACTTCAAGATCCGGGAGCCGGAGGAATGGCTTCAACTGGTAAGTCGCTGCTGCTTTGCTCCATCAAGTCCTGCGCATCGGTGGTGACTTCCTTTGAACCCCTCTTGGAACGCATCCGAGCAAAGAGACCACCTTTTCGTTTTGTCCCCTGTGCGAGCTGATCGTCCCCTGAAACTTCCACTTGGGCTGTAACTTCATCCGGTCCAGAAGGCGAAAGATCCTGAGCCTCGCCATTAACCGCCTCGGATGCGATGGCAAGATCGGAACGCTGGCCGCAAGAAAAGAGGCATCCACGATCTCCAGATTTCATTCGAGCAAGTAGTCCGTCCCGCGATACTGCCGAGGTCTCGTTCATTTGAAGCACAGCAAATCCAGCACACAGAACTGCACACACCAATCTTTGTCTTCGTGACATCAGTGACCTCGCTAAGTACTTAAAACGACAAACTAGGACGCACCAACTGCAAGCTTCGCTTCGCTAGAAAGCTCGCTCACGCTGTCTATCGTAAAGGTGATAGCATTGTGAGGCAACGCGGGCAGCGAGGGATTGCGACTAATTGCCACGAACTGCGAACTGGGCACGAGCCATGAAAGACATTTATGGAGCAATAACGATTCAAGAATCTTTTTACGCGAAGGCGACAGCTAGTCACGATAAAAATTTGAATCGAATTGCCGTCACCTCTATCGGTTGACGGATGTGTTGCCTGCGGCAGCCTGAACCTCTTTGGATGACCCCGAGTTAGCTGGATTGGCTTCCGCTGTTTCACCAGCGAGAAGTCGAGCCATCATGTCACCGTTCTCAAAATCGAGGACCATGGGTGGCTGATTTTCCTCGACCGCAATCACAAGCCCCGAAATTCTCCAATAACGGCCCTCCTGTTCGACGGCCCAGACCACTTGGTTGGTGGTTTGAGTGCCATCGGGATTGGGTTCGACCCAGAGACTGTGCACCAGAGCGGAACCTGGCTCATCGGGTACCATCTCTGCCCGAGTAACCTGGAACGAAGCGTCTGGCGATCCGATTGGTTGCACGGTTTGACCAATTCTTCTCAGCTCGGACTGAGCAGTGAGTGTCAGTAAGCTCTCGGCAAGAGAATCTTCGCCGCCACGACGAACCTCATCCAAAAACTGACTCACCACATCAGTGGGCGAATTCACGAGCGCATTGGACTCCGCTTCTTCAGAGGGGGAAACGGGTGCCTGACTCGCCACCTGCTCCGCCTGGCCTCCGCACCCAAGAAAACATGGAACGAGTAAGCATATTAGACTGAAATATCGAACCATCTTCTCTAGCCATCGTTTGAGCGAATGCGGACTTCAGTGCGGACCTTCGGGGAAACCCAATATCAAGCGATAGTCGATATTCATGCGACAGGTCAAGTGGAGTTTCCGGTGAGCAGACGGCGAGCGAAACATCACCCTCTTGAAGCCTCGCAAATCTTCATTTCTGGCAAATCTCAGATCTGTGCTCAACTGCTAGATCAGAGGGGATTCACCTATCGCGACAGGAATGTTTCTTTCACAATAGTAGTCGGGCTGGGGTTTGGCTCTCAGAAGCAACTCCCAGACGGATGAACGATCACCTGTTACCCAGATTGATTCCAAATCAAACTCGCTTGACCCAAAACCTCAATTTGATCAGCTAGATGACCCCAGAAGAAAAAAATACCATCTCAGTGGACGGTGAACTGGTTGATTTACGCAACAGAACGCTTGCTGCTCTACTAGCTTGGCTGCTCCCAGGCGCTGGGCATTTTTACCAAGGTCGCATGACCAAGGCAGCCATCTTCTTTATCTGCATCATGTCAACGTGGATCTTTGGATTCGCAGTGGGCGGTAGCCACGTTGTGTACTCTTCGTGGGAGCCGGGGGATAAGCGTTGGCATTACTACCTTCAGGCCGGTGCGGGCGTGATCTCCTTTCCCGCTTACATTCAGGGGCGAAGGATGAACGATGCCACGGATTCATTCACCGGGTATACCAAATCCAACTACGAACCGCTATGGAATGGCTTCATGGCTCCACCTGTTCGGCCTGTAATCGAAAGCGAGGCGGACCAAGTCGCTGCTTGGTATGCCCAGCGTGGTGCGGGCTACGAAATGGGCACTTGGTACACCGTGATTGCAGGGTTACTCAATATCTTGGTGATCTATGATGCATATGGCGGACCGCTGTCGGTTCCCATTAGTGGGAGAAAAAAAGAAGAGTCGGTCACTGAAGACAGTGAGCAGACCTCTGAATAGCACCCATCATCACGATGACTTTATCCGCTTTAAAATCAATAATTCATCACCGCGATCAAGCGGGCCAAAACATGCTTTCTATTTCTCCCACTTACATGCTGTACTACCTGCCACTGATTGTGACCGTGGCTCTCGTATTCGGCGCGACTCGCCATGAAAACACAACGCTGGTCCTCAATCATGCTTGGCAGACTGCAAAGTGGATCACTGGCTTCATGGGTGTGATTTTCGTAGTGCTGTACATCATCGGTTTACTCACCTAATACCACGCCCCCCCAAATCTCTTCAATATCACAGCTGGTCATATGCAAGTTCTGACTTTAGGCGCTGGAACGGTAGGTCGTTGGGTTGCGGACATGCTTTGCAAGCGTGGTCACAGCGTAACCGTTGTGGATACGGACCAAGAGAATGTTTCGCAGATCAATAGCGAACTCGATGTGAGAGCGATGGTTGGAAGTGCGGCAAGGAGCACCGTGCTGTTCCAAGCCGACGTCTTCTCCGCTGACGTCTGCCTCGCGGTCACCGGTAACGATGAAGTCAACATTCTGGCCGCGAGCATGGCCAAGGCGCTCGGGGCCCGACGAAGCATCGCGAGGGTTTACGCACCCGCTTTCCAAGATCTCAGCACATTCGATTACCAACGACATTTCAATATCGATAGCTTACTCAGCTTGGAACAACTCTCCGCATTTGAACTCGCTCGCGTGATTCAAAACCCGGATGCGATTCCGCTCGAGCATTTTGCTCGAGGGCAACTCGAAGTCTACGAAGTGGAGGTTGACGCTCATTGCTCTGCGGCTGATCACAAACTGCGTGACATCAAACTACCCTCGGCTGTTCGCATTGGATCAATTGCAAGAGACGGAAGGATGTGGATTGCCAGTGGTGAAGATGAGCTTCACGGCAAGGATCGAATCAGCCTCATCGGTAATCCAGAAGCGGTCGCAAAGAGCCGAGAACTTTTCACCACGTCGAAAGAACGCACGCCTCAACAACGTGTGATGATTGCCGGCGGCGGTGAAACCGGTTACCACTTAGCGGACTCACTATCGCGTCGTGACTATCGCATCGTCATGCTCGAAAGTGACCCCGATCAGTGTGGTCGACTATCTCGACTCCTACCCAACGCCACCATCATCCACGCAAACGCGAACCGTCGTACGATCCTCGAGGACGAAGGCGCAGGCACGGTTGATTACTTTGTCGCCTGCACAGGAAATGATGAAAGTAACATCATGGCAGGGGTTGAAGCACGCGAACTCGGAGCCGATCGAGTCATGTGCGTGGTGGGCCGACCAGATTACGCCAATGTCGTTGGCAAGCTTGGCATTGATTACGCCGTTAGTGAGCGAGATGTCACGGCGCGACAAATCATTGGTTACCTCAACGAAGGTGCCGTGATCAGCCAACGGCGGCTACCAAACGGAGCAATCGGTGTCTTTGAGCTCGAAGTATTCGAGGGAGCTGCCATTTCGCGGGCGACGCTTGCGGAGCTTCCTCTTGCCGGCAGGTGTCTTATTGCTGCAATCGAAAGAGATGGTTTTGTTCGGGTTCCGCAAGCTGACGATCAGCTTGAACCGGGGGACATCATCGTTGCGTTAATCGATCCGTCAGCAGCGGAAGAAAGTCTCGCACTTTTCAATCCATAACCGATTCAATACTTCATGACTTCGACTCCTAATCGCCAAAAAGCGATCACCCGTGTTTGGGCGGATATCGGTGGTACGTTCACTGACTGCTTCGTTCACACCCACGGAAAACGCTTCGAGATCAAAGTCCTCAGCAGTGGCTTGACTCGTGCGGAAGCAAGTCGGTCGTCGCTAAACGACACGTTTCTCATTCAGAATCTACCGGCATCTGATGTCCAGGATTTTTGGTGTGGAGCCGAGGTGACTCTGGTCGATCAAAATGGCGTGACCACGGAACTCGGCTTAATTACCTCCCAATCTGATTCACAAATAACCGTCAACAAGAATCGGTTAGCAAAGCTTCAACCCCTCGAATCTTCATTCACCCTTGAGTTAAACGCAAATCTTGAAGCACCCGTCTTAGCGACTCACATCCTCCTCAGAATTCCATTGCAACGCCCGCTTCCTCCACTAGATGTTCGATTGGGAACGACCCGGGGAACCAATGCCCTTCTCACACGATCGGGTGCAAAAACCGCTCTTGTTGTGACGAAGGGATTTCGTGACCTGCTAAAGATTGGTGAACAGGATCGACCGGATCTTTTCACGCTAAACATCAAGAAATACGCACCGCTGACTGATCACGTCATCGAAGTGGATGAGCGACTTGATGCGGCGGGAAAGGTTCTCAAGCAACTTGACCTAGATCAAATCACCGGTGACATCAAACAAGCATCGGTAGATGGAGTGAGTTCGCTGGCAATCAGTCTCTTGCATAGTCACCTTAACGATAAACATGAGCAGCAGATTAAAGAGATTGCGAGGCGATGCGGTATCGAAGAAATCTCACTTTCCAGCGATGTTGCGCCCTTAATCAAATACATTTCAAGAACAGAAACGACCACGCTCGATGCATATTTGAATCCAATCCTAAACGATTATCTTCACCGCGTAAGAAAGCAGTTTGGTGGAGTCGAGAGTTGCGATTTAAAAATCATGACCAGTAATGGCAACCTCGTTCCACCTGCGTCCTTTCGTGGAAGAGACAGTATCCTTTCAGGACCCGCCGGTGGCGTCGTTGCATTAGGAGAAATTGCTGCAAGGGCAGGGCACACCAAAGTCATCGGCCTCGACATGGGAGGTACGAGTACTGACGTGAGTCGGTACGAGGGACAAGTTGGACGCAGGTACGAATCTCGCGTCGCTGGAATCCGCGTGATGACACCAATGATGGATATCGAAACCGTTGCTGCTGGCGGTGGATCCATTTGTTCAGTCAGCCAACAGGGACGATTGAGTGTTGGTCCAGCGAGTGCGGGCGCAGAACCCGGCCCAGCCTGTTACGGCAAAGGCGGTCCTTTAACGGTTACCGATGTGAATCTACTTCTCGGCAGGATTTCCATCGAAAGGTTCCCGTTTTCCTTGGATCAAAATGCCGCAGAGCAAAAACTAAAAAGCCTAAACGCTCAATTAAAACCGTACCGATCCATTGAGCCGGAGAAGTTGGCTGAAGGCTTCTTAGACATTGCCATCACGCATATGGCTGAAGCGGTTCGAACCGTCAGCACTGCGCAGGGTTCAGATGCGAGGGAAATGGCGATGGCCGGTTTTGGCGGCGCTGCAGGTCAACACCTGTGCCGGATCGCGGACACTCTCGGAATGCATACCATCATTGATCACCCAGACTCAGGATTACTCAGCGCTCTTGGTATGGGAATCGCTAAAATGGGACAGATTGCTTCACAAGGCATCTACAAAACCTGGGATGGAGTCTCTGAACTTGAGATTGATGACCAGCTATCCGCGGCTTCTACAGCGGCATTGGAAAAACTGAAATTAACCCCGCTTCATCATTCCAATGTTTCCAACCGGTTTGAGATCGATGTGCGATATAAAGGCAATGAAGCATCGCTCTCTCTTGAACTAGAACCCCTTGCGACATTGGCCGAGCGTTTTCTTGAAAAGCATGTAGAAACCTTCGGCTATGTAAGAAATGGACATCCGATTGAATTGGTCGCCATCCGTTGCGAAGCAACCATCGAAGAATCCTGGAACATAGAAGCTAACGTCCGAGAGGTACAACGTAACCAGCAATCATCAACAGATCGTGATTTATCCACCCTTGAAAACGCCAACCCAACGATGGTGCGTCCATCCGTTGCTGAAACTCCTCAGACAACTAATGTTTGGCACTCCGGTAGCTGGATACGAGCCAAGTGTTATGACCGCCAAACGCTGGAATCGGGGCAAATCATCGATGGTCCAGCTTTGATTGCCGGACCGCACTCCACCTTTGTTTTAGAACCTGGTTGGGTTGCGAAACATTCTGCAGATGGATTGATTGTTGCAACAAGAACACCATCTCAGACTCAAAGTGAAGGAACGCGGCACGGCAAGATTAACCATCAAGACGGCACATCACGCACCGAGAGTAATCAGTCTTCTACTCAGAACAAATCGCGCAGTCTTCAACAGAGAGATAGCAGCGACGGTCACGACCCAGTCCTGCTGGAAGTACTTTCACGACGACTACAGGGGATCGCCGATGCGATGGGAGAAGTCCTCCGTCGAACGTCCATCAGCGTGAACATCAAAGAACGCAGAGACTACAGCTGTGCGATCTTCACGAAGGCGGGAGTGCTTGTGGCAAACGCACCGCACGTGCCTGTACATCTAGGTGCCATGGGCCATACCGTTCGGAATCTTATCGATGCCTACCCGTTAATGCACGCTGGTGACTGCTATTTGAGCAATGACCCTTATTCCGGAGGTTCGCATCTACCTGACGTGACATCCGTGACGCCAATCTTTTGTAGCAATCAAAAATCAGGTCGTCCTGATTTCTTCGTAGCAACGCGAGCTCATCATGCAGAAATTGGGGGTATATCCCCCGGTTCCATGCCACCTCATGCCACTTCACTTGCCGAAGAAGGTGTGTTGATTCGTAATTTTGCTTTGGTGCGAGATGGCAAGGAATACCACGCAGCGTTACGGAACCTGCTTGTCTCGTCCACGTTTCCCTCTCGATGTCCTGACGAAAACCTTGCCGACATCGACGCACAACTTGCAGCAGGCCTACTCGGTAATCGCCTACTGAAGGACTTAGCTAATGTCTACTCACCTGATTTGATTCACTCCATGATGCAGAGACTATTGCATGTTTCTGGAGACACGATTCAAAGTTGGATCCAGTCCTTACCCGATCGAACATTGGAGTTTCGTGATCAGCTCGATGACGGCACATCCATCGCAGTGAAAATCGAACGAGATCGGAAACAGCTTCGGATTGAATTTGATACGGCTTCAGTGCACCCAAATGGTTTCAATGCAACACCGGCAATTGTCACCGCCGCAACACTTTACGTATTTCGCTGTCTGGCAGGATCTGAGCTTCCACTGTGCGAAGGTGCTCTCCGTGATGTGCAAATATCGATCCCGACCGGATTACTGGATCCACCATCACACGCGGATCCGAAAAAGTGTGCTGCGGTGGTTGCGGGAAACGTCGAAACCAGTCAACGCATTGTTGATGTCCTGCTTGGTGCACTAGGTGTTGCCGCTGCCTCTCAGGGAACGATGAACAATCTGCTTTTGGGAAATGACCGGTTTGGGTAC
Source organism: Rubripirellula sp. (assembly GCA_022425745.1). Lineage (GTDB taxonomy): Bacteria > Planctomycetota > Planctomycetia > Pirellulales > Pirellulaceae > Rubripirellula. The sequence goes on from JAKMEW010000241.1 coordinate 15,706, forward strand.
TACGAAACAATCGCTGGTGGCAGTGGAGCGACCGCACTAGCTGACGGCGCGGATGCGGTGCACACACACATGACGAACACGAGGATCACCGACCCTGAAATCTTGGAGACACGATTGCCCGTTCGCCTGATTGAGTTTGCGATTCGAAAGAACAGCGGAGGACGCGGAACGCACCGAGGCGGCGATGGTGTGATTCGCGAATTTGAATTCCTCGAACCGCTCGTGCTATCGCTGATCACATCTCGACGCACAACACAGCCATACGGGCTCAATAATGGAGAAGATGGTTGCTCAGGCCGCAATCGGTTAATCCGGCAGGGGATCGAAGAATCCTTAGACGCTCGAACCACCACGAACGTCACGCCAGGTGATCGTTTGATCATCGAATCTCCCGGTGGTGGCGGCTGGGGTCGATACCGAGGCTGAAGAACCTCCTCCGCAATTTTGCTGCCTCTTCTAATCGGATGATCGGTACAAACGTCGATTCAGATGCGGGACGGTTCTTAAATCAGCAACATCATGCGACGAGTTTTGAATCACCCTCACTCCACGGTAAAGTAGACTAAGTGCTCGGAAAAGGAGAATCCATTCCGAGACGAATTGGTGCACTGCAATGAACGGTGCATGACGATCCAAGGTGCAACGCAATCAAATCCGTACATTTATGCGATATTGTCTCTTTTTGGCGATCTTGATCATTTCCCCCGCTTGGCAAATCACCTTTGCTGAGTCGGTAACACAAGTGTCGCCCGACTTCAGACGTGAAATACGCCCAATCCTTTCGGATCATTGCTTTGCGTGCCATGGTCCCGACGCTAATGATCGTCAGGCGGACTTGCGACTCGATACACCCGATGGTCTTGCCTCCATCATCAACCCTGAAAATGCTGATCGCGATTTCATTCTGGATCGTATTCATTCTGACGAGATCGACTCCGTGATGCCGCCCCCAGAATTTCAAAAACCACTCTCAAGCGAACAAAAACAACTACTAACAAGTTGGATTCAAGCGGGAGCGAAAATCGAACAACCTTGGGCATTCCAAACGCCACAACTTCCTTCGTTACCCAAAGAGATCCATTCAGCGAATGAGGTAATTGATCATTTTATTCAGAAATCGATCTTACAAAAAAGCCTTACACAAAACGGTCAAGCCACCCCGTCTGAACTTCTTCGCCGAGTCTGCTTGGACATCACCGGCTTGCCACCGAGTCGTGCACAGATGGAAAAGTTCCTCGGCGATCCCTCTCGGGATGCCTACGAAAACTTGGTAGATGAATTGTTAGCGTCGCCACATTTCGGAGAACACTTCGGTCGATACTGGTTGGATGTGGTTCGTTATGGAGACACGCATGGACTGCATTTGGATAACTATCGTGAGATGTGGCCTTACCGTGACTGGGTTATCAATGCGTTCAATCGAAATCTTCCATTCGATGAGTTCATCACGCAGCAACTCGCCGGAGACCTGATTGCTGATCTTGGTCAAGAAGGTCTTATTGCAAGTGGTTTCAATCGCTTGAACGTGACCACCAATGAAGGCGGTTCCATTTATGAAGAGGTCTTTGCCCGCAACCTCATTGATCGAACCGACGCGTTCGGCACCATCTTCTTGGGCTTAACGGTGGGGTGTGCGGTATGCCACGACCACAAATTTGACCCCATCTCGCAGCGCGAATACTACTCGCTATCCGCCTTCTTCAATAGTCTCGACGGGAGGGCAATGGATGGAAACTCGAAAGATCCGGCTCCTGTGATCCCGGTAGCGACCACGGAACAAAAAGAGCTGATTGCTGAATATGAACTGGCACTCCAAGATCTTAGATCAGAACGCGAGGGTCCCATCGAAACCGTCGATCAATCTCAAATCGCTTGGGAACGATCCCTCGACGAGAGTGGCGATGCTGCGATCCAAACGCTACGACCTGAACTGGTTCAATCGAAAGCTGACATAGCGATGGAGATATTGGAGGATGGATCCTTTCGTCTCATGGGCGAAGCAGCAGATCAGGACACTACCACCATCATCGCTCCGCTGCCTTCCGGTGTGGCATGGCAGACACTGCATCTTGAAGGACTTGTAGAGTCAGAGAAAGATTTGGTTGGAGCCTCCCCCAATGGCAATGTCGTTCTCACTGAAGTCACTATAGAAGTCGGTGATCCAGACAAAGATCAACCGTGGAGCAAAATCTCTCCGATTTACGCCCTCGCAGACGTTGAACAAAGTGACGGCCCCTTTGACGTTCGCTATGCCATTGACTCATCGATGAATCAACGTGAAGGATGGGCAGTTGCGGGACACAAAACTCCCGGTGGCCGCAACGCCTGGTTCGTCTTCACTCCGCTGGACACCGAAAATCAAAAACTCAAAGTTCGCGTACAACTACACTACAAAAGCTCATTTGCAAAGCATCAATTCAAACATGTCAAACTAAGCCTCGGTAATTCAAACCCTACAATTCCTGAGAGTCAGCAGGTCACACTCGGCCCAATTTACTCGGCAGGTCCATTTCCGATTGAGAGCCCCAACCCCGGGTACGGACGAACCTTTGCATCCCAAGCACAGGCGTTTGTTCAGGATGAGAAGTTCACCTACGAGGATGTAGAATATCCCTGGCATCACCAAGTAGAGTTCAGTCCGGTCGCCGTTCATCATCTGCCAATCGTGGTTGACCGATCATCCGTTTTGGTGATGTATCAAAACCTTCAATCACCAAAAGCGCAGAAAGTCACTTTGCTGTGTGATTCTGATGACGGTCTAATCGTTTACCTCAACGGCAAAGAAATCTCTCGAAGCAGGGGTCCTCGGCCCATTAACCCGCTCGACCAAGAAATCGACATAGAGCTCAAGAAAGGCAGTAACGATCTTTACTTTAAAGTGATCAACCACGAAGGCGGATCCGAATTCACTTACGCCTATCGATCACCCTCCATCCCGCTATCCAAGAAACTGATTGACTTGGTCAGCATTCCGGTCGTGGAACGAAGTGACGAAACAAAAGCAGCTTTACAGAAGTATTACCGAAGCGTTTTTTGTTTACATCCTGATTGGCTAGCCTTACTTGATCTCGAAAAAGGCACCAGCAAAGCCAAAGAAGCATTAGAAAAAGAAATTGCTACAACCCTTGTTTGGCGTGAGACCAAAGAGCCGAGAACTTCTCACGTCCTCATTCGCGGGCAATACGATCAACCCGGTGAAGCGGTTGGAAGAATGACGCCCGCCTTCCTTGGCCCTTTGCCCGATGGCACTTCGAAGGATCGACTTGGGTTAGCGAATTGGCTCACCGACACGCAGCACCCACTCACTGCGAGAGTTGCTGTGAATCGTTTTTGGCAGCAGGTATTTGGAACGGGATTGGTGAAAACGAGTGAAGACTTTGGTAGTCAGGGTGAACCACCCAGCCACCCCGAATTACTCGACTGGCTAGCCGTTGATTTTCAAAGGGACTGGGATGTGAAGCGAATCGTTCGCTCGATGGTACTGTCGCAAACCTACTGCACCAGCCACGCACTCACTCCGGAACTT
>JAKMEW010000344.1 GCA_022425745.1 Rubripirellula sp.
GGGCTGAATGTTCAGATAGCTAGGGGTTTGGCTAGCCGTGTGGTCAGATAGCTGTTTGGTCAGTTGAGGAAAGATGTTGATCGAAGAAGTCTTGCTCATTAGCCGACGAATCATCTTGGCGTTATGATGCAACGCTCTGGCACCGCATTATTCACGATGTGTCCAGTCCAGTAAGCCAGTTGAAGATCTTGAAGAGAATCAGAATTTCGGCTTACTGGTTGTTTAGCGCTCACAGGTTCTTCCGCTTCTGACCTACGAAGGTCTCGCGAAGATCCGTTTTATCATTCAATGGTTGGGTAGAGAAAATGCATCACCGGTTGATTGGTTGTTTCAAAGTGCTTGCGTTTTTGGTCGCATTGTCCCCGATTTTGCACGCCGAGGAATCGAGAACGCTTCGGGTTCTTTGCTACAACATTCACTACGGTCAGGGAACCGATGGAGTTTATGACATCCCGAGACTGGCAAACGTGATTCAAGAGACCAAGCCTGACTTGGTCGCACTGCAGGAGATCGATGTTGGGGTTGGACGGTCCGCGAGAATTCATGAAGCGAGAGAGCTCGGGAAGTTGACCGGCATGGCGGTACGTTTCGGCCCCACACAACATTACGATGGTGGTCTTTACGGAAACGGGGTTTTGTCCCGCTTACCGATCGAAGATGTGCACATTCAGCCGCTGCCCTACAGCAACAGTAATGCAAAGCGAACGACTTACCCTCGTGGTGCGATCGCGGTGACGGTGCGATTGGAGAATGGCAAACGTCTGCAGTTCATCAGTACTCACTTCCAGCACAATGTTGAAGAGGACCGCGTGGCCGAGGCGAAAGCGATCGTCAAACATTTTGCCGGAGCCGATCAGCTGCCGAGTATTTTGGCGGGTGACATGAACGCGACACCTGAGTCGGAGCCAATCGCGATTCTGACTGAACACTGGCGGCACACCAGTGATTCAGGTTTCGAGCCGACAGCGCCCTCGGGTAAACCGAGTTCTCGGATCGATTACATCTTTTATCAACAGACCACAGGGCTGAAGCTAAAAGAGAGCCGCGTGATCGATGAACCGATTGCGTCAGATCATCGACCGGTGCTGGCGGTTTTTGAATACTAGAAAATCGGTCGGACTCTCATGTCTTCGATTGATGCGAGCCAGATCATGGCTGCCAGTTTGGGCATAGACCAGTTAAGGCATTAGTTAGTTTAGGCATTGGTTGAGAAACAAGAAGCTGTCTTACTTCTTTTTCTTGCCGGTAAGCTTTTTTGCCTTTTTGACTTCATCGGCATCACACACCCAGCCGCGGCAGTTGGGTGAGCCGCATTTGCACTTCGGTGTCCACTCGTGAGCGGTCCATCGGTAGTCAAACGTGATTTCCGTTCCCGGTTCAATGTTGCAGATGGCAACGATCAGCATTTCAAAATCAGATAGCTGAACCAGTTCGCAGTTGGGCGAGCAGGAGTGGTTGATGAAGACGGCTGGGATGGCAGGTTCGAGAGACCACTTTTTGGTCAGTTCCATCAGGTAATCCGATCCCGGATAACCTTTGGTGGGCATGAACTGCCCTTCGACTTCGATGACAATTTCGCCTGGTAAAAACTGACGAACCGCGTAGACGCCATGACCGCATGCGTTGGTACCAACCTCCACGTCATGGTCGCAGTAGGCACGGTAGCCGTGTTCGGTGTCGAGACGTTTTTGCAGTTTCTGGCGTCGTTTTGGGGATAGCACAGCGTCGGTTTCAATCTTCGGATGTGGTTTCAAGAAGCGATGGTTTCGAGTCGATTTTGCGGGCAACCGTGTTTCTCCGTGGTTGACCGATTTCCAGACCGCATTGATTCACCTTAGTTTGCAAAATGACAACTGGAGGTGAAAAAATCGAGAAATGAAGGGCATTTGAGTGAACGGCAGACGTCGGGACTCTGCTTGCAAAGATCTTTAGAGAGCAGATCGCCCGATCATTAGCCCGATCATTAGGTAGTGGGCTGCTTTGCTCCGATGCCCGGTCGTGCTAATCGGCGAGGCAACCTTTAGAATATTGCGAAGAGGCGTTGGCTTGTTGATCGGCTTGGTTTTTTAAGCAGTGTTGCAAGTGGTGCCTTTTTTGATCCCAGCGGCACCTACGCAACTGGGAAGCTTGGTCTTACTCCGCAAGGTAGCGAGATTCAGGTCCGTTTTTCGATTTAACCAAAAAGGGTGTCACCCGAGATGGCAAAGTTATTCAGGCGAGGGAGACGATCCCTTCGAGGCATGGCGGCTTTGGCGGCGGCCTGTGCGATCAGTGCTCCCGCGACGCTTCAGGCAGCCGATTCAATTCAAGAAGCAATCGAATCGGTCCGCGGTGTGGGTACCGAGGGAAAAGGTTTTGAGAAAGCGATTCCTGCCGCGCGTGAACTGCAGGAACTTCCAGCCGACAAGATCACTCAGGTTCTCGATGGTGCGGACGGTGTGAATCCGATCGCTGAGAACTGGATTCGCGGGATTGTTTTCGGGATCGCGCAGCAATCCGGAACTCCCGGCCTGAGCGTGCTGGAGGAATACGTTAACGACCAAGGTCACAACGCGATCGGTCGTGGGATCGCGATGGAGTTGATTCGGCGTGAAGATCCTTCAGCAGCTGAAAGCATGTTGCAGACGCTTCTTAATGATTCAAGCCTTGCGATTCGTGAGATGGCGGTTGAGCAAGCGATTGTGAAGGCTGCA
>JAKMEW010000415.1 GCA_022425745.1 Rubripirellula sp.
GATCGCGATGGAGTTGATTCGGCGTGAAGATCCTTCAGCAGCTGAAAGCATGTTGCAGACGCTTCTTAATGATTCAAGCCTTGCGATTCGTGAGATGGCGGTTGAGCAAGCGATTGTGAAGGCTGCACTGCTTTCTGAGTCGCAAGCCGAAGGTTCGGTCGCGATCTATCGGGAAGCTCTCACCGCAGCTCGCCATCCCAAGCAGCTATCACGCATCGTTGAAGCACTCGGCAAGCTTGGCGAATCGGTGACCACGGCGGATGCTTTCTCGTTAATCCTTGATTGGAAAAGCATCGCACCGTTTGATAATGAACGTGGCGTCGGTTATGCCGCGGTGTATGCGCCCGAGCAACAGTTCGCAGCTGACGGAAGTGTTGATTTGACGGTCAAGCACGAAGGCAAAAACGGAGAGATCGCTTGGCAAGATGTTGCCGGATCGAACGACGAAGGGCTCGTTAACCTTGCCGATGCTTACAACAAAGAAAAAGGTGCGGTCGCTTACCTGTACGCTGAGTTTGATGCGGCTGATGCCAAAGCCGCACAGGCTCGACTCGGTTGCATCAACGCTAACAAGGTTTGGGTTAACGGTAAGGAAGTGATGGCGACTGAAGTTTACCACTCGGGCAGCATGCTCGATCAATACGTTGCACCGTTTGATCTCAAGAAGGGCAAGAACACGATCCTCTTGAAGATCTGTCAGAACGAACAGGAAGAGTCTTGGGCTCAGCGTTGGGAGTTTCAATTCCGCGTCACCGACCCGACCGGCAAAGGTTTGCAAAGTGGCGAGTAGTTGTTCAAGCGATTGACAAATCTGTCACTTGTTTGAATCTCAAATCAAAAACAAATCAATCATTAAAATAGTAAAACATGTCTAACTACAAAATCAAAAAGCAGGTGCTTCGGCGTTTCCTAGCCGCCTTTTGCACGCTGGGTTTACTTGCAGGGAATGCTTCTTCGAGTGCGTTGGCGGCCGACTCAGAAAACTGGTTAGGTTTTCGCGGAGATGGGACGAGCGCGTCAGCAAGTGCGCCGTCTGAAATCAAGGTCGGCGAAGGTGGCAATGTTGCTTGGAAAGTGTCGATGCCCGGAAAGAGCGTTGCCGGAGCGATTGTGGTCGGGGATCGTGTCATCACGACCAGCTCGGGCGGCCAAGAAGGCGAGCAGTTGTTCATTACCGCTGTCAGCCTGTCGACCGGTAAGAAGTTATGGGAACAGTCATTCCGTGCCACGGGGCGTCCATTCTGTCACCCAACCAGCGCCAACGCAGCTCCCTCACCAGTGAGTGACGGCGAAAGAATCTTTGCGTTTTACAGCAGCAATGATCTTATCTGTTTATCGCTTGAAGGTGATCTGCTGTGGTACCGAGGACTCGGGTTTGATTATCCGAAGGCTGGCAACGACATCGGCATGGCTTCCTCGCCGATCGTCGCGGAAGGGGCGATCGTGGCTCAGGTTGAAGCGCAAGGTGATTCCTTTGCCATTGGAATCGATGCCGCGACCGGAATGAACCTTTGGCGGATGGCTCGGCCACGCCAGAGTAATTGGAGTTCACCCGTTGCGATCGATCGACCTGACGAGTCAGTTGAAGTGGTGATGCAATCAGGAAGCAACATCGTTGGCGTCGATCCACGCCGCGGGAATGTGAAGTGGATCATCGAAGAGGGTGGCGACAAGATTGCCAGTGGAACTCCGGCGGGCGATTTGCTGCTGCTACCCGGCAGTGAGATGATGGCTCTGAATGTTGGAGAAAGTGCAACGACCCCGGAGGTGATGTGGCGTAACAGTCGCCTTTCGCCACGCAATGCGAGTGCCGTGTTGAACGATGATCGTTTTTATTCACTGAAGGGATCAGTTTTGGTTGCGGGCACTGTTGCTGATGGTGAGCAGGTTTGGCAGAAACGACTTTCAGGTCTCGGTGGAACGTGGGCGACTCCGGTTGCTGCCGGCGGCAGGATCTACATCTTCGATCAATCAGGTGTTGGATTGGTGGTTGAAGACCAGGGAGACTCGGCCGAGACAATTCTCGAGGTTGATCTTGGCGAACCTGTCCTCGCTTCACCAGCGATCGCGGGTGGCAAGTTGATTGTGCGAACCAACAATTCGCTATTCTGCTTTGAGTAGGTAGCTGATTTTGAAAAGATAACCTCACAAGCCTCCGTTTCGAGCTTTGGGGATCATTCTTTAATAAAAGAAAACGCCGCTGAGCCGAATGGGCTGAGCGGCGTTTTTTAGTGGATTCACGAGGATGTCATGGGGAACTCGCTGCTGATGATTCCACCATGTCTTCAGGCGTGTGAACCTACAGTTCTAAAACTCGAATGTTGCGGAAGCGTAGGTTGTTGGGTTGGCCGTGATCTTGCAGGCCGATGTAACCACTGAGGGGTCGATCCTTGACGGGCGTTTCACTCAGGTCGACGTCAACCACTTTCTCACCATTGAGTTCGATGGCGAGTTGTGAACCGACGCACTGAACAACCATGCGGTTCCACTGATGAGGAGCAGCTGACATGTTCTTGGTGGGCCCCACGGTACTGATTACTCCGCCGTGGTCGTGCGCACCGAGTGCTTCATCGTCGCCAAAGGTGTCAAGGATTTGTGCTTCGATCCCTTGCTTAACGGGATCTACGGTGTCGCCAACGCGGAAGAAAACACCGCTGTTACCGTTGGGTGGGTAAACGTACTCAAGATCAAGGATGAAATCCTTGTACTGCTTGTTGGTCCAGATGTAAGCGTCGTAGCGCTGCCAGCCGTTCTCGCCTTCACGAGGTTGAATCAGAAGCGATCCATCGGCTTGTGCGATCCAGTTCCCTTTGGTGGTCCAGCCTTCGAGGTTCTTGCCGTTGTACAAGGATTGGAAGTTGGACAGGTCGCGGAGTTTCAGGTTTCTCCAGCGAACCTCATAGGGACCGGTTCCCTTACCGATGCCATGAACTTGCAAACCGATGAAACCTTTTGGGTGTGATTCCAGTTTGGCTTCATCGACAAGATCCGAGACGAGTTCGCCATTCACCCAGACCATCATGTGTGCTCCGACCGCTTTGACATGGTAGGAATTCCACTCACCACGTTTGAAGTGATCATGATTCTGCCGAACGTCATCGGGTGTCATCCAACCGCCCGCCGCTTCACCGTAGATGTAACCTGCTGAGCCATTGATGGCGATTTCGACTTGTGGGCCATTGACGCGTCCAGCCGGAGTTCCATCGGTGGTTTGCGAGCGGATTTGAACACCCGAGTTGAGTTCGTCATCGACTTTAACGTCAAATTTTAGTTCAAAGTCGCCGTAAAGTTTGTCGGTGCAAAGGAAGGAGTTTGGGGATCCTTCGTTGGTCTTGCCAACGATCGCATCACCTTCGACGCGGTAGGTGGCGGTGCCGTTCTTTTGTGACCAACCCTCAAGGTTCTTTCCGTTGAAGAGATTAACCCACCCAAGGTCACTCGCTTGAGTGGTTGATGCGGAAAAGGCGAAGAGGATTGCGACCACGAGGCCGATGGATTTTTTTGAATGCTGCATGTTGAAATCCGTTCAGGTAGGAGTTTTGTTGGCAGGTCTCTTGCGCTCGAGCGGAGAATTGTATCGCAGTCAGAGTGTTGGGATGTGCCAGAAGCCGAAAACGCTTCATTTCTTTTGGGATCGTCCGAGTTGATCCATGATTTCGGTTCAGGACTGATTTCGATTCCGTACATGGTTTCGCTTGAACGTTGAACTTTTGCCATCGCTTGACGGTTCCCCGCGTGATGCAATTTTTGCCTCGGTAGTCAATGTCTCTTCAGACGACTAGAGTCATTGGAGTCGAGGTGGGCGATTACTTGCCAACCGCGATCACGCTCACAGGTAAATGAATTTGAAACCATGGAACCCGAAATCATGCGACCCGATCACTCCGCTCTCTTGGAAGTTGCAACACAAGCTGCCAAAGTGGGTGGCGAAGTGTTGATGCGTTATCTTCGTGATGGCGTGGTGATGAGCGACAAAACAGCCTCGGGCGGGAAGTCCTATGACCTTGTGAGTGACGCGGATCTGGAGAGTGAAAAAGCGATTGCGGCACTGATCAGTGCGGCTTATCCAGAGCACGAGTTGCTCGGTGAGGAAGAACTCAGTGGAAGTGTTGACGCGGAGCATCTATGGATCATTGATCCGCTGGATGGAACCAACAATTACGCCCACGAGATTCCCCACTTTGCCGTTTCCATCGCCTACTACTATCAGGGAAAACCTGAGGTGGGTGTTGTTTTCAATCCGGCTCGATCCGATCTTTACACGGCGACTCGCGGAGGCGGTGCTTACCGCAATGGAGAGCGTGTCACGGTGTGTGATTCAAAAACGCTTGGCAAAACTTTGGTGGGGTGCGGGTTCTACTATGACCGAGGTGCGATGATGCGAAGTACCCTCGGTGCGATCGAAGAGTTTTTTAGTCACGACATTCATGGCATTCGGCGATTCGGCACCGCGGCGCTCGATCTATGTCAGGTTGGCTGCGGTCAATTTGGTGCATTCTTTGAATACCTGCTATCACCTTGGGAT
>JAKMEW010000419.1 GCA_022425745.1 Rubripirellula sp.
TGGTTAGTACGTGGCGGCATACTAGAACGAACTGAAGGCGTGATGCGTATCGTCCCACAAGGTAAAAATAATCCAGCCCTAATTCGAAACGGATTCCAACTTAGTGGTCCAGTGAACGTCACGATGACGATTAAATCTTCTAGCGACAAACCTATCCGACTGAACTGGCGCAATCAAAACGAAAAGACTTTCATGCCAGAGAATCAAATCTCCATTCCCATTGAGGAGTCTTCCCAATGGCAAACACTGTCAGTCGAAATCCCAAACGTGAATGATGTCGTGCACGTCAGGTTCAACTTGCCAGCCGTGTCAATCCAATTCAAGAGTCTTGAGCTTTCACCGTCGAAGGGAAAGTCAATCCGGCTACCCCAAGAATAGATCGATGTTAACGGATAGTCTGGATCGCTTGTCTCAGCAGTTTCCAGTCGGCGGTCGCCTCCTTCGAGAGTTTGGCCGTATCGAGCGGCGATTTCTCAAATGGATCGGCCTCGGTGTTGTAGAACTCACCCGTGCTGTACAGCTTTCGTTTTTGGGTTTTGACGAAGAACCTGCCTCTGTGTTCGGCGTAGGCCCACTCTCGCGTCGAGTGGCCTTCTCCACTTAACAGATCGACGAAACTGTGGCCGTCGAGTTTAGCATCCGCAGGAAGTGCTCCATCGAGCAAGTCTGCCAGTGTCGGTAGGATATCGCTAACATCCACTAAGTCATTCCATGATTGACCTGGGGTGATCACCCCTTTCCATACGGCCAGCATTGGGACTCGCGTGCCCCAGTCAGTCAGCCTTCCTTTACCACCGGGAACGGACCGGCCCTTGAACTCTGAGATGATGTTCTCGTAGACAAAATCGTTCCGTTTACCTTTTGCGTAGAGCTTTGATTTGGCAGCGGTTCCATTATCTGTAGTGAAAAGAATGAGTGTGTTGTCGTCGAGCCCCGATGACTCGAGGAACTGCATTAGTCGGCCAATCTGCAGATCCATTTGCTCGACCATCTCTGCGTAATTGTCGTAGCGGCCTCGCGGTCCGTATGGGACCGGTGTCTTGAGGTCATTTGTAACATCGTGACACAGTGCCATCGAGTAATACGCTAGAAACGACTGATTCCGTCCTTGGCTTTCCCGCATGAAGTCGACCAAAAAGTCAACATAAAGATCCGGGCCGTACTTACCTCCCGTGTTGGTTCGCAGTACTCCATTTTCATAAATCATTGGGTCGTGGTAACGTGGTCCTTCGTGCCATCCAAATAAGGACCACTCATCAAATCCCATTCTTTGCGGCTGCTCGATGTCGTTTTTTAGTAGGCACAATTGCCACTTGCCCGCAACAGCCGTTGCATAGCCGGCGTTTTTTGCAACGTTCGCGAATGTTTGCCCCTCTGCATGCTTTGGAAAGCTCCCCCATTTCGGATTGCCGAGGTGACGTGGGTACTGGCCGGTCAGAAAGGTAACACGAGTTGGGTGGCAGACCGGCATGGCGTAGCAGTGTTCGAACCTTGCGCCAATTGCGGCAAGTTGATTGAGGTTCGGAGTCTCGTATGACGAGCCACCATAGCACCGCAGAATTTCTCGGCCAACATCATCAGCCAAAATGACAAGGATGTTTGGCGGGCTCCCAGCCGGCAACTGACTTGAACAGAGTAAGCACGTGGCTATCGTCGAAATGAGAATGATGGATTTGCGAACCTTAGTTGAGTGCGTTTTCATGATCCCTAAACGATTGTTTAATTTTAGAGTCTGCTCGGACCTATCATATTAGACAGTGACGCAGGCAACGGCGCACGAACATGACACTTAATACTTCAAGAATCGGCAGTGCAATTGAGACACCAAGTACCCAAAGTATATTAGGACGGAGACGCTGCTCCTTCATTCTCACTTATTGAGGCTCAACCGGATTTTCGTACCAAACGATGTTTCGGCTGACATGGCCTGCGATCAATAGGTCGAGATCGCCGTCTCCATCCATATCGCTGGCGCGGATGTCATAGGCCCCCTGATTAGCGCCGATGTGATGTTTGGTGAACTGACCATCACCCGAATTCTCGTACCAGACCGCTGCACCATCTACATCCTGACCGCACGTTGCGGCATCGATATCGCCATCTCCATCTAGGTCAACGGTCGCCAAACAGTGTGGACCACGGATATCTGAGTCGATTTCCAATGCCTTAAAGTCTGGCCCTCTGAACCACAGAACGCCTTGGCCATGCCCGCGGGTGGCAATGAAATCGATGTTTTGGTCCTGATCCACGTAGACTGGATGGATATTTGTTGCACCGGGCTGGTTGGCGGAAAGTACATGCTTTGTCCAACGATCCGCTGCATTGGACGGTTGTTCCCACCACGCAAACCACTCCCCACCAGGAAAACCTTCGCCTCCCTTGGCAGCACAACAGATGTCAGGACGACCGTCCTGATTGATATCTGCTATCCCGGTGTAATGCGATCCGCCCGGTGCGTCACGATCCGCAAAAACATGTCGAAACCAACTCGTTGCAATGCGAGGGTTTCGCGGGATTTCAAGCCATGTTAGTGAGTTTGGTATCTCGGTCGTCCCTTCGGGACGCCCCGAGTTCGCAATCAGATCTAGACTACCGTCAAGGTTGACGTCACCCGTAATCAAGCAATGTGTACCGAGGATCTCATCGTCGACGGATCGATACTTCCATTCGTTGTTGCCGAACGGGTCTTGTGGGCTTTCAAGCCAAAACACAGTGTTATTTGACCCGCAAAAATCTAGGTCACCGTCTTGGTCAACATCCATCAAGCAACTGTGAATGCAGCTGGTTCGCGGCTCGTTTCGCGAGCGTCCTTCGTCAAAAACATGAACCGTGTGTGGAGTCCAGTCTGGACCTTTCAGTAAGACAACTCGTCCATCGTAGGATGAGAGAATATCAATCGATCCATCCTTATCGAAGTCATTGCAAACCGCCGAATTAATCATGCTCGTCGTCTCTGACACGACAATGTGCTTGCTCCACTCAGTAGAGGAACTCGCGCCAGAGTTGCTCTCTACTAGCGACTGCGAAAACATCCATGTCATGAAGTCCGCTGATTTGTCACAACGCTCGCTGCTAAAATGGGTCACACCGTTGTCACTTCCAATGATCATTTTGCTTGATACACCATGATTGTCACCTTTCCAAATGGTGAGCTTCATGTTGCCGCCAAGACGTTTTATTTCATCGAATACTTTTTCATCTTTCTCGATGGGGCAAACAGGATCTCGATCTCCATGAAACGCCCAGATCGGCACATTCTTGATCTTCATGGGATCGATGAAATTTTCGGTTCTTTTAAGACCGCTACCAGCCGATGGTGCAGCCGCTGCAAAGTAGTTTGGATCAAGTTGAATAAAGATGTACGTTCCGTGCCCACCCATCGAATGTCCCATCAGGTAGATACGGTTCATGTCCACCGATGGTAATTGCATTATTAAGGCCTTGGTGTTTTTTAGATCATCAGCGTCCCAAAGTTCAGCAGCCTGCGGTGCTACGACATAGCAGGGAAAATCTTTTCTTCGCTGTGATTCAGCCAGTTGACGATTCCAGTCTTTTAGCTGCTTATGATTGTCTGTGCCTTTACCACCCGCGCCATGCAGTGAAACAATAACGGGGTAGCGTTCGCTTGGATCGAAGTCAATTGGCTTCATTACCCGAACGGGCATGCCGTCGAACATACGTGGCTCGTACAGTTCACGCCACTGCTGAGCCTCTGCAAAACTTCCGACAAGTAGCAAAGCGAAGGCAGCGGCAATTTTTAACATCTTCTGATACCTCTTGTGCGGAACCAAGTAGATTGTGAGTCCACGATTATCGACGCTTGAAGACCTGGCTGTTAGCGACGAGAACAACGAGGTCTCGGAGGCCGTAACCATCGTTTGCATTCGCGGCGGAGATCTGTTTGATTTCTTCATCATCACGAAATGTCATTGACCGCCCCGTTGCGTAAGTCAACAGTTTCTCACACAGCGTCTCTGCGAAACGCGCCTTTCTGTCAACTAGCAATTTTTTTAGACCTCGCTCGTCTTCAAAGGACTCTCCGCTCGGAAGCTGACCGGTTCCGTTAACTTCGATTCCTTTATTCTCACGATTGGGATAGTGTGTTCGGTACCCGCCAATCGGATCAAAAAATTCCAACGCAAATCCCGCCGGATCGATGCGCCGATGGCACTCAGCGCAGGTCGCGACACTTCGATGTTGATTGAGTAATTCGCGAATGGTTGTCGTCCCTCGTGTGTCGGGTTCTAGGGGTTCAACGTCGGGTGGCGGTGGCGGTGGTGGCGTACCAAGGATGTTCTCCAATACCCAGATGCCTCGAACCACGGGTGAAGTCTCGATTCCATTAGCAGTTAGTGTCAGTACACTACCTTGCCCTAGCAATCCACCTCGATGATCTTCCCGCTTTAACGCAACCTTGCGAAATTCCTCGCCATGGATTCCTTGGATGCCATAATGAGTGGCGAGTGGTCCATTCAGAAATGTGTAGTCACTTTCAAGAAAGTTCACAATGGATCCGTTGCTTTGAAGCAAGTCGCGGAAGAACAGACGCGTCTCTGCTTTGAAGCAATCCTGCAATCGGTCCCTGTAGTAAGACTCAAACGCCTTTGGGTCAGGTGGCATTGAGCCTAGCGTGTTGATTCGTAGCCAAGCGTCAGTGAAATGTTCAACGAAGGCATCAGCTCGTTGATCTCCTAGCATGCGTTGAACCTGCCTTGTGAGTTCTTCTGACTTGAGCAGTTCGCCCGACGCCGCCGAAGCAATGAGTTCGTCGTCGGGCATTGTGCTCCAAAGGAAGTACGACAGCCTTGAAGCAACTTCGTGTGGTGCCAATTCCGCGCCCACTTCCTCGTTACCTTCATCGAGATACAAAAAACGAGGTGAAGTTAATATCGCTGCCATTCCCTGCTTGATGGCAAGGTCACGAGGTTCGCCATTGCGAATTCTCGTATTGATGAATTCCACGTAATGTTTGATTTCATCTGATTCGACCGGTTGGCGGAATGCTCGGCTTGCGAAGCGACTCACGACTCGATCTAGTTTGATCTTTTCCGCATCGGTTTCGTCACCAAATAGCAACTGATGGCTGACCGGTGGCCAATCGGGAAAATCAGGGCCTTCGATGTCCATTTCCCAGACTCGAATGCGGGGCCCGCGATAGACCTCTGAGAGCAACTTATTGTTGGAGTTTTTATCGAGTTTATCGACTAAAGATTTCGCCTCCTGATTCCCCAATTTGGCGGCGTCGCGCTGGGTCTTGGTGGCACGGATGACCTCAGGGT
>JAKMEW010000445.1 GCA_022425745.1 Rubripirellula sp.
GATACGTACTCCCGCATGTCGCCAAAAACAGCAGCAATGGCAACTTCCACCGCTTCGAAACTCGCGCTGCGTTAGGTTGCTGTCCCTCCAATTCCGATTCGTCACTTTGAATGATCGCTTCTTGTTCGAGGCGTTCATTGAGAATCGTTGAGAAACCAGAATCTGACAGCGCGAATTCAGAATCAGCCGGTATAGGTTCAGAGTCTTCTTGTAATGCCTCAATGTTCTCGCCATCGTTTTGATGATGATCGCAGAGTTCATCGTCACGTTGCTTGTCGCTCATTTCCCTCTCTCCTCGAGCATCCTTCCCGAAGTTTCTCGAATTACGTAACCAACTTGCAGATCACTGAGAAGAATTCGGCACTCCATCGCTGCCAAGAGTATCAATACAAGGTTAGCGTTACCAAAGTTTTGACATCAGACGCTTCTAAAGGGTCAAATCGCGAAATCGTCAGATGAGAAAGAATTACCCTGCAGTGGTGCGATCAAGCCACAAATCTCGTCGTAGTCACAAATCCTGTCGTCCGGATTCGGATTCAGCATACCAATAACGATCTGCTTGAGCGGGTCAGGTATTGCGTTCCATTGCTCTGTTTCGTCAATCACCTTGAGGTACAGTCGATTGTCGCTCTGAGCGTGACGAAGCTCGTGCAACATTTTGCCTGACAGCATTTCGTACGCAACACAACCAATACTGAAGAAGTCACTGCGGTAATCACCTGGAAACCCTTTCAACCTTTCCGGTGGCAGGTAGCCTCGCGTACCACTGACACTTGCCCCACCCGAGGACGAAGCGTTGGCATGATCTCCAGCGAGTCCAAAGTCGAGTAACTGGCATTGCTGCATGTCACTACTGAGCATCACATTACCCGGCTTGATATCACGATGCACGATCCCGAGTCGGTGAATCGCGTGAAGACCGTCTAGTAATTGCTTGAAGATCCGCAGTGCTCCGTGGAAACTCATTGGCCCCCGAGACAGTCGCGACGCAAGCGATAACCCTTCGAGAAACTCCATCACAAAGTAGGGCCGTTGAGCGACTTTTCCCACGTCGTAGATTTGAACGACATTAGGGTGGCTCAATTTTGCCAGACGCCTCGCCTCAGCCAAGAACTGTTCCTTCTTCGAGTCCTCGATCTTCACATTCTTCAGTGTCTTAATTGCCACCGTTCTCATCAAGGTTTCATCGATACCGCGGTAAACGATCCCCATACCGCCAAGTCCGAGAACCTCATGAACTGAATATCTCCCAATACGTTTCGGGAGTGGAACGATGGTTGAAGACGAGGGAAGCGTGTCACTGTCGCTAGACTGCTCGGTCTTACCGGTGTAGACAAATTTCCCTGCGGTATTACCACTCGAAACATGCACCGGGACGTCACCCGTCCCACTATCCATCTCGGATTCATCTATTTCCGAGGTCATACCGTATGGATCCGAACTCGGATCATGTCCAGAAACGCTGCCGGGTGAAATGCTCGACGAGCTGCCAATCGCCGTCGAAACCATACCAGCCTCAGACGGCATCTCTGCATCATGTGTGACTTTGGTGACGGTGAACGTGCAAAACGGATCGCCCTTTTGTGCGCATGTGTTTTCGACGACCGTCAACTCCTCATCGAAGACGTCACCGAGACCCTGCAAGATCCCGTTCGCTAAAGAGCAAAGGCCACGCTGTGATGAATAAACGACCTGCACTTGATCGTCGGAAAGCTCGAAGGCTTGAATATTTGCTGGATCAGCCTCAGGGTTACTGACGCGAATCGTACGATGAATCAAGGTTTCAATGTTCGCGAGCAACTCGAAGGTTTTCCAGTCGGGATGCAGCATCCCCTTGGCAAAACGCACCAACTCGGGAGCCGCAAATTTACCCACCGCCTCCAAACCAGTTTTCAGATCGATTTCCAAGTGCTCGCAGGTCGCACCGACGATCGCAAACACGGCTTCGTCGGGATAGGTCTGAATCGGAGAGAGTACCAATCCATCATGACCAGCCAAACGTAGAATCTCCGCCCACGTCTCTCTACCGTAGTTCTGCTCGATGAACTTCTTCAGAATGACGCAAATCGATCCGTGCATACAATTGACTCGTTTCGCTCGTTGAATTCTTGCTCTCGAAACTCAATCGAACACAACTGGTTTCGCTGCGTCGAGCACCAGAACCACTTACACTGCATTTCACGACGTCATTTCACGAAGCAGACCTGCCAGAAAATTGGACATTTGTCCATACAGAGTAGTTTACAGCGTCGACAACCGACAGGTGAGTGTCAAAAACCCGTTTGTTCGCATTTCTCAATGATCAAGTTACACCGATCCAGCATGACTCCGGTCAGCCGTGGCCTGCACTCTAGCGATCATTGGCATTGACGATTCCCCGACACCACTAATTTCTGCCAACAACACGGTATCAATCGCAGGGTTTGCCAACGCAGGACCGTTTCCCTAGACTGCAAACTCAGCCAGCGAACTACTGATCGACCCGAACTTCTGATCGACCCAAAACATGACTTCATCCGTGACCGCGATTGAATGGTTCATGCTGTTCTTGGGAGCAATGGGAATTGGGCTCTCGAAGTCGGGATTTCCCGGAATCAGCATGTTCCACGTCGTCGTTTACGCGACAATTTTCGGTACCAAGGAATCCACCGGTATCCTCCTCCCGATGCTGGTCTTTGGCGACTGTGTTGCCATCTTTGTCTTCGGACGCAAAGCGGTCTGGACGCAAGTGAAAAAGCTTTTACCACCAACGCTCATTGGCGTCGTTATTGGATGGCTGATGATGGATCGATTTGATGAGGAAACCTTCAAGACGCTCGTCGGCGCCATCATTCTCTGTCTGATCGTGCTACAGGTCACGAGATCCCGAAAACCGGAGTGGTTTGACCATATTCCGGACAAGCCCTGGTTTGCCATTGTCCTGGGCTTGCTTGCAGGAATCACAACGATGCTTGCCAACGCGGCGGGCCCCGTGGTTGCCCTTTATATGCTGTCCGTTCGGCTTCCCAAGTGGGAACTCATCGGTACCTCGGCTTGGCTTTTCCTCGTCCTCAACATCTCGAAGCTGCCGCTGAGTTATGAGCTGGGACTGATTCACCGAGACTCACTGACGATCGGAGTAACCCTAGCCGCGGCAGTACCGCTGGGACTCTATTTTGGGCGATGGCTGGTTGAAAGAATTTCACAAAGTTGGTTCAACACAATCCTTCTTGCGTTTACTGCGATTGCAGCAATACGGATGATCGGCGTTTTCTAACAAACAGCGCCAATCCAACAGGCGCCCATCGCAACTCGGTGACCGATGCCGAGTCCATACACTCCGTTCTCTCCAGAGATATTGATTGCAACCAACCGAACCGCACGAGCGGTGATTACAGAAAAAAATTGAGCTTTCAATTTGCAAAAAACCAATAGATTCACGTCTGCTAAGTCCGATTTCCCTATCACTGTTCAAAGGCAAAACTTTTGATAAACTTTTGAATAATCCGGCGGTCGCCACCCGACCGGAAAAGCTTTCCCAAATGGAAAAGCAATCATCAAAACATGCGAAATGCCTAGGTGGTGGAATTGGCAGACACAGGGGACTTAAAATCCCCCGGCCAAATGCGGCTGTGCGGGTTCGAGTCCCGCCCTAGGTACTTTCGCTTTCTTTGCATCCTCAGTGTTCTCTGCCAGAGCACGACCAGACCGCACGATGGCCAGACCGCACGATGGCCAGACCGCACGATGGCCACAACTCACGATTGCGTCCGATCTCAAGCATCACAAGAGGACTCCATTGACATCGTAAATCAAAATCCGATCGCTCAGACAATACGGTCGCCGCTCCAGCCACCGCCAACGACTTCTGACGACGTAAAAGCATTCACTCCCGCTCTTTCCGCTATAGCGTTTTCAAAAAAGCGACAAGGTCGCGAATTTGCCGTAGCGTCAGATTTGATTTTAAATCTGGCATGATCGAAGTCGGTTTTGATTGAGCCTCAACGTCAGACCTAGAAATTCTTTGACTCGAACCATCCGCCAATTGCAGCGTCAAGCCATCCTCTAATTCCTCGATCAACACACCTTGTTTTGTGCTGCCATCGGTCAGCAAAATGGTTACCAACCCGTAACCCGGCGCAATGACTGCCGATGGTTCGATGATCGAACGCAAGAGCTTTTCTCGGTCCTGTCG
>JAKMEW010000447.1 GCA_022425745.1 Rubripirellula sp.
GTGCGGGCACTTGGAACTGGTCCTACGACACCAGTGACGGGCCTGATGAATCACAAACCGTTACGATCACCGCTACCGACAGCGACGGAGCGGTCACCACGACTACCTTCGCTTTGATCGTTAACAACGTGGCTCCGACCGTGGCTGTCAACAATGCGAGCGTTACCGTCAACGAGAGCGAGATTGCCTACAACTCCGGTACGTTCGGCGACATTGGTGATGACACGGTGACCATCAGCTCATCGATCGGCTCGGTGACCCAAAGTGATGGAACTTGGAACTGGTCATTCCAGACAACTGACGGACCCGACGAAACGCAGACGGTCACCATCACCGCGACCGATAGCGATGGTGCGGTGACGACGACCAGCTTCACTCTGATCGTCAACAATGTTGCTCCTGCAATGGGCATGAACAAGGCAACGGAAACCGTCGCCGAAGGCGAGATGGCAACTAACTCTGGTAGCCTCGGCGATGTCGGTGATGACCTCATGACTCTCAACGCATCCATCGGGAATGTGACACAGCAGGATGGAAATTGGTACTGGTCCTTCGGGACGAGTTTCCCCGAGGACACTCAAACGGTGACCATTACTGCGACTGATAGCGATGGTGCTGCGACCAGCATGTCTTTCGAAATGGTAGTCGAGCCTGTTGAAGCTTCTGTTCGCTTGCTCGGAAAACAACTCGTGGTGCGAGGTACGGACGGCGATGATAGGGTCACCGTCTCCAAACATCGAGATAAGATCGTGGTGGATGCGAACTTTGACTGGGGACGCAAGGGCAAAACAAAAGTCACGTTCGCGCCATCCGAAATCAATAGCATCCGCATCATCCTGCAAGACGGCGATGACACAGCTAAGATCGAGAGCAAGAAGGGATGGGAGTTCTATCGCGGAGGACTAACGTTCTCCAGCTGGCTACCAAATACTAGCAGCGAAGAGTGGTACCAGACCGCTGTCATTGAGGGGGGTGATGGAGACGATATCCTACGCGGCGGGAACCGACGTGACATCATCACTGGCGGAGCGGGACGTGACTACATCGAAGGAAGAGATGGCGACGATGTTCTCAGTGGAGGAGACGGACGTGACTGGGTTTACGGCGGCAGGGGCAACGATGTTGCGACTGGCGGTGATGGCACGGACACCCTCAATGGCGGCCGTGGCCACGATGTCCTGATTGGCGGACAAGCTCGAGACTTTGTCATCGGATCACGCGGTGACGACCTTCTGGTTGCTACGGAGTGGTTGCACGAGGATGATCTCGATGCGATTGACGCGATCGCGAACGAGTGGACACGAAACGACGCAACCTACTCCGAGAAACTCGATCACCTCACCGGTGAAGAAAGCGGAGGCCTCAACGGCGCTTACCTGCTCGATTCATCTTCGTTACCGGATGATGACGCGAAAGATTACTTGATCGGCAATGCGGGCACCGACGCCTTCTTTGCTGCGGTTCATCGATCGTTATTCAACTGGGGTCGCGACCTCGATGAGGTGATCGGAAAACGTCGCAATGAAGTGATCATCAGGCTATTCTAGGCCTGTGTGCCATGACAAACCCGCAGTGACTCTCGCACCGCCGCGTGCGAGAGTCACTGACGGATCGATGTCAAAATCTTCTGCTTCGCTGAAGATTCCATAGGGTTGTGGCTGATAAAAACGATATTGCCTCGGCCATTGGCATCCTTATCCCTTCATCAAGATTGGTCTTTGCATGGAACCCACAAACAGTGATTCATTGGACGACCAAGAACACGATCTTTCGAGTGCTTATACTCAGAGTTTCCACGACCTGCTGGCGCATTTGCGTTGCTCCCTTTTGGTGTCAACCTATCAAGCTGGCTATGTGATCGCACTGCGAGCGGTCGGAGGTGAGCTGAATACTCATTTTCGTTCGTTTTCGAAACCCATGGGGATCGCGGCGTCCCAAGGCCGCCTCGCTGTCGGGACTTCCAACGCCATTATCGAATTCCAAAACAACCCTTCTTTGGCACAATCTCTCTCGCAGACCTCTCCCGTCGATGCCTGCTTCTTGCCCAAGAGCATTCATTTCACTGGTGACATCGATATCCATGAGATGGCGTGGGGGATCCAGAACGATCCAAGATCATCAGAAAATCTCACAAACCCGAGCGAAACAACATCGCCTGATCTCTGGTTCATCAACACTCGCTTCTCCTGCATTTGCACGAAGGACAGCGAACACTCATTTATTCCCAAATGGCATCCGAGTTTCATTGACGGCTATTCTCCGCAGGATCGATGTCATCTCAATGGCATGGCAATGGTTGACGGATTACCGCGATACGTGACCGCGCTTGGACAAAGCAATGAAGCAGCAGGCTGGCGCGAAAATAAAGTGAGTGGCGGTATACTGATCGACGTTGGATCGGGGGAGGTGATCTGCCAAGGGCTTTCGATGCCACACTCACCACGATGGCACGATGGTAAACTTTGGATCGCTGAATCCGGAACGGGATCCATCGGAATAGTGGATCTATCAACCGGGAGTTTCGAGGCTGTCACGCAGCTTCCAGGGTTCACTCGTGGTATCGAAATTATTGGACCCTATGCCTTTGTCGGTATCTCACAGGTCCGGGACTCTGCTGTTTTCAGCGGCATTCCGTTGGTCGAGCGAGTCAAGGATCGTGTTTGCGGCGTCTCGGTGGTTGATCTCAGGAGCGGACATGAAATCGGCTTCGTAAGATTCAAGGGTTCCGTTCAAGAGATCTTTGCGGTTCAAGCGTTACCGCATCAATTTCCCGACTTACTCGAACCCGACGATGACGCGATTTCGAGCACCTTTGTTTTGCCTGATGAAGCACTACCGTTGGTGAAATGGGTCTAAACTGCCAAAGGTGATGACTTACCCCAGCAAGGAACGAGCGCGATTTATCAGGATCGAAAGCGGAAAAACCGGTGACCTGCGGAAAGACGCAGCGGTTATCGGACAAAAGCAAGAATCACGACACCGAGCAGAGAGAGAGCCTGAAATGAAACCTGTCCGTCAAACTCTGATCATCTGTTTCCTTGTGGCTACCACCTCATCGATACCTGCGGCGAACGCAGAAGATTGGCGATGGTCCAAGCCACTGAACCAGAAGGTCGGTAGCATCTTTTACAGCTCCAGCAGTCGTTACCAGAGCAGTAAGAACGCCAAACCAAAGGTGAGCAGTAGCGCTCTCACACTGCACGAAATCCTGCGATCGAGAAAATCGCGGCGACCGTTCTTCAAATTTCGGTCTACCGGCCGGTGAATGATTCTTGGCAGGAACCAGGATCCTTGCGGTGCATCTAGGTTCGATCACCGCATAGCAAAATGGCGACTTATCCCCGTCAACCTTTCTAAACATGAAATCTCACGTAGGGCGTGGAAATCCACACTGCGAGTTAAAACAGCAAATAACTGATTACTCCTTACTCAGATTCGCCATATTTGAGATCAGCAACACGGAGCAAATCCAATCATCTATAGTACGGGTGGTGGGAGCAACGAAACTTGCACACTTAAATCAGTAAATTGTTATCGCGGGGACCCGTCGGATGCTACCATAATACAAATCTAAAGCGAACATGTTCATCTTGATCGGACTAGCTCTTGAGTTCGGATCACTAGCTCTACCAGGCCCCGTTGGATTATTAGCCTTGCTTGCCGGAGTCGGCGTATTCATTTTCGGATGTAGCAATTATGCAATGGCAAAGGGCCATTCAGGTGTACTCGGAGTACTGGGATTCTTAAACATCCTTGGCTTAATAGCCTTGATCCTCCTACCAGATAAACATAAGTAGCCATACACAACCACGATCAACATTGGACACAGACTAACTCTAAGGACATACGACCGAAAATCGTCAATCTCAAATGGCAAAGCATCTCAAATTACAAAACAGCGAAGCCGTAGTCATCGCAGCTGCGGCTCAAATTTATGCCGCTTACATTTCGGCTGGCAGAGTGACCGAGGGCGAGGAAGATCAATGGATGTCTCGCTCGATCAAGGAAGCGATAAAAATCGCTGTGGCAACTGATGACGCAATCATCAGCGACGATGAAGTGGAAAGCACTCAGTTTTAGTTCTAAAAACCTTTCCAGGTGCGGCCAACTTAACGGAACCCAGTCCAGGCTTCCGTCGCTGCATCTCCAACGGGTCAAACAAATGAGCAGCGGTGGTGAAGTGCCTTCGCTTTCTCCCATCTCTCCCGCATCGCGAGGCGGTGAATCCGGGGTCATCAGTGCGTAGATGAAAACAAAGATCGCATAGAAAGAGACAAAGAAGCACCAGTAGCTCGCAGCGCTGTCGGTGATCAAAAAACTCAGGGTAGCCCAGAACCAACCCCACGAGCAGATCAGCAGAGCTTGCCACATCGGCTTCCACCAAATCAAAAAAGGCATACCGATCACCAAGGCCCAAAGGCCGTACGCCCAGACCGGGAAAGTTGGCGGATTCTGAGGAGACCACCAGTTGAGAAATCCCTGAGGTGTGACCTGTGTCATGGTTGGGTGCTGAACCACCCTCGCAATCACCACAAACAGCAAGCCGACGGTCAGTAATCCATAGAATGCTGACTTGCGTTTCGAAATGGGAACCTCCCATGCCGACCCGAATAGAGGACCCCATGCCTGTGCAAGTAGAGCAACAGGGATCAACCCAATGGTCAAAACCTTGTTGACCGTCCCATGGGGCAAAGGACCATCGAGCCAGAGGAAACCTTCGACCCACTGCATCATCGTGATGCCCATCAGCGCGACCGCACCCCACTTCAGCCTCGCGTGTTTCCGTCGCAGCAAGTAGGCGGACACACCATACGCTGCCCCGCCCGCGACGAAACTTGAAGTTGCATCAAAACACATTAGAAACCCTTGAATTGACGTGCAGGACAATGTGAAGAGACTGTCAGCAGCACCAAATGAAGTATCTCGTACTGAACTACACCAGTAGACAGACTACAATAAAAACAGACGTTGAATCAAACGTCTGCCATGGATCGATGAAAACCTGAAACGCGGATTACAAGACATCTCTATCTATCAATGAATCGCCTTCTATTACTCTTAATTGGCATCACTCTTGCCCACTACAGTTTGCCGGCCACGTCGGCTCGAGCAACTGAATTTATCGAGGTCATTGAAGACGCTACTTTTATTGACAGAATCGTTGCCCAGGGCCAGAGAGCGGCCGATCAGGAAAAGCGGCCCGCGGTCGATGATTACACTTTCTGTCGACGAATCTATCTCGATGTGATTGGTCGCATCCCCACCATCGATGAACTAGATCAATTCATTCAGGATGATCGGGCCGACAAACGAAGTCGCCTGATCGCCAATCTTCTTGACTCCAAAGGCTACCAAAGCCACTGGTTCAACTACTGGGCGGATCTCCTTCGCGTCAAATACGTCGGTGACAAATTACATCACCCGGGAAACTATGGTGAGTGGATCAAGGAGTCGCTCCGAACCAACAAACCATACGACCGCATGGCTCATGAATTGATCAATGCCAGAGGCCCACTTTACAAGCCCGGAAACGGAGCGACAGGGTTTTACGCCCGTGAACCCATGGCTTTGGATCACCTAGCCAATTCCGTCAAAACGTTCCTTGGCCTAAGTATCGAGTGCGCACAATGTCACGACCATCCATTTGATGTTTGGACGCAAAAAGATTTCTACAAGCTCGCTGCGTTCAGTTCACGAACTCACCTTCGTGTCGATCCGACTCCGGATCTTGAAAAAGATTACGCCAAAGATCGCCGTGCGTTGAAAAATAAAAGCTTTGACGAATGGATCGTTTATCGTGAATCGGTACGAGTCAAACATGCAGCGATTCATGGCAACGGCACGGGATTCACGCGACTGCCGCATGATTATCAATACGAAGACGGAAAACCGTTCGAAGCAATCGCAGCGGATGTTCTCTTTGGCAAAATGCCGGAACTCGAGCATGCCCTCACCAAGGCAAAATTGGACGCATTAGAAAACAACAACTTTGGACCACAGATCAACGCTCGCGAATCATTTGCTGATTGGATGGCTTCACCGGAGAACCCTTTATTCACAAAGTCCATCGTCAATCGCCTGTGGTATCAAGTGATGGGAACTGAACTCGTGGGTCCTTTGGGCAACTTGTCACCCGAAGGACGAGGAGATCACCCCGAGTTAACCGCTGCATTGATAGAAATCATGAAAGCGGAAGATTACGATCTAAAAAAATTCCTGAGTGCGATCTTCAATAGCCGCACCTATCAAAGCCAAGCGATTGCGATCGGGCAGAACTCACCGAACTACATCCTTGATGGACCGATCGTGCGACGCATGCCTGCTGAAGTCATCGTCGATTCCTTCCTCAGTCTCAAGATCGCGACGCCTGATCAGTACGTTGAGTCCGAATTCAAATGGGATGGATTCACGCACTTTTATGACAAAGCCCGAGCGATGGGTGTCCAGGACTTCGTAACCTATTCGGTTAACGGCCCAGGCCGTGGTGCGTTCCAAAGACGCGAAGAAGTTGAAGCGAAAAAACGCAACGGCGAAACGGGCCCTAAGCACCTGTGGCGAGTCTCTTCGTATGGCCACGTTGATGGTGCACATGAAGTTGCAATGTTAATGGGCAAATCGGATCGGGAACTGATCGATGGCGCTAACCGCGAACCCAATATTCCCCAAATCCTGTACCTGATGAATGGTCATCTCGAGCAGGAAATTATCAAACCATCCGAGATTTACCTTCAGCAGAAACTTGCTGAGACTAACAACGCAGACGAGCAAATCGAGGTCCTATGGAAGGCGATTCTCGGTCGCCTCCCCAACGAGAATGAAAAAGCCCTCGCAACACATCCGACAGACGACCTTATCTGGGCGCTGCTCAATTCCAACGAATTCCGATTCCATAAATAGAAACATGCACCGCCGAAAATTTATCCATCGCGTTGGACTTGCGGGAATGTCTCTCCCGTTCCTCAACGTTTCTGCATCAACGACCAATCCGCCCAAAGCGAAGTCGGTGATCAACATCTTCCTATCAGGTGGATTGAGCCAGTACGACAGCTTCAACATGGAAGTGGAACGATCGGTGATTGCAAAATCGGAGATCATCAACAGCAATGTGGATGGCATTCGCGTGAGTCACCATTTCCCAACACTTGCCAACCACATGGACAAGTTACTGGTGATCAATTCGATGAAATCGAATCAGGGCGCGCACCCCGCCGGCATCTACAAGATGCTGACCAGCTACGACCCACGTTCCTCGGTCACTCATCCCGAACTGGGAGCATGGGTCAGCAAAAGCCTGACCACCGAACAAGACAGCCTGCCCAACTTCGTGAGCATCGGTAAAGGTAGTGCGGGAACGGCAGGATTCTTCCCCGGGCAGTGGGCCGCGTTACCTGTGAAGAGCACCAGTGCGGGGATCGACTTCGTCAGTCGCCATCCTGCTGTTCAAGAAGCCGCGTTTTCAAATCGGCTGGGGATCCTTGATTCCTTAAATCAGGACTTTGAAAGCGGATATGGAAATGCTGACACAAAGGCCTACATCAACACTTACCAGGGATCACTCAAGTTCATGAACTCGAAGGACATCGACGCCTTTGACCTTGAAAATGAAAGTAAAAAGATCGTTGACATGTATCAGCGCGAAGAATTCAGCCGCAAGTGCATGCTGGCGGGGCGGCTGGTCGAACGCGGCGTGAGGTTTGTCAAAGTCGAACTTGGTGGTTGGGACTACCATGACAACATCTACGGCAAACTGCCTGACAATGCCGCGAAGCTGGACAAAGGTCTGTCATCACTGCTGACTCACCTGACCGAAAAAGGGCTGCTGGAATCCACCCTCGTGGTGGTCTCCACTGAGTTTGGCCGAAAACCGGGGATCAACCCTAACAATGGACGCGATCACCACCCAGATGGCTTTACATGTCTCTTGGCAGGAGCGGGGGTCAAGGCGGGGCAAGTTTACGGCACCACCACCAAGGATGGTCAGCATGCCGATGATCAGGTTTTAGACGTCACAGACTTCAACGCGACGATCGCATGGCGACTGGGTATCGACCCCGCTCGCGAAGAACAGAGCTCAAGCGGGCAGCCTTTCACTCTAGCCAACCACGGCGAACCTCGCAAAGAACTCTTTTCCTGAGAAGAAAGTCAGAGGAACCAATAGCGACGTCGGCCATCGGTTCGGATCGCCCATCCTGTCACCAGCTCCCATCAGCTAGCTGGGCACCCTCACTCTGGTGGTTCTTATCATCTTCGTTGCGATTCCTCACAACACGATCTCTCACTCGGCGGCAAAAGATAGGTAGTGCGACAGACTGCCCTAATTGCCACGTGGATACGATAGTCTAGTAGTTCGTAAAAGGCGCAGCACGGGGATTACGATGTTAAGCTTCTTAGTTGACAAGTGTTTACTCACGACACTGGTGTTGATCTGTTCATCCCAAGTCATTCAGGCTGGTGATCGATCCAAATCGAATCGAAAGAGATCACTCGAGCAACGGGAAGTGAAAGTTTCGCGAGAAAGATCCTCAAACTCCCCAGAGGACAACTCAAAAAAGCTGGAACCACTCAATGTGGGAACCACCCTACAGAATGTAAATCTTCCAAACTTGAGTGCCGCTGTAGCAACACAAGAGCAACTCGACCTCGCGATTCTGCTCGGTAAGGCACTTTATTGGGATCAGCAGATCGGCAGTGGTAATGGTGGGCTCTATGCATGTGCGTCTTGCCACTACTCTGCTGGTGCGGATTCGCAAGCTGACCGAATCTTGGCGGGCACGCTCGCACCCGGCCACAATGGTTCACCCAACACCATCCGAGGTTCTTTGGGCGTTCAATATGCTGAGTTTCTTAGCTTGAAACTCGAAGATGTAGATGGAGAGGAAGTAGCACGTGGTGTTGAAGTTTTCACAACACCTGGCCAATACCAAATCACGGACCGCAATGCGCCACCCTCGGTGAACTCAGACAGCACGCACAACTTCTGGGACGGTCGGGCAAACTATGTTTTCAACGGATTGAATATCACCGGAACCCCAACCCCAATACCGACGCGGGGAGGAGGATACGCGTTACTTCAGATCGCGGGTGGCTCACAGGCCAGCCAATCCGTCGGTCCTTGTTTGAGCCCAGCAGAAATGTCTGCGGACGGTCGCCAATTTGCTGATATCGGATACAAGATTCGTCACTCAATCCCACTGCGATACCAAAATGGGGATATCGTTGAGGACTTGGCGAGACTCGGACTGCTCCATGGACGTGGTTACGCCGAACTCATTGATGCGGCGTTCGCAAACGGCCCGCTTGATGCTTTCCTCAGTGATGAACCCAGCAGAGTGACGACCATTGTTGAAACGCCTGATGGG
Organism: Rubripirellula sp.; assembly: GCA_022425745.1. Lineage (GTDB taxonomy): Bacteria > Planctomycetota > Planctomycetia > Pirellulales > Pirellulaceae > Rubripirellula. The sequence goes on from JAKMEW010000447.1 coordinate 9,360, forward strand.
GAAACTGAGGAGCGAGAAGTTTCACTTAGCGAACTAAACTTTTCCATCTTTTTTGGGACGGCAGTGGCGCTCTACGAGCAAACACTAGTAAGCATCCCGTCTGAAGCGCCTAGCCGAGAACAGATTGATGCCTTTGAGGAGATGAGGTGCCATAAATGCCACTACGTCGATGGCCGCAGCCATGCTGTTCTCGGGGACGTTGGCAATCGCCCTTTCTCGGCGACGGGTGTTGCTCCCCTTCGAGTTGATGCGGGCGTCGAAGAGGATGACCTTAATCTTGACTCGGTCGTCCCCAACTTTGACGCCAAAGACGGTGAAGGACAGTTCAAGTCAACGCACCTGTTTAACTTGCCACTCACGGCACCCTACTTCCACGATGGAAGCGCAACAACACTCGAAGAGATGATGGATTTTTATGTTCGTGGAGGCGATTTTAACCGCAGGAACGTCGACTCCCACATCAGAGAACTGGATGCGAGCAAACGCGAATACAACCTTGTTTTGAAATTGATGAACCAGTTGACAGACCCAAGAATTGAAAGAGGAGAACCACCTTTTTCTCATCCTTCATTGGTAATCCCTCTTGCCGACCAACGAGAAGTCTACCTATCGCCATCTGGTATCGGGCTCGGAGGATTGCACTACACGGTACGGAACACCGACCCACAAAAGCCAGTCCGATAAAATCGCTTCGGCGCCGTCAAAGCGAAGGGAGCAACTGGCGTGAATGCAACTTGAATCCATCAAAGGACAAACCGCACACCGCGTGAATATTATCTCACGCCAAGGTAAAACACCTTGGAACGTGGTCTCCCTCGATATCGATAGCAGCACTGGATCGCAAAACGCTTTTTGCCTCTCACGATGTAGTCGCTAACAAAACGAACAGAAATTCGTTTCGGATGACAAAGGAATTTGATCCAGTGATGCTCGCTCTTTAGATAGCCCGGAGATGCGTGCAGGCGAAGAAACTCGCAGAACTGACTCGCATCCATAAAATGGCGTCGGTGTCCGTCAGGCCATTCCGCCTCGGCAGCATATTGATTGAAACGGGAGATCGCCTGCTTCCCCAGTCGACGCCAAGTGTTAGGAATTAACTCCGCCACTTCACCGCGGCGTTTGTGGACAAGGGAATCCGCCTGCGTTTTGAGCTGCTCACCATCAAGGTTCAAAAAGAAGGCCGACTGATCCTTCGTAATTGCCAGCTCCTCAATCACCGATTCACGATTCTCGATAAATCGTTTCAGTAATTGCTGGTCATGCAACAGTTGCCCCAGAGCATTAACGACATCGAGCTGACTCACACGCCCTCTCCAGTCGCACTAATTCTAGCTCCATCATTCTTGGTGTCGGGTAAGCTCCATCACGTTCAATGATGATCGCTTCAACCGGAGCGTAGGCGATCACCTCTTTCGCTAACTCCAAAAGATCATCCTGAATCGGTTCACAATGCCGATCATGCCAGACACCATCTGAATAGGAATATCCAACGATGTGCATCTGTCTGATGAACTCGGGCGAGATTTGATGTAGCCACTCGATGGGATCAAATTCGTGGTTTCGGCTGTTGATGAACAGGTTCGTCACATCCAGCAGCAACCCAGCGCCCGATCGCTCACACAAGCGATTGATAAATTCCGTTTCGCTGAACTGCTCGGGGACTCGGAGGTACGAAGTAATATTCTCGAGCAGAAAAGGTTTCTGACATCGATCCATCACCTCGCGCGTATGATCGACGAGCGTCGACAATGAGTCTTCGTTGAATGGAACGGGATTCAAATGCCCTAAGTCAACCTGATCGGTTCGCGTGAAGGCGATATGCTCACTGGTCCATTTGGCACGGGAACGTTGCACCACTCGCTCGAATTGCTCGAGAACCTCAGAGTCGAGCGGCCCGGGTGTCCCGAGTGACAAACCGAGACCATGGATCGACAGTGGATAAAGGTCGCTGAGCCGGGACAACAATTCGTCACCGCCATCGAAGAAATGCTCTGCGGTGATTTCCAGACAATCCAGAGCACGCGGATTGCTCAAAATCCATTCAGCAAACGGCTGGCGAAACCCAAGTCCCACCATCGGAATCTCGGTTAGCGATTCGGTTTCAATTTCTATAACCAGTTTGACACTCCACTCAGGGC